>JAAWGR010000007.1 GCA_022795445.1 Oscillibacter sp. | reverse complement strand
GCAGCGCATGGCGGAGATTGGGGATGTGACCCGGTTTGCCCGTAGGAGCTCCATCACTTCGTTCGCCGGTGTTGACCCTGGCGCTGACCAATCCAGGGGTCACGAGGCTAAGAGTGGACCGCCAGAGCTGCGCAAGGCTCTGTTTCTGGTGATGGACTGCCTGCTGAAAACTATTTCATGGACAAGAAACGCGCAGAGGGCAAAGGAATAGAGCGTCAGACGGTTTTGATACCTGGCCCCCAGGACAGATGTCAGACGGTTGAGATACGTGGGATCGCTGTGCAGGACCGCCAATTTTATCCTCATAAAACCACCATGCTTTCTCCGCGAATTTACGGCGGCTTACCCTTTCGGAAGGCGGGACCGCCCCACGGCTTTCTACAAAAAAGGGCCGCCTAAGCGTCAAAAAAACCTGCCGCTTACAAAGAAGGCGGGCGGCCCGCTCTTTGCGCAAATGCCGACACATTTCCCTGAGCACAGTGGCTTGCAGGAAATCCTAACCTTTTTGTGAAACCGGCCGTTGTAAAAATTTTTCTAAAATTGTTGAATTTTGTAAATTTCGTGCTATCCTTGGTTTTGTGAAATGGCGATAAGGAACCCTGCAAAAAGGTACTTTTTTATAAAATCAACATCTCTGCGGAATGCATTCCGGAGGCTTGGCAATTTGATCTGTGGACAACCGGGGGATATTTTCTCGCCGGTTTTTCATTCGCCTGACAGATACGCTCCTTGTTTTATATCCATCCGCTTTTTTCGCAAATCTCCGCGGAAACCCCCCAAACAAGAAAAGCACATCCGATTCAGCCTTATAAGCCGAATCGGATGTGCTTGCCGTTTATCCCTGCCGCCTGCCGGATACTGCAGGCGCGCCCTTGACTTACAACTTTACAATTACCCTGCCGGACGCGTCCCTTTCTTCACCGCAGCCTGCGGGTTCACGGTGCCCCGACCTCGATTATGCGGATCACTCCGTCGCCGCTTTCATAAAGATCTGCCCTTCCCGCGTAAGCGCGGGCAGCGTCCAGCGAAATCCACGTGCCGGTGTCCCGGTTGTAGCAAGCCACATCCGACGGAACCGTATAGCTCCGCCCGCCTACGGTCACGGATTCCCGGCTGCTCCACGCCGAATTGGGGACGTCCGTCAGCCTGCCCAGCTTCCGTACAGCCGTAAACTGCGTTCCCGACGAATTGGTCGAGGCCGCCACATAGTCACCGGTATTGACATCATGTGTCATTGGAATGGGTCCTATGCTCCTTGCACCGTTGGAAACCTCCAGATGGTATTCGTTCATCTGTTCCGCCTGGTTCCGTTTGATCGTGACAACCGCCCTGCCGTACAGGACCGCGCCGCTGTCGTACCGTCCCAGAACCAGCACATCCACCTGGCCCGCCCAGTTGAGCCGCGCATAGCTGACCCGGCTGCCCGGAAGCGTGCCGCCGCCCAGGTCGCTCAGGCTGATCATTTCCAGGCCGTTATCCCCATATGCATATACCTTCACATTTTCCGCAATCCCGGCATTCCCCACACGGCGGGCGCTCAGATCCAACGTCCCGGTTACATCGCCGCCGCCCTGCCGGTAAATCTGAAGCTCGCCCTTTTTCTCGGAGCTTACCCGTACAAGCTGCCCCGCAGCGGCGGAAGCGCCGTCCGCGGCGCCTTTTGCCGTCACGCCGCACAGCAGCTCCACTTCCGCCGCGCCGCTGGAGATGGATTTCACTATCCCCAGCGTGCCGCCAGGAAGGCTTCCGCCCTTCACCGCGCCGCCAACCTGGTTATCCTCCGTCAGCAGCAGCGTGATCTGATCTCCTGGCTTGAAAGCTGCAAGACTCGCCTGGGCCGTGGTCAACACCGGGAACTCATAGCCCAGCACCGTCACATATTCCGCCGCCGTGGGACTGGGGCGGCAGTCCTCATAATAGCCCGTTACCCGGGCGTCGCTCACCCGGATGGAATTGGTCGCCCCGGAATAGACCGCAACATCATAAGCCCGCAGATCGTTCGAGGTGGCGGGAAGCCCGTTTTTATAGATGGTCCAGCCTCCCGTTCCGCCGGTCAGGCTGTCGAAGCCCGCCGCAGATCCTCTTTCATAAACGACCACCGCTTCATTGGCCGCGTCCCCGCCGCCGATAATGATATATTCCACATTCCCCGCCGCTCCCAGGTACAGCGTCAGGGCCGTGCCGGGATTCAGCCAGGTATAGAGTTCGCTCCAGCTCTGTTCTTTCCCGTTATAAAATGCCGTAGTCGAGTTTTCTACCGAATACTTCGCCCCGGTGCGGTCTGTGAGCAGAAGCGCTTCGGCGCTGGCAAGAACGGCGGTCCGGCTGCTGCCCTTGCGGTCCGGCAGGAAGGTCAACGCCTTCCCATTTTTCAGCACCAGCGTTCCCCGGCTTCCGTCCAGCACCCCGCTGGAGGCTTTGCTGTCAGCCAGCTGGTAAACCTGCCCGTTGGTAAGCTGGAAGGCCGTGTTTTTTCCATCCGGCCCTTTTGCGCTGGAAGACGCCAGGATCACATTTTCCTTGGTTTCCATGCCTATGCGGGAAAGAAGGCTGCCTGCGCCGGCCCCTTCCTCCCCCACGCAGTCCGCCTGGAAAAGATTCGTAAACAGCTGAGCCGCCTGGCCGCGGGTCAGGGGAGCATTTCCATTGGATTTATCCATGCCGTCCAGCAGCCCAACGCGGGACGCAACCGCCAGATAGCCGTTTGGCCATACGGCCCCCATCGTTTCATCCTTATAACCCAAGAGGCGCAGCAAAACCGTCGCAGCTTGGGCCAGCGTCACCACGCGGTCCGGGTAAAATTTCCCGTCCGAAAAGCCGGAGATGATCCGCTCTCCTTTTGCGGCCATGTTGATGTATCCCGCCGCCCAATGGGAGGGCCTCACATCCGGGTACACGGTGACGGACCGGTAAAGTTCCAGTTCGTCTTCGCGGTTTACCGCGCAAATGGTCATTTTACAGAACTGCGCCCGGGTCAGGGACGCGTTGGGGCGAAACGTCCCGTCGCCGTAGCCGTCCAGCACCCCCATCAGCCGCAGGGCTTCCACCGGCGCGGCCGAGTTCTCCGGGAGATCGGAAAAATGCCCGGTCCTGGCCGCTGCGGTCGGCAGCGCAAGCATAGACGCCGCCAGCGCCGCGGCCAGCAGCCACGATATCATTTTTTTCATGCGGTTATCCTCCTATGCAATTCTCTTTATAGGGAACAGTATAAATTCATGCTAATACAGTTCCCCCTCCAAAACAACAACAAAACGGTTACAGTTTTCCGCTGGGTATATCTGGAAACTGCAAGAAGACGGAAAATCCGCCTGTCAGGGCGTTATTCCATCCCTGATCCTGCTTTTCCCGTTTTTCAGCCGCTTCCGGCAGAAAAACGTCGCTGCTGTCTACCGCAGAAAACCCTGCTCGTTCCCCATTCTGCGGATTTGATCCAGCCATTCATAAATTTCCCATTTATAAAAGCGCTGTTGTCCGCTCTCGTCCGACACTTCCTCCAGCGCCCGGGCCATAACCGCGTATTCGCTTTCCAGCGAGGTAAAAAATACGCCGCTGTCATCCGTATTGATCGATACATGGACCTGGGCACAATTTCGGAGTTCCTCCGGAGAATGTACCAGGCCCCGGTTATACAAAGCAATCATCGGGTGCCTGCTGTATTCCCGGAACGTACTGATTTTGGCGTTCGATGTGGGGTTGCTCTCAACTGACAATCCGCGCTGGGCAATATCAAACTGCATTTTGCGCTGTACCGCCTTCACCGCCGCAATATAATCTTGATCCACCGTAATATTTACGATTTCCGTCCCCGCATATTTTACAGCTTCATGATAATGATAAAAATAATAAAGCAGACTGCATTCCGGAATATATCGAATACTCGCGTCCGGAGGATATATCTCATTCAACCGCTGCCGTTCCCAGTTGTCAACCGGGACACGGAGCGGCTTGAAATACCCTTCCCGGTATAAATCCGGATGGTCTCCCCGCAGCATCCAGGCGCGGCAATATAAATCAATGGAAAGGTCACAGCTATGCCTCTGATACCCCTTGGCTTCCTCATCATCCCGGTAAAAGTCTGTTGCCGCATACATAATGTAATCCAGTTCTTCTTCCTTCAAATTGCTGCGATAAACGTGGTTAAAATAATATCCAAATTCTTTTTCCAGAAAATGAACCGCCCGGTCCTGTTGGGGGATATGGTATCTTTGAACCGCATGGTACAACCAGGCAACATTGTCAATATAATCCTGTACCGGCAGGGAGATCTGCATGTTCTTCGCCTGATACCATTCCTTTGGGTCCAGGCACAGCGCCAGCGCATGGCCTAGGCGGTCGCCGCAGTCCAAGCCCAAAAAGCGGACGGCTTCATCAATCGCCCGCAACCCGTCCGCCATATCCAAAAAGTCCTCTCCCACATGATAGGTTTTTCGCAACCGCGGCAGCGGCACCTGCTCTCCGAAGTACTCCCGCAGGCAGGTATGCTCACCCAATGCACGGAACACAGGGGCAAAAACCTCCGGTCGGCAGCCGATTTCCTGGGAACAGGCATCAATCCCGCCTACGCGGCAGGCAAGCTCTGTATAACGTTCCCGAAACTGTCGAATGGCACGGGCAGTCTTTTCCACCTGCCTGCGATAGCGGTCATGCCTGCATTCTGTGTAAAAAAGCCGTCTCCCCGTCTCATGACTGTCTTTGATACGTTTCAAGCCTTCATCCTGCCCTTTAATAAAATGGAGCACATAATAATACCGTTTCCACAGCGGTTCCGGCACAGTGCCCATAGAATCCCTTCTGGAACACCAATCCTCCTGGCCCTGCCTCCCAGCGTTTTCCAACACCTGAATATCCTGCCGGATTTTTTCAGCAGTATGCCCTGGGACAATCCGCACCTCCATCTCTCGCAGGTACGCAGCATGCTTCAAGGGTTCCCGGACTGCAAGACGGGCAATCTGCTCCTTTGACCTTGTATCCTCCAAAAAATAGCCCTTCCTGTTTTGAATCCGCTGGAAATTGTCGAATCCGATTCTCTGGTCCGTCTGCACCATTTTCGTCCGCAGCTTGATCATGATCAGCAGATATGCGTAAAAAAGATTGTGCTCCTCCCTGCAAAGGGCGGGATACGTCAGGTAAATATCCCGAATCACCGAATACAGGAACCAGCGCTCACCGCTGAAAACCGTGTATTCCTCCTGGTCTTTCATCTGCTGGCACCGGAACATCCGCAGCATATAATCCATCTCCCGCGTTCCATTCCGCAAGGCCGAAATCTGGTTCCGGATCTGGTCGCCGTTGATCGAAATATTCTCCGGGTAGTTCAAAAGACGCCTTACCCAGCCTAATGTCCATCTTCCCCTGGAACCCGCTCCGCCCTTTGGACACCCACTCTCTTTTTCGTTCCCGCCGTTCTCCTGCCCAGCCTCCGGCAAAAAACCTTTCAGCCTGCTGCACAAGTATGCACGGATCAGCGCCGCCTGGCGGCAGAGCGTCACCAGGGAGCCGGCCCGATCCACCATATATGGTTCCTCGAAAAATTCCTTCTTGGAAAAGCAGGTTTTTTGCTGCAGGCTCCATTCCTTTTTGTCAATTTCCAGGAGCCTTTTCATATAAACACCTTCCAAGGGCTTATTCATCAAGTTCAGCCAGGAAACCTGGAAATACGGGACCGAGGGCCAAAGGTGCATATGATGCTCGGAAATTCCCCGCCGGAGGATTTCATTCAGCGCCTCATTGTTCTGGCGCACAACGAAGCTCCAAGTAAAATGCAGCCGTTCGCTTTCCCCGGCGGCCAGGTCCGAAATTGCGTACATTGCGGAAACCGGGATTTCCTCGCCGATGCTTTGAATCAAGTCCCGCCAGCTCAGCATTTCCGTATAGCGGCAAAGCACCTCTCCGTTCTGCATCAGGAGCAGGTATTCGTCCAGGTCCGCCAGCAGCTCAAACACATGGATTTTCCCCCGCTGGGAAACGCGCATACGCTGCCGGTCCCGGCGGCACATGGCGTCGCTGATGGCCTCCATCTTTTTTTGGCATTCCAGCTCGCTGCACCGCTCGTACAGCTTCTGCGTCCTCAACGCCAGCCTCGCCGCCTGTTCGCAGGAGATGCCGTCGAAATACACCTCCCCGTTCAGCACGTTCCCGATCTCCACTTCGCAGAACAGCGCCTTCGCCAACGCGCACAGGTTTTCGATCGTGTGTTCTCTTTCTTCTTTTATCATAACGGCTCCAATGGTCCGCGGCGTGTTTTTTCTGTTATAATGAAATTAGCAATAAATGGCAGGAGAAGATCCTCCAGGACGTTCCTGACATTTTTCATTCTCCCCCTCTCCGCTTTTACTCTTTTACCCTTAAGTCGCCCGTCGCAAACACACTTGATAAATGGGCACGCCTCATATATCTCCTGGAACTTCGGCTTTATGCCGTCAGAGAGGTATTCTTTATAAAAATCATCCTGCTCTTTCAAAGCTTCGCTGATATTCATGTAAACCTCTACGCACTGATTCAAAAAGCCTTTGACCTCTATTTCCCGTTCAAACCGGTTTTCCAAATTGTTCTGCTGCCGCTTCATGATGTTGTACAGCATATCAAAGTGCTGGAACGGCATTGCAAACCGGCCATAAGCTTTCTGCCATTTTTTGTATTCATTTTTCAAGGAAAAATTGCTGACCATTTTTTCCGCTTCACCTATGCCTTCTGTCCATCGGCCAATAAGAGCGCGCAATGAAGGATGAATCTGCGAAAAGAAGCAATCGGGATCAAAGGAATTCACAACAAAGTTAAAAATGTTGAAACATGCGGAATCTGCCGTCATTGCAAGAATACACACGTCCTTCCCTTTTTCTTCTCTTTTTATCTTCAATTCCCAATCGTACCCACAATCATGGTTTCCTTTTTGAAGCCGTGTGAAAAACATACTAAACAATTCAATTGCGGGAATTAAATAGCTTATTTCTGTGATCAGTTCCGTTTTCTTATGGTTTTGATGTAACATCTCAATCTTACCTGCCGAAGCACACGGAATATGCACATAAGCGGCTAATGCTTTTTTGAAATCATATGCGCCAATCTGTGCAGAAACCAAACGGTTTTCACTTCTGTCTTGTGCTACAACCCTTGGAAGGAAAGAATTTGCCCACCGGCCGGCAATCGAGCTCCCCATAACTTTTTTCAGCAGATCCACCTCGTCATTCTCAGCCAAATGCGGCAGCACCACAGAATAAGACGCTAAAATGCATTGGGCCATTTTCTTGGAAAAGACCCGTTTTTTTCCACCTTCCACACGAGTCGATTGGTAAAGATTATAAAGCAGCCCCCCATAACTGTACCGCCAATCAGTCTCCGTCCTTTCCTCTTTCTTTTCGTCGCTACTTTCGTCCTTCTCTCTGCCGCTTGACACAAAATCGCTTATTCTCTCGTCCAGTGATTTTTTCCCGTTTCTATTTTCCCTCGTTTTTCCGCTCTCTGCACGCTGGGAGCGAATATAGTTGATAATATCATAGCTCCGGCGGTCAACCCATTTTTCCATCCATTCGCCAAAAAGGGCCGCCTCCTGCCCGGTCAGGACAGCAGACCTGAAATGATTATAGATATAGGAAATCAGCTTGGAATAGCCGTGATCCTCTTTCTTTTCCTCATCTGTCAGTTGCAGAGCCAGAACCAGATCCGTCAGCCTGCGCAGGTTCTGCTCCTCAAAAAAATGCTTCTTCTGTCCGACCGCATCAAAAAAACACCCATATTGCTCGGCCAAATAGCAAAGCGTGAAATCCTTTGCTGGCAGCCGAAAAGATTCCTCCCCATTTTTCGAGCCCTCCCACACCTCAGGGAACGGCTGGTTCCGGCTTGCCTTTTCAATCTCGATTTGCAGGCGGTTTTGCGTCATACGGTCCTTCCATGCCAGGTTCGGCATATAAATTTTCTGCCTGGCTGAAATGATTTTTGTCAGGTATTGATCCACCTGATTATTTTCCGCATCCTCGTCATTAAATTGGTATTTTTCTTTGATGTATGTCCGGCAGTTGATTTTCAAAAGGGCGTCGTCATAGGCCATCAGCACAAGGACGCCTGGGATTTTCAAATACTCGTCAATCTGCCCCAAAAGTGTATAAACGCCCTTTCTTGGCTCGCCTTTCATCGGGTCCGGCATATACCGGTCCACGTCGTCCAAGGCGATCACAAGATAGGGCGTTCGGGTATAAGGATTACAGCCGCGGTGAAAGCATCCCCTGCTCTCCGCGGTAAATTTCAAGAAGGACTCCACCAGGGCCCGGAAGCTGTCCGCCAGGGAAAAGCTGCTGTTCAGGCTCTGGAGGCGCAGCAACGCAGATTCCCCCGGTTCAAACGCACTTTTCTCGTTCAGCGTCATAACCGCCTGATACACCTGCTCAAACTGCCGGAACAACGCCCGCGTTTCCTCCCGGTCCGCCATTCCTGCCCCCTGCCCGCCGGGTTCTTCAATCAGCTCCCGGACATACCGGTACATCCTGGCCAAAATGATTTCCATTACGTCCTCGCTGGATTTCAGGACGCTGGCGTCAATGCAGCGCAACGGGACAAAATAGACGCTATCCAGCAAGTCCCGGCCCCCGCCGGTTTTCAGGAGGGATTTCACGCTTTCCCTGCCGGTATTTTCATATGTCAGGAATTCGATAAACGACCGCATGACCGAGGTCTTTCCCATGCCCCGTTCCCCGACGAAGGAAATAATATTCTCCACCTTTTCCGTTTCCGCATTCTTGGGCGCTCTCTCCCATCCTGGGCTTCCGCAGGAATGGAGTTGTTCATTCCTTTTGACAATCTGATAAACCATTTCCCCGGCCTGATGATACTCCCTGCACATAAGGGACTGCTCGATTTCATCCGTGCTGTCAAGGATAACCCCCTCGGTGAAAAGCTTGTCGATTTTCAGCACTCTTTCCGCAGACTGTACGCTCCCGCCGTTTTTCTCCATTCTGCTCACCGCCGTTTTCTTTTTATTTCCGTCCCGCGCTTCCGCTGATACGGTTCAGTCCACAACCGCTTTCATAATCCAAACGGGAAGGCTTTGCTCGTGGTACTCTTGCAGTTTCTTCCAGGCGTCGCTATTTTCCCCGTAAATTTCATGGATACATTCATTTTTCTTGTATTGCCCCGCGTCGAACAGCGCCCTCTCCCGGTCCGCCTCCGCCGAAATGTTATAACCCAGTTCCCGGTTCAAAATCCACAGCCAGATGTCCGTTTTATAAAGGTACTGAATCGTCTTCAGCGATAAATATTTGCAGCTCCCATCCGTCCGCCCGCTTTGGGCATAGGTATCCACAATCATGTTGTGAAGATCCTGGAAACACTCCACCGCCTCCTGATATCTGCCCTTATGCGCCTCGTAGCAGCCCAGCTTGAAGATCGCCTGATAATTCAGCGGATTCAGGGACGCCGCTTTTCTGTAAAAAAGAATGGCCGCGTCCCAATCCCGGAAAACCCGTTCCAGCTGCCGCCCGTATTCGTAATAGGCAAAGGCATAAAACGCGCCGCTGTGTCCCTTGATCAAGTCCAGCAACAGGCGGAAATAATTTGCAGAGGTCAGGTAAAGCGCGGAATCGCTTTTGCAGACGGCGGCCGCCAGGAACAACGTCCCCATATATCCCTTATCCCGGCTGTACAAATCATCCAGCTCGGAAAGCAATGTTTCCGCCTTCTCCACATGCTGGAACATCTTTTCCGAAGCGCCCTCAAGCTGGGAGCACACCTCCCGGATTTTCCGGGCGATATTCACCTTTGCATAGCAGGCATAAACGCCAGGAGCTCCGATAGAAGCCTTGATGTCACAAAGTTTTTCATAAGCGGCGCCGAAGTGTTCCAGCATATTCTCAATATACTTTGTTGTCAGGCTTCCGGGATCGCTGACATCAATCCGGCGTTTTTCCTCGCCGAACTGGAACCGGGGCCCGTAAACCTCCACCATGTTGATAATCCGGAAGGAGCGTTTGCACTGGAAAAAGCCAAATAAGTTTTCAGAAAAGAAAACATCTGCAACTTTTTTCAATTCGGCGTTTTTCCCTTTTGTATTCTCCTGCGCGTCTTTCTCCGGCCACACGGCGTCAATGATCGCGTTTATTAAAAGCGGATATCCTGCAGGCGTCCTATCCTTTTCGGGCTGCCCCTCTTTTTCCTGCCGGAATTTTTTGACATTCACCCAGAACACACGACCAGGCCCGGCAGACGTCTTTTCTTTAACAATGGGCTCCGATTCCCACCCCTCGTTCTGCTCATCCAGGAAGAAAAAGTCAACCGCTTCTTCCGTATTCCCCTCGATTTCTCGTTTTACATTACCATCTCTTTCAAGCGCCGGATGGTCGCTGACCATGCCGCCGATAAACCGCAGGAACTCCTTGACGGCCTCCTTTTCCGGACCACACTCGACCGTCCGGATGATACGAAATAGACTTACGTTCAAAAAAACACACACCCTAGTTGTAACTAAATTGCAACAATTTATTACCAAATTCTATTGGCCAATTGTACCAGAAATATTGACGCCTTGCAATATGATTTTCGTGATTTTCGTGATTTTCGTGATTTCCTATAAAATTATTATTTTCAGGCATATCTATCATTTTTTTCTTTCACTTTGCTCCATACTATGATATAATTATGTATATCATATAATTATACAAATGGAGGGTTGCCCAATGTCTGGAAATCGTAACCCAACGGCGCGCGACCAGTTTGCACAGGAACTTTACAGCAAGTGGCAAGCCCAATGGAACAGCGATCGACCTCCAAATTCAAAGAATTCAGATGCCGAAGGAATTTTCCTGCGCTTCTTCCAGGTTGTATACGAGGAGACCAAGGTAAAATGTGAAAAAAACCGCAAGAAAAACTTTTTCTTTAAAGGAATGTTCATATTATTTTTTCTTTTTCTTGCCCTTTTTCTAATTGTTATACCCTGTTATGCCATTAAATCTTCCCTTGTTCCAGTTTCTATCAGCACACTGACATTCCTGGACACACAGATCCTCCTGGTGGGCGGAATTCTTCTGTTGGCCATTTACAATCACATTAGTGTAAGAAAATACCAGGAAACCTGGACCCGCCACAGCCGCACATTATATCAATATCAGCTTGCAATGATATATTACCTGCTCGGCTCTTTCCCGGCCGAAGATTCCCCCTCCCGCAACGAGGAGCCGCCAAGCCCGGACGGTTTTTCCGGAAAATCAATGCTTCGCAAGGCATTTATGGATCAGATTTTTCAGATTGCAGGCGGCAACCTGAAAAAATTTTCCAACAACATGGAAAAAAACGAAAAAGATCTGATGGAAGCGATTCCCAAACCCTGGAAGCCTTGAACCTCCAAGCGGAACGTTTCCCGGCATAAACGGCCTGTCAAAACAGGAATTCGAGCAAGTACGATTACCGCATTTCTCAAAGAAAAATTGTATATATAAATCCAGGCGAAGAATGGAGTTCCCTCCATCCTTCGCCTATTTTTTGCGTTCAGGCCCTTCTCCCCGGTAGAAACCACCAAAAGCGGGGGGACAGCGCATTGCGTCTTTTCGGCGTGCGGCCCGGCAAGGGCCAAAGGCTCCCCATCACAAGCTGCCGCTGCGAAATGCTGAATTCACAAAAATGTGTAGGAATGTGTACGTTTTTTCTATAAATCGTGGGAACATCCGCGGCGAAGGAACCCGCTGAACGGAAAGGAAGGCTGTATATGCTGTCGTTAATTATTCCCTGTTATAATAAAGAGACCGCGCTGCCTATTTTCTTTCAGGAAACCCCGGAAGATCCTGCAAACCATGGACTGCAGCTATGAGATGATTTTCGTGAACGACGGCTCAACCGACCGTACCCTACAACTTCTGAAAGAATTTGCGGCACAGGAGCCCGCCCGCTGCTTTTATCTCTCGTTTTCCAGGAACTTTGGGAAAGAAGCGGCGATGTATGCAGGCTTTTGCCACATCCATGGGGATTATGTCGCCGTCATGGACGCAGATATGCAGGACCCGCCAGGGCTTTTGCCGCAGATGATGCGGATTTTGGAGTCGAGAGAGTACGACAGCGTTGCAACAAGGCGCAAAAACCGTAAGGGCGAGCCGAAGCTGCGCAGCTGGTTCGCCAAACGCTTTTATCAATTGATCAACCGGATTTCAGATGCAGATATTATTGACAGAGCCAGGGATTTTCGCCTGATGCAGCGCGAAATGGCGGATGCAATCACAGCAATGGGCGAGAGCAACCGGTTTTCAAAAGGCATCTTTGGCTGGGTCGGATTCCGGACCTGCTGGCTTCCCTATGAAAACGTGGAGCGGGTCGCGGGAACCACGAAATGGAGCTTCCTGAAACTGTTTCAATACGCCTCAGCGGCATTGTCAATTTCTCGCAGGTCCCTTGCAGCGTCGCTTCCTGGTTTGGGGTGGGAATGACCAGCCTTTCCTTTTTGGCCATGCTTTTTGTCATCGTCCGGAAGCTGCTGTTTGGCGATCCGGTTGCTGGCTGGCCGTCGTTGGCCTGCATTATCGTTTTTATTGGCGGTGTGCAGCTTTTCTGCCTGGGGATTATGGGGCAATATATTGCAAAAACCTATTTGGAAGTACAGCGCCGCCCGCATTACATCGTATCGGAAACCAACATGATCCATGCCTGTAAAATCCGCTGAAGGGATGAAACGGCACATACAAGGACTCTTGAAGCAGCCAAAAGGGAGGCGCGCCGTATGTCTGAAGTAAACCGCTTTCTAATGCCGCCGGAGCGGAAAAATCGAATAGGAACGTGGATAGAGCGGCTGGTTTTACGCTTTTTCCGCCTGGCAAACATCATCATCTTATGCCTGTTCGTATCCACGCGGTTCCATGAATGGAGCGCTCTCCGCTATTTGCTGGCAGCTGTATATCTGGCAGCGGTTCTTTTCGGCTGCTACCTTATCCTGCGAATAAAGATCCCGCCGCTTTCTATTCTACTGGCCGTCATGGCCCTGTCGCTGGCAGTGCTGCTGTATGTGGGGATAATCCCCACGAAACCCTCAAGTGATTTCAGTATGTTGTACAAAGCGGCTCAGGCCGCCGCCACAGGCGATTTCTCATGGGCTCGTGTTTCGGAAGGGTATTTTTTCGATGGGCTTATCAAATCCAGTTTGTTCTGTATGAGGCGGTGATTCTTTGGGCCTTCCGCTCTATTTGGGCGCTGAAGCTCTTCAATGTCCTTTTTATGGTAGGGGGTCAACTATTTGCTCTACGGCATTGGGAAACAGTTCCTCTCCAACCGGGCGGCGCTGTGCCTGGCGTTTATTTATGCAGTGTTTCCCGGTGCGGTCATGTACGCGTCTGTCTTGACCAACCAGCACGTTTCTCTCTTTTTCCTGCTGCTGAGTGTGTGGATTCTGCTCCGTTCCAGCCAGTGGCGGGCTCTGCTTCTGGCCGGTCTGAGCCTGGCGATCAGTGATTTGATGTGTTCGGGGGCCATCGTTGTCCTTGCCGCAGTCCCATGCTGCGGGCTGCTGCGTTATATTCAGCACCCAAGCATGGCGGCGCTCAAGCGGACGGCCGCCGCCATTGCGCTTGTGATGGGAAGCTATTGGCTGACGAAAAGCCTGACGGGCGCGGTGCTGGCATGGGCGGAGATCGCGCCGCACGGAATCGGGAACCAGATGCCGAAGTGGATGTTTGCTGTGGGCCTGGGTAATATAGATGGGTTTGGCATTTACTCGGAGGAACACATCGCCATCCTGTTTCTGGAGTACGCCGCGGAGAGACGCGCAATGCTGGCAGAAATTCTTGGGAACTTTCTCCGTCTTTCCCCTATGGAGATGGTCCGGTTTTTTGTGGGGAAAATCGACCGCTTTTGGACCAGCCCACAAGATCTGGAGCGGTTTCTCTGGAATTTGGAGAGCGGCATGAACGTCCTCCCTGGACTGACCGTACAGGGATTCCGGGTGTGTATGCAGTCCTTTGAACGCGGGATGCTGCTGGTTTACCTGCTTGCGCTGCCTGCGCCTGCGCTACTGCGGCGAGACGGACGGAAAAACGGGGCGGCGTTCTTCTTCGTTGCGGTGGTCTGCCTGGCGGTGTGCGCCTATCTTCTGATTGAAATACAGCCGCGCTATCGTTATTTTGTCATCCCGTTCTGGCTTCTGGCCGGCATGAGCATAGAACGGCTGGCCGAGCATAGCTGGCATAAAGAAGATCCAATGTCTTTCCGTAAAATCTAGACACCTGTTCAGGCGTTTCACCGACTCCTGTAAAGAAAGCGGCACATGGTTCATCCATGTGCCGCCTGCCTTTTCCAAACGCCGCAGAAGCCCGGCTCTATCTTTTGGAGGTCATATGCTGTATTTCCCGCAGAACCGGTATAGAATCACCGCAAACTGCGCCCGGCTGGCGGTCCCCGCAGGATCCAACTTCCCGTCCGAAGTCCCGGCCAAAACGCCGCTGGAAACCGCCTAGGCCAGCGCCTCCCGCACGTAACCCGCCGCCGTCCCATGATTGGGATAGCAGTTCAAAACATCCGTCGGGCCTTCCGCAGTATATCCCCGCTGCACAGCAAACCAGAACAGCATGGCCACAAGCTGCTGCCGGTTCACCAGCGCCCCGGGGTTGAAGTTCCCGTCGCCGCCCTGCAAAACGCCCTTTTCCTGCGCCCAGGCAATCTGCCCCGCCGCCCAGTGGCCGGACGGAACGTCCTGGAACGGCTGTCCCGGCATCTCCGGATCCACAGACCCCGCAGGGTCCGCCGATCTCGCAGGCGCGCCCGGCTGGATGCCGGGGCGGATCAGCCCGCTTGAACCGCCGCTTACGCCGGGACGGGCAGGGCGGTTATCCTCCGGTTCCTTTCCGGCATCCGCAAAAACAGCGGTAATTGCATGGCTGGTTTCTACACGTTCAAACGTATAATACTGAATGCCGTCGCGGTCCCGGGAAAAGGCCGAAGCCTCGTATTCCGTTCCGTCAATAAGAACCCTGTCCAAGCAGCTACGGCTGCCGGGCGCAAACCGGAAAGTCTGGTCTCTCCCTTTCTCCACATAAACCGTACTGGACGGACTGATGCTTCCGCCTCCCTCCACCGATTCCTTTGCTGTCGCCCGGACCTCCTCGCCCGGCGCATATTCCCCCGATCCGGAGCCGTTCTCTACCGTCACACGGTACGTAATTTCCTCCCCTGGGGCCTTCGGCCCAAGGTTGGACGGGTTGAAGAAACCCACCTGATAGGTAAGAGCCGTATCCATCCCACGGTAGGTTTTCAAACCCTCGATGGTAACTGTATAAACGCCTTCATAGGCGGAAATCCCGTCTGGGCGGAAAATGATGCAGTTGCCAATGCCATAGCCCAAATTCTCCACATTGAAATACCGGCCCTGCCCGGCTGCCGCGCCGTCTGACTGGTCCAGGGTCCACGTATTTCCTCCGCCCTCTACCATGACGCAGGCCACCTCCAGGCTGGGGGCTGGAACTTGGCCGGATTCAGACTCACGCTCCACACGCTGTTCCGGTTAAATGCAGGCAGAGTGCTGGGGAAATTGCCGGAGGCCGGCCAGCTAATGAAGTCATAATCCGGTTCCTGCCCGCCGGCATCATGGGCCATCTCCACAATATACTGACGGTAGATGCCGCCGCCCAGCACCTGCACATCGGAGGTCGCATAGCCGAATCCGGCCTTCGACATGGCCGGGTTCATCTGCCAGCACCGGTGCCCCAAATCCGCCACATTGCCCACGTCGCTGTCGTCCATCAGACCGTCCACCGCCCAGGTAAGGCTGTTTCCCGCGGCAAGGTTGCCGCCAACTCCGGCCGCCGCTTGAAGGGCGGAATCCTTTACCCTTCCAATGCGGTAAGGGGCGCTGCAACTGGGGATTTCTTCGAACACCTCCGCTGCTGGAGGCATTTCATAGCTGTTCGCGCTCTCCAGCAATGCGGCGATTTCCTCCCGGCTTAATTTCCGGGCGTCCAGATCGCCGCTTTTGTTTCCACGGGCCGGTTCCTCGCCGCCGCCCTCCAGGAGTTCCGCCACCCACGCACCAATCACGGCGGCACTGACGGTCCCTATCGAGCCGAAGCACAGATAATTCCCATCCGCCTCCTCGGTAATCAGGATCACCGCCGGCACCGCCGCAGCGCCCGACTGCCCGCCCAGGAGGTCGTAATAGTCCCACATCAGGCTGTCGCCGCCATAATAGGCATCCGTGATCCGGCCGCCCGCATAGGCACGAAGGAAACTCCGCACTTCCTCCGCGGAGACAAGCGGCCCTGGGATTCCACCGCAATGACGTTCACCCGTTCATCCTCTACCCAGGCACTGCTTCCCAAGCCCCGGAACAGGGTCTGCGAGTTGCCGCACCGGGTGCTGAAAAAAATCAGCACAGCCACGCCGTTTTCCGGCACCTCATACTGAAACCGGCAATATTCCCCGCTCTCGTCCGACAACAGGCGCACATACTTTGAGCCAGACTCCGTCGTATCCTTGATATGGATATAACGGGCCCCGCTGCCAGGGCCGTCCCCGGCAGCAGCACCGTCACCATCGCCAGCGCCAAAACCAGGGACATGATTCTCTGCTTCATGCTTTCTTCCCCCTTCCTTTCCTTGTCAGACGGCATCCGCCGCATCTGCTTTTTCATTCTATAAAACATTCTGCAAAAAACAAGGGCAAACCGGAAATCCTTTCCCACTTCTTCCCCGTTCGCCGGATTTCCCCTTGACAGGAGGACATTATGATGTCATAATCTATTTCACGAGATGATGTCAAAATGTCGGATTTACGGAGGTTTTGTCAATGGAGGCCGAAAAAAAGGTCAAGCTCCTGGTTTACGCCACGGAGAACGAACGGGCGCGCATTAAAATGACGGCGGCTAAGCTCCACATGAGCATGAGCCAGCTGATCCTTGACAGCGTACTGGAGCAGGTTGCCAGCGTCGAGGCGCTGGAACGGAAGGAGGAAACGCCATGAACACCATTGCGGTCATGAACCAGAAGGGCGGAACGGGAAAAACGACCTCCGCCATCAACCTGGCCGGAGAACTGGCGGAGCGGGGCCGAAGGGTTCTTCTCATCGATATGGACACCCAGGGCAACGCAACCAGCAATCTCCAGCTGACCGAGGTTCCCCCCGCCACGCTGGCGGATGTGCTCACCGGGAAAGGGCCCTCCCTGCCGGAAACCGTCTGCAAAACCTGCGTGGAGGGCCTGGACCTGATCCGCGGCGGCGGGCTGCTGGCCCCGGCGCTGCTGGCGCTCCAGGAAATGCGCTTCGGACGTGACACGGCCCTGCGACGGCTCCTGCCGCAAATCCCGGAGGGCTATAATTATGTGTTCTTCGACTGCTCCCCCTCCCTGGAATCGCTGTTCAACATCAACGTCCTGATGGCCGCGGAGTATATCCTGATCCCCATCAAGGTGGACAAAAACTCCATCGAGGGCTATGACGTCATGCTGGAGACGGTGCGGGAGGTCCGGGAAGGCGGGAACCCCGACATCCGGGTATTGGGCATTTTTATGACCGCCGTGGAAACCGGGTCCAGCCTGGACCGTGAAATGATCGCAAATCTCCCCGCCCTCCTCCCGGACCTGGCGTTCCATACATACATCCGGAAAAACATCGACGTCAAAAAGGCGCCTATCGCGCTCCAGCCCCTGCGCCAGTATTCGCCCCGCTGCACTGCCGCCCAGGATTACGCCGCGCTGGCAGACGAAATGCTGGAAAGGATGGGGGGATAAGGAATGGCCAAAAAGAACCCGTCCATTTTCTCCACGCTGCAAAAAACGGCCCAGAACGCTTCTGCGGTCAACGGAGAACTGATCCGCCAGCTTCCGCTCGACGCTCTGGAGCACAACCCCCTCAACCGCTTTTCTATGGCGGAGGACGAGCAGTTCCAGGCCACCTTGGCTTCCGTTGAAAAGGACGGCTTTCTGGAAGACATCATCGTAACGCCCGCTGGGGAAGGGCGTTACCGCATTGTCAGCGGACACCGGCGGGTTGCCGCCGCCAGAAAACTGGAGAAAACGTCCGTCCCCTGCAAAGTCCGGGAATATCCGGACACCCTCTCCGAGCTCCGGGCCCTGATGGGCGCGAACGTCCACCGGCGGAATATCTCCCCCTTCGACATGGCCCGGCAGCTGGAGACGCTGCGGGAGGTCCTCCGCAAGGAAGGAAAGCTGCCGGAGAACGTAAAAGAGCAGGCGGAACGGATGGCGGAGCAGACGGAGCTGAGCCGGGCCACGGTGGAACGCTACCTGGATCTTTTGAATCTGGACGAAACGCTGACCTCCTGGGCGGAGGAGGGCAAAATGACGATGACGGACGCCTATGAGCTGGCCCGGAAGAAAAACCAGCATCTGTATCCGGCGGTCGAAGCTTTCGTGGAGCAGAACGGGCCAAAGGAGGATTTCCCCGCCCTGGTCCACCGGGCCATTGCTTGGGCCAAAGCGGGAGAGCAGCCGCCCCCGCCTCCGAAGGCCCTCCCCTCCCCCCTGCGGGCGGTGGAGTCCTTCGGCCGGTCCATCCGCCGTTCTACGGCGCAAATCAAGGCGCTGAGCCTGGAAGACGGCGCGGACAAGGACGCGGCCAGAAAAAAGCTGGAAACCTGCCTTTTGAATCTGGAGGAGCTGCGCCAGGCGGTGGAAGCGCTGAAAAACAGCCTGTAACGGTCCACTCATGGAAAAATCAACTCGTTTTTTCCGTTCCCTCGTTTCTTTTGTTTCCAAAATGTTTCTTTTCGCAAAAGCATTTCCACATTTCTGACAGGTTTGCCGGGAGATGTGGGAATGTTTTTTTCATCCATTGGCATAAAACTTGACAATAAACCAAAAATTGTGTATACTAAGCGCAGTTTTCCAGCAAGGCCAAAAAAGTAACATTTTGTTTCCTGCCCCTCAAATTTGAGAGAAGGAACGAAAGCGAGGTTTTTCTTGTGCGCAAACAAACCCTTCGGGCGGTTCTTTCCCGCACGGTCCAGCTTCTGCTTGCGGCGATACTGCTGTGCGGGGCCGCCTGTCCGGCCGGCGCTGCAGAAGCCGCCGCTGCCCCCTCCGCATGGAGCGGGCTGACCTATATCATCTGCGGCATGGACGACCATCCGATCATCCTGGACGGGTCCGGCAAGGACCCGGATTTGACCGGATATCCCCTAGTCATTACGGACGACGGACGGCGGCGAGACCTGACCACCGCCGCTCGGCAGGAGATTTCTCTGCACCATAACGGCGAAACCCTCACGATTGACAGCCAGCTGGAGATGGTCAGCCGCCTGTTCTGGCGGCTGGGCATCGCCCCCAGCCCGCTGGAATCGGTGCTTGTAGAGCTTTCCCCGGGTCATATTGAGCTGACGCTCGCCTCCGATCTGATTTATTACGATTACGATGTTTACCGCGCGCCCTATGAAACCATCCGGCGGGAGAATCCGGAATTGGAGGCGGGGGAAGAAAGCGTCGTGCAGGTAGGCGCGAACGGGGAGCGCGGGCAGATATACGAGGTGGTGTGGTCCAACGGCGCGGAATTATCCCGCCAGCTGACGGAGGTTTTGGACAAAGCGCCGGTAAAAGAGATAGTTGAGTACGGCCCGGCCGAAAAAAAACCGGCGGCTCCGTCCAAGCCGGCTTCCGGCAAGCCCGGCCCCTCTGCTTCTTCGAAAAAGTCCGGCGTAGCGGTAGCCCGCGACGCGCAGGGCGGCGGCGTGCTGACATTGCCTTCCGGCGAGACGCTTTCTTTCAGCAGTGCAAAATCCATGTCGGCGACAGCCTATACCGCGGGACATAACGGCGTAGGCTATCACACCTCCAGCGGCACTCCGGCCCGGGTAGGGGCGGTGGCCGTAGATCCGAGGGTCATTCCGCTGGGGAGCAAGCTGTATATTGTGTGCAACGGCGGCGTTGTTTACGGACGGGCCGTAGCGGAAGATACGGGCGTACGGGGAAACCGGATTGATTTGTATTTCAATACCTATCAGGAATGCATCAATTTCGGACGTCGGGACTGCATTGTTTATATATTAAAGTAGTGATCTCTGCGGGGCAGCGGATACCTGTTCTACGGGCAGTGAACGGAGCGGAAGAAATTCCGCTCCGTTTTCTGCATCCAGACTCTTCCGGCCCCTTTTCGTTGACAACGGCGGCCAATTCCCGTATAATGCAAAGGACTCCGGCGCAGGAAGGCCGGAGTAAAGCGCAGAAGAGAAAGGAGATAATAGGGAGGAAACTTCCTATCAAGTACCCGTAAAAGGGGAATAAGCGCCAGCCCCATCCCCGAAAGGGGAAAGGCAGAAGCAAACCGCAGCATCCGCCAAAACGCTCCAACGTCCCCCGTCCAACGTCCCTCGTCCCCCCGCAGGGGGTGGGGGATTCTCAAGGGGGAACCCGCTCCCCCTTGACTGGGCGGCGGAAGGAATGGAGCGGGCGGAGTCCTCGCCAGAGGCGGGGACGCAGCAGAGCGGAATTTCTTCCGCCGCGGGGGACGAGGTGGGGGGTACAGACTATGTCTGGTATCGAGGGATTCGGCGGATGCCCTCCCGTGTTGGCGGACGCGTACACAGCCTACAAATATGCGGGCGACCGCAAAACAGAAGGGCTGTGACCGCCAGTAAAGAGGCAGGTGACCTGCGCACATTTGTCCTTTTGAAAACTTCGTATTCAGGAGGATTGCTATTCCTATGTGTGGAATTGTCGGATTTGTGGGCCGGGAGGAAGCGGCTCCCATTCTGCTGGAGGGCCTCCGGCAAATAGAATACCGGGCTATGACTCGGCGGGAATCGCCGTCCGCTCACCGGAAAAAGGCTTGCAGGTAAAGAAGTCGAAAGGCCGCCTGCAAGTGCTGGCGGACCTGACGCATGACGGCGCGGATTTAACCGGAAGCCTGGGTATCGGCCATACCCGCCGGGCCACCCACGGCGAACCCAACGACATCAACGCCCACCCCCACGTGAGCGAAAACGGGGCCATCGCCCTGGTTCATAACGGCATCATCGAAAACTATCTGGAAATCAAAGAACAGCTTGCCCAGCAGGGCGTGACCTTCACCTCGGAAACTGACACGGAGGTCGTGGCGCAGCTGCTGGAATTCCACTACAATGAGTGTGGCAGTATGCTGGAAGCCGTGGGGCGGGTTCTGCGGCGGATTGAAGGCTCCTATACCTTCGGCATCATCTGCTCCGATTACCCCAACGCCCTCATCGCCGCCCGGAAGGACAGTCCACTGATTCTGGGTTACGGCGAAAACGGGAATTTCATTGTCTCCGATGTAACGGCCATCATCAAGCACACCCGGGATGTGGCTTACATGAACGACGGCGAGATTGCCGTGTTGACGGAGAACAGCATCGACGTATTCGACGCGGAAATGACGCCGCTGGAAAAAGAACACAGCCGCGTTGAATGGGACGTAACCGCGGCGGAAAAATGCGAATATCCCCACTTCATGTTCAAAGAAATTCTGGAACAGCCTGAGGCCGTGCGGAAAACCGTGTCGCCCCGGGTTCGGGATGGACGGGTCATGCTGGACGACATCACCATTACGGCGGACTACGCGAAAAGCATCTCCCACATCTACATGATCGCCTGCGGCTCCGCCTTCTACGCGGGTTCCGTGGCAAAGTACGTCTGGGAGCAGCTGCTGCGGCGTCCGGTGGAGGTGGTGCTGGCGTCGGAATTTCGGTACAGCGAACCGCTGGTGGACGAAAACACGCTGGTCATTGCCATCAGCCAGTCCGGCGAAACCCTCGACACCATGGCCGCCCTGCGGGAAGCCAAACGCCTGGGCGGGCGGACGCTGGCGGTGTGCAACGTCGTCGGCAGCTCCATCGCCCGGGAGGCGGACGACGTATTATACACCTGGGCGGGACCGGAAATCGCTGTGGCCACCAGCAAGGGCTACTCCACCCAACTGGCCGCGCTGGACCTGACAGGGCTATATCTGGCGGACCTGCTGGAGACCGTCAGCCGTGAGGAATATGACGAAATCCTGACGAAATTGCAGGCCCTGCCGGAGAAAATGCAAAAGTATCTGGAGCATTACGAGGAAACGCAATACTACGCCTCGCTCTACTTCAACCACGATTCCATTTTCTTCATCGGGCGGAATCTGGACTTCGTCATGGGTCTGGAAGGGTCGCTGAAGCTGAAGGAAATCAGCTACATCCACTCGGAAGCCTACGCCTCCGGCGAGCTGAAGCACGGCACGATTTCCCTCATCGAACCGGGGACTCTGGTGGTGGCCCTGGGCACCCACGGGCCGCTGTTTGACAAGGCCATAAGCAATGTGGTGGAAGTCAAGGCGCGGGGAGCGACGGTGCTGGCCGTAACAACGGAGAAATTCCGGGAGAAGATGGAGAAAACCGCCGACGCGGTGATCGCCATTCCGGAAACCTATCGGCTGTTACAGCCGTCTTTGGGGATTGTGCCTTTGCAGCTGTTTGCGTACTACGTCGCTTTGCAGCGGGGCTGCGACATCGACAAACCCCGCAATCTTGCAAAATCCGTTACCGTTGAATAAATCTGAACAGAGTGCCGCCGGGCTTCCATACGGAAGTCCGGCACCTTGCCGGTTCACCGCAAAAACACCCATTCGGCAAATAAAAAGAGAATCCCAAAACAAAGTTCCGGAATTCTCCCAAAAAAGGAAAGAGTTGGGCAATGAACACCGCCCTCCAAATGGCAGCGCTTTGAAAGCAAAAAGCAGGACATTGCACGTCGAAAACAGTATAGCAAAACTCAAACAAAAAAGCAAGTTCTTTTGACTGCAATCGTGTCACCTGCCGCACAATTTCTGCCCAGTTTTCTTTGGATCTCTTATCCGCAGCACGGTATTTCTTCTTTAAGAAAACCGCCGGACTCCTTTTGGAATCCGGCTCCGTACTGAAACAGGACACGCGGTAGCGCTCCGCCTATCCTTTTTTATCATACCATTTTTCTTTTCATAGATCAAGTACAAAAGTGGTTTCTTTTGTTTCTCTCCATCTGTGGCAAAACCCACGTCAAATCCGCCAACCACTTCCGTCTCGCCGGACTTTCCTCTTCCGCTCTCTTTTCCAAAAAACTTTCTTGAAATCTTCCGGTTTCTCTGTTATGATGGAAACAGCCGGTGGAAACGTCGGCTGGCCTTGCGAATGGGATGGCGGTTCTCTATGGAGGGAACCGCCTCCTGGCTATCTTTATAAGCCGTGTAATCTTTTCCCTTGCGGCGCTTTCCTCTCGGATACAAATTGTAATTCGCTGAAGTCTATTGTTGTGGTATAATTCTCCATGGAAAAGCCTATAAATTCCGGCTGCTGTAGTTCCCTGAAGTCTCTTGTTGTGGTATAATGTATACAATTAAATGCTACAATGATTATTAGTTGTAGTTCCCTGAAGTCTCTTGTTGTGGTATAATGCACTTCCAGCGCGTCCCCGCACAGAATAAGTTGTAGTTCCCTGAAGTCTCTTGTTGTGGTATAATCAAATAAAAGAACAAAGAAAGAGAAAAGGTGTTGTAGTTCCCTGAAGTCTCTTGTTGTGGTATAATGGTAACACGCTGCCAAAGCGATAACTTTTTGTTGTAGTTCCCTGAAGTCTCTTGTTGTGGTATAATAGGCTCTCATGAAACTGCAAAAACAAAAACAAAATTCAACGAATCCAAGGTACTTCTCGCTCATACATGAAAAAAACGCACGTTTCTGTTGTTTGAAATGTGCGTTTTTTTGCATTTCATGCTCCTGCACCGCAGCTTGCCCCGGCTTTCAGAACAGCATTAACTGCTCCATTTGCTGCGGCTCCTCATATTCCGTTCGCTGCCCCAGTAAAATCTGGATTCCACTGTATTGTTTCTCTGTAATAACCAGCATCCGAACAGACCCCTTTGCCGGAACCGCCGTAGCCAGGCGCCGTTTATGTGCGGCCACAGAATCCATTCCACAGCAGATTCTGACATACACGGAGAGCTGAACCATATGGTATCCATCCATCAGCAAAAAGTTCCGGAATTTTGCAGCTGCGCTCCGTTCTGCTTTGGTTTTCACCGGAAGATCAAAAAACACCAAAATTCTCATAAGCCTGTTATTCATATTGGTAAGACTCCAAAGGACGCAACTCCGGCAACTCCAGCCCTTTTGACTCCTGTACGGCAACCCTTGCAAAGCTCTCCACCATACGCCCTACTGCGGAAATCATACGATACCGCTTCCCATTTTGCTGTACGACATAATTGGTTAAATAAAAAAGCTGCTGCTTCAGCGGCGGCGTAAGCCCTTCGCCGTCATTCCTTCGGTTGGATGCCACATAAAGATCCACCAGCGGGCGATAGGGCTCCATCAGATCATCCGCCAGATTGAATTGGTTCAGCTCGCTGTGATGGAAAATGCCCAGGCACGGCTCCAGGCCGTGGATTGACAGGTTTCTGGCAACCGCTCCCCGGAGAATCGCGTACCCATAATTCAGGGCGGCATTGGTCAGGCAGTCCGTTCCCCTGGTAAAACTGGGACCAAACAAGGCAGGAAAATACCAGGCGGCAGCCGTGGCCTCGCAGTTGTCCGGGTCCCCGGGGCGAACCGTCCGCGCCAGCTCCCGGAGGTCTTGTGCGCCGGGCCGGCCCAGCAGTTCCAGGCACTTGGCCTGATTTTGTATTTTGTTTTTCACCACAGCCTGCCACAACCGCTTCTGCATTGGCTTTGACATGGCAATCTGGGCCTTCAACAGTTTTAACTGGCGGCTGTGCCGGTTGACCGGCAGAAGCAGAGCCGCTGGCAAATGTTTCTCATCACAGAAGTAAACGGTTACACCCCACCTGGCTAATTTTTGCAGCGCTGCGGACGAAATGACAACCGCCTGGGATTCCACCAGCAGGCTGGCAATATCTTCCAGGGGTATGGTAACTTCCCGGGCCTGCTGGATGACCAGTTGTTCCCGCCGGACGGAAACCTGCGCCGGATTCGCTATGAAAACGGAACGAAACTCCATACAGCCTCCTCCCATCACCGGAAGGTCCGGCGCTTCTCCGGGACGCGAACCCTGTGGTATTCTCCAAGCGGGTCAACCTCATATTTTTCAATCGACAGCAAGTTTTTTACCCCAAGACCTTTTTTCTTGTATTTTCGGTCATGCACTTCGATCGAAATGGAACCGCCGCTAATGTCTGCGCCTGTATAATACGCCATCCACTCTTTTCGCTGCAGGCACGGTTCTCCGGAAGCTCCCTGTTCTTTCAACTTCCCATCTACTAAATTCATGACGATATATTTCCTGGACAACACTCGAATTAAATCTCCCGGGTAAAGGGAAAACAAGAAATCCGAGTCCTGCATTTCCTTCCATTGATCCGGGTCTTTATGCGCTATCACTGCCTTTTGCGGAAGCTGTGCCTTCACGGTGTCCGCCGTATAAATCGGCACAAAGTAATACCCGTCGCCTTCCACATGGAACACGTCAATCCGCACCATGCCGCCGTTCTTCGCTACGCCGCCGCAAGCCGCTACGTTCAAGCTGCTTTTGCTATAGATTTTTACTTTGTTGACCAAAGGTCCCGGCGTGCCGTCCCGCTTCGGCTTGTAGAACGGTTCGGCAAATGCTTTTTGGCCGTCTCCCCCAAAGGCTTTCAGCCGTGCTTGCAGCGCTTCATATAACAGGCGGTCGCTGGACGGCTCATAGTAGCCCGGAATTTCTCCATCTTTATCCAGCTTCAAAGCGGTCAGTGCCGTTTTCACAATGGAACAGCCTGGGCACTTTCCGCTGCGGATTGTCTCTTCATGCGCCGCGTTGGTGGCCTTGCGCCTCGGCATTCGGGATACAAACACCGGGCGGATCATCGTCTCCGGGTCATAGTGAGGCAGGCCCAATGCGCGAATCTCCGCATCCGGGTCCGGAGAGAGACGCGCTTCCAGCTCCCGGCGGAACATCGGCCAAGGTTCGGGGAAAACTGGGGCATATTTCTCGTCAAACTCCATCGGTGACAATTGCGCTCCTGTTTCCGGGTCCGCATAGCCGCCCCCTCTGGCATATCCCCATTCCCGCCGCTTGGCATAATTGGAAATGCGCTGAATCATCCGCTCGGTGACCACTGCCACGACTGCGGCATCCATCGCATGGTGCAGGTCGCCGTCCGCCCGGTTTTTACGCAGCCCCAGCCGTTTCCGCATATAATCCGTCACCGCGCCGCTGACGGCATGGACGGGCTTTTTGGCAAAGGGGGAATCCTCCGCAAATTCCAGGTAATCCCTCAGCAGGTTGTAAACAGCCCGTGTAATATACTGGGTATCCGTCAGATTCCGCTGTTTGAATCCCTCAAGGTCCTCCTTTGTCAGCGCCCGCTTCAAAAGCGTCTGCCGCTTCCGGTAATCCCGGACAGTCGTTTCCACAAGCGTACAAAAACGATCCCTTTTCTCCGGGTCGTCCACCATGTATTCCAGCGGAAGCCGGTTCCCCTTCCGGCGGTTTTCCGCAGACAGCACAAGGGCCTTGTTGCAGTATCGGTCGTCAAAAGAAACACTGTACGGAATGATGTGATCAATCTCCACATATCCCGGCTCAAACAGGCGTGCAGCGTCCAGCTTGGTCCCGGAATACAGACAGATCTCATTTTGTTCCTGAAACAGCTTGTATTTCACAAGATCCTGTCCGGCGGGAGGTCGGCCCTTTATTTCTTGAATCTGCTCCATCATTCGCTGGTTTGCGGCCTGGTTCTCCCGATACGTTCTGTCCATTTTCTTTCGTTCTGCAAAGCTCCGGCTCATTTCACGGGCCAGTTCTATATGAATGGCTTGAGGGGAACCGTACCGGCGGACAATCACATTGACGACCTTGCATGTCTGAGACATCGCCCGCAGCACAACCGGATTCGTTATTGCATCCAGCGCGCCGTTTTCCCGCATCTTTTTAAAGGAAAGCGTTTTTTCCTGGACGGTGCTCCCGTTCCCTCTGTGATCTCCATAGACAATCCGGGCGGCTTCGTCGTAGTTGACGCCCTTTTCCAAATGAGGAATCATTTTCTTCATAGCCTTCAGCGAAAGGCTGCCCGTTTTGCGGAATGATAATGGCAGCAAGGCTTCTATGACGGCATCCTCCAGTTTCAGCTCGCGCAGGGCCTCTGTCCGCCGCGCATCCGACTGATATTTGCTGAGGATTTCGGCAATTTCATCCAATAAGCCGTGGGATAATTTCGTGACGTATCCTTTTTCAATGCGGTCCAGCGCCCTGCGCAGCTCATGGTAGGACTGCATTTCCTGGAATTTGGTCTTTTTCTCCGACGCCTCCGCCGTCCCCTCCCCATAGCGCACCGTGTTGAAGTATTCCGCCTCCGAAAGCCCCAATTCCTTCCGCAAATGTCCATAATGCAGGTTTTCTTTTTTCATGGCAAGGGCGGTCAGACTCTCCCGCTCCTCCGCCGTCGGCTTTCGGGGAGACTGTCCATCCTTGAGAATCCGTATATGGTTCAAATCCTGAAGCAGCTTGAAATATTCAAATGTGTAACACGCCTTAAACGACCGGAGTTCCTTCGGTTCAAAGGTACAGCTTCCCCGTCGGTCGCCCTGCCGGAAGGGGCTGCATCCGCCGGGGCCGGCGTCAAAGTCCCGTTGGGAAAGCAGGATGGCGCAGTAGGCTTCTTCCAATTCTTCCCCTGCAAATGAATTCCCGGCCTGCCGCTGCGCCTTAAACAGCGCATGGGCCTCCGCCTCCACCATATCCCGGGTTATGGTAAAACAATAGCTTCCCGCCGTGTTCCGGGTTCTGCGCCATATTCTGCCGTCCGGCCCAAGGATTTGGAAGGCTTCGTCCCGGCAGAACATCTCGCCGGCGGTACGATAGCCCTTGGCGTCCATGAGTGCTTGATTGGCCGAAAGGGCCGCCTTTACCAGCCCGTTCCTCTGGTCCTTTTCCGCGTTTGCCAGGCTGTTGGAGCGATATCCCCGCCGCTGTGCCAGGTGCAGCAGTGCTCTGGCCCACTCATCCGGTTTCAAAAAGCGGTCCAGCCCTTCCGCCCGCAGCGTATAGACATCATTCTCAAAACCAGAAGCCGCCAGCAGGCTGTCCAATTCTTTCTGTGTGATGACGCCACATTTTTCCAGCAGCCCTTTGATTCGCTCTTTCCGGTGCCGCTTGCGCCGGATGCGGCGGCGTGCGCTACGGGCCTCCCGGCGCGGCAGTGCCAGACTGGCGCCGGATTTCGGATTCTCCGCCCCATCAAAAATACGCACGCCCAGATCTTCAATCTTGTACGGTTCTCCATTCGAGTCATTCCGCAAAACAGCCCAACCAATGGATGCAATACCTATATCCAGGCCCAAACGATACTGCATACTCCGCCCCCTTCTTTCATGATTTCCCCACCAAACGAAGACACCCCAACCACAAAACGTGGTTGGGGTGGAGCTTCGCGGCATACTGCCTGATCGCAGTAACCTGAAATCTCTTGTTGTGGTACAAGATAAAATTATTTTATATTACTAGGCAGCAAATGTCAAGAGGGACCCGGCATTTTTGTCGAATCCCGGTATATTCATGCCCAGCGGAGTGCGCCGCGGGAACAGGAGGAATATCCCTCCACGCATTTGCTCCCGTAGGGACGGACCTCTGCGCCTGCCCCTTCTTTCGAAAAAGAGATTTTTCAAAAACGGGCCGGGCGGACGCGAGCCTCGCAGAAGACAGGACCCCGATTTTCCAGTTGACAAAACTTTACCTAGACAGGCTGAAGTTGGAGCCGTATAATAAGGTCGTATTTCCAGGCGACGCGAGTCCATAGGTGGAAATTTTCCACCTAGAAGAGCCGCTTCCAGGATAGTAGAATGGTTCTAATTATTAGGGCAGAGTAAGTCAGGGGGGAAACGGCGTAAACAAAGGGCGCAGTATTCCCATTTTTGAAAGATGCTGAAGGAGCCGGAAGGCCCCCAATTGCAGGAATGAATCAAGGCGTTGTTACGCCCGAGAACGAGAATTGATTTTCGTTCTCGAGCTTTTTTTGCGTCCAAAATCAAACAACGTCCGGCGCACCGCGCAACGGAAAGGAACCAGTCATTCCCGTCCGCCAAGGGCAAAGGAAAGGAGAAAGCTTTATGCAAAGTCAGATGAAAAGATATTCTATTCCCAGGCCGGACCAGACTGCCGGCCAGTTCCGCTTCCGACAGAGCGGAGCTTCCTTCCACCGTTTGCCGTCCTTCTGCCGGGACGGGACCATGGACGCAGGCGGACTTTCGTCCGCGCCTTGCCCAAGGCTTCGCGTCTGCTGCGGGACCTTTCCTCCCCGTCGCTTTTGAGCGGCTATGCGGTGAACTTACTGAACGTTTTTACAACAGAGACAGACCAGCTAACTCGGCTGCTCACAAGCCATAAAACCCGTTGATTCCAAAGAATTTTCGCCCACCGGTGCGGTCGTGGCCTGGAAGGTCCGGCGGAAAAGGGCCGGAAACGGCTGGACGGCGCCAATGGACAAACTGCGTCCTTTTTTGAAAAAAGAAAGGATGTACTTATGTCGAATCATTACCGCAATCTGCTGGATCAGGCTGCGAAGCTCCACCGCCACAACCGGCAGGGCAGCTATAAAACCCGCGCCCGGTTCTACGAAGCCATGCTTCGCTTCTGCCGCTTTCTTGCGGAAGTCTATCGCTTAGAGCGGCTTGCGAACATTGGACCGAAGCATATTTATGCATATGTGACGCATCTTCAGGAGAGCGGGAAATCTGCCTCCACCATCAAGACCGAGCTTTCGGCCATCCGCTTTTCCATGATCTCATTCCCAATGCCCAGTATGAACTGCCGTAGAACCGGGATCTGGACCTGGAGTGCCGGACCTTCGGTGATGTTGACCGGACCTAGAACGAGGCCGAGTTCGAGCGGCTGCGGACACAGGCGCTTGAACTCGGCCGGGAGGACTATGTTACGATCTTGTATCTGAGGCGTTACGCCGGGCTGCGGATTCATGAATGCTTCCGCATTGATACCGCAACGGCGGCAAAAGCGATCAGAGAAAAGACACTCACCATTAAAGGCAAAGGCGGGCTGGTTTGTACTGTTCCGCTGGTTCCCGTTCTAATCGAGCGGCTTCAGCGGCACCTGACCCAGACCACCCGCGGCCACAAGCTCTTTGTTCCCGATGGGCAGGAAACACATGAGGCCATCAAGGTGCTCCAGGCATTCATTTGGGTGAGCCGTCCCTGGGGCCCATAACCTTCCACAGCCTCCGTCACACCTACGCGGCGGAACAGTTCTGTCCAAGGCGGCAAGTCTCCCTATGAGACCCGGAAGGACGTTGCTAAGCTCCTGGGCCATGGCCGGGACAGTGTGACGCGGATCTATCTGGCCTCTCTAAAGGGCTGTGATCGTGATGACTAAGCGGCCACTGAACTCCGATTCCAAACGTCTTTTTCTATGCTATAATAAGGAATCGTCTCCCCCATTCTTCCGCAGAAGGACACGCAGAATCAGAAAAGGCCGGGGAAACCGCGGCCCATGCCGCCCCGGATGAAGAATCCTCCTCTCCGGCGGCCAGCAAAAAAACCGTAACCATCGACGGTATTTCCGCGCAGGACGCCGTCTATTCCGGCAGCCCGCACCCGGGCTATACCGGAACCGTCACGGCCGCCAGCGAGGACAGGGATTATCCCTTAGACCAGCTGGTTTATACCTACGCCTATGCCTATCCGGAAGAACCCTCCGGGCCTCTGGACGGTGCTCCCGTCAATGTGGGGTATTACCGGCATACGCCGTGCCGGATGCCTGGAACTGGAATTCACCGTCAAAAAGGCCCCCGGCCCCATCCTGACGCTCACTCCCTCCGTCCCATCGGCAAACAAGGGGGAGACTGTAAACGTCTCCCTGTCACTGGTGGACTGCGGCGCAGAGGTCGCCTGCCAAGTGAACGGCGCGGACCGGGCCCTGACGTCTCTGGGAGGGGACGGGAAGTGGTCCGTTGAATTGACGGACGGCGCTCCCGCGACTTACGTTTTCACCGCCGTTCTGCCTGCGGACGGCAATCATGAGACAAGCACGGCAGCCTGTTCCGTCCTGGTGGAAAAAAGGCCGTATGGCCCCTGGAGGACTACATAAGCGGCAATCTGAACCTTCCTGTTCCCGATCCCTACAATGATAAAGGCGCTGAAAACGTCATCCAGATCACGCCGACTAGTCCGACCGTCATTACGGGCAGCATTGGCTTTCCCGAGTCCAGCGGCAGCTACCCCTGCCAGCTGATTTTTGACGGCGGCGAGGCCTTGATCGTGGAGGGGCGCGTCAACACTGGCACGGAGAACGACCTTGCCATTATCCGGGGCGGCGCAAATGCTATAATCAATGAGACGCTTGGCATCGGCGGAAGCGCCGGGCATGACGGCCTGGTCCTTGTCACGGGAGCGGGCAGCGTCCTGACCGTCTCTGAATTCTGCGCCGACCAGCCGGCGGGACGATGAATCTGACCGCCGGCTCGCTGTTCTTTAATCCCGCAGCGGCTGGCTATGGGAACAAACGCCAGGCTCAACATCACGGTGAAAGACGGGAACGCGACGATTACGCTGAGTCCCGACGGAGGCGGAAATTACAGCGCCGCATCCATCGCGGCGTTCAAGGAACCGATTGCGAAGCTGCAAGACGATCAGTGCATCAGCGCCGAGTATACCGTTGGTTCCTATATGTACGATCTGGACGGACTTACATTCACCACTTATGGGCTTTTGGAAAAAGACGGCAAAACTTTCGTCAGTGAACTAACCGTCACAGGCCCCGGCGAAACCCCTCCCCCGGACCCAGACCCGGATAAGCCCCCGTTTCCTCCGGCGGCTCCGGCGGGGGAGGCGCCGGAAAAGGGCGTCGTCACCGGCTATCTCAACGGCCTGTTCGGGCCGGAGGACCCCATCATCCGGGCCCAGGCCGCCCAGATGCTGAAGAACCTGTTTGCAGAACCGGCCCGCTGAGCCGTATCTACTGGTGCCGAGAGGAATTGCATATGAAAACGTTGGTATCCCTCGCCCTGGCACTCGGCCTTGCACTTTCCCTGCCTGCGGCCCAGGCCGTGGAGTTTGAAGACTTTACCGACAAAGACGCCGTTCAATATCAGGAAGCAGTGTCCGTTTTAAACCGGTTGGGCATCGTCACTGGCTACGCCGACCAGACCTTCCGTCCCCGCGACGGCCTCAGCCGGGGCGGCGGCCAAAATCATCGTCTCCCTCCTGCTGGGCAGCGACGCCGCCAAAAGCCTCCCCGCCGCGGAAAGCCCTTATCCCGACGTCCCGGCGGATCATACCTTTGCCGCGGTCATCGGATACTGCAAGGATTCCGGCATCATCAGCGGTTACGCGGACGGCTCTTTCCGCCCGGGCGGCAGCCTCACCGGCTGCGCCTTTGCAAAAATGCTCCTGGGCGCGCTGGGCTACGACAGTGCCCAGGAGGGTTTCACCGGCGAGGGCTGGACCCGGAACATGCTCCGCATCGGGGAGGCCGCCGGGCTCTACCGGGGCGTGGAGCTGGATGGGAACACCCCCATCGACCGTGAGACCGCCTGCCAACTGGCTTTGAACGCGCTGAAGGCCTTTACGGTCGATTACTGGCCGGTCCAATAATATACTACGCCCGAAAGCACGCCGTTCCGGCGTGCTTTTCTTTTTCCGCGCCGCTGTATCCCAGTCCTTCCCCGCGAGGCCGGAGGCAGGAAATTTTTCCAGCCCTCCGACAAAAACCGACCGTTTTCTACAACGCCCCTGGAGTATACTGCCGTCAGGAACCGTCGAAAAAGCGTGAACCCTGCCGTAAAAGGCCGTCCGCCTGTCCCCGCGGCTTCCAATCCAACATTCGAAAAGAGGTTATGCATATGAACGCAGCCGTTCGCAGCAAGTGGAAAAAATGGATTTTCCCCGCCTGCGCCCTGTGCCTGCTGGCTGGCGTGGGCATCTTCCTGGCCCTGCGGGACGCCGGACAGACGCTGGAGCTGGCCGACAACGCCACCATGGGCGTCCTCCCAGGCGTCGACCTCGCCCAGCGGCAGGCCGAATTGCAGCAGCAGCTGGACGAAAGCATGATTTCCTTCTCCATTAACACCAGCCCCGTTTTTGAAACCGGCGGCGCGGAAGGGAATCTGATGCTGGAAAACCCGGCCAATAATGCAAAGCTCCTTGTGGTGGAAATCTACATGGATGAAACCCAGGAGCTGCTCTATCAGTCGAAAGCCATCCCCGCCGGTTCCTACATCGAAAACACCCGCCTGGATAAAACCCTGGAACCGGGCAGCTACGCCGCAACCGCCTATTTCAAAGCGTACCGGGAGGACGATCACTCCTACATCGGCCAGGTGGGGGCAAACATCACGATTTCCGTGCTTACCTGATCCCCGCCCCTCCTTCACAGATGCAGCCGGACAGAGAAAGGAGCTTCTCCATGAAAAGAACCAGACTATTCAGCCTTTTCGCCGCCATCCTTATGGCGGCCCTGTCTACCGCCGGCGCCGCCGCCGTCGGCAGCTACCAGGACAAAAGCATTCCCATCGGCTCCTCCAGCGAGGTGCTGATGGTGGGTGAAATCGAGCCGACGGTGATGTCCGTCACCGTGCCCTCTTACGTCCCGTTTCACATTAGCCGCTCCATTGCCGGGGAAAACAAGGTGGTTTCTCCCCGCATCACCATGACCAGCCACTCCAGCGTTCCCGTCCGGGTGGACGTCGTTTATACCAAGGTGGATCTGGGCGGCCTCAAAGGTACAACCTGGGGCAGCAGCCAAAATGTCGGCAGCAATCAGGTCGCCATCGGCTTCCAGGCAGAAACGATTGCGAACCAGATGCCCACCTCTCTGGAGCAGACCAAATGGCTCCTTGCCAATACGGACCAGTCTCTGAACATCGCCAACCTGAACCCCTACGGCAGTTCCGTCCTTTATGTCACCGGCACGCTGGGCGCCGCCGTCCCGGAGGACAGCTCGTTTACCGTCACCCCTACGTTTGTCGTAAGCAAGGCATAACCGATTCCTTTGCGGGAGGGAAAATCCGTTATCCTATATCGTAAAATGTCAGCGCTTGTATCTGTGAAATCAGCAGACGGCCGAGGAAACCGCTCCCCGGCCGTCTTTGTTTTCTTCGTTTCCGGCGTCCGTCAGGGGGAAAGGGCCCGGCTCCAAACGCCGTGATACGGATACGCCCCATGGAAGCCGTCCCATGCCGCGAACAGAAAATAGGCAAAGGTCCAGGCCAGCAGCAGAGCCGTTCGGGCTTTTGGGGAAAACCGCCGCCCCGGCAGGCGGGCGGCCTCCGGCAACGCCAGAAGGGAGAATACCGCAACATAAACGGACAGGCGCTCCAAAATAAAATGCTGCGTAATAAAAACCTGCATGAGCAGGGAATAAAACATACTATTGGCCAGGACGGGCGATTCCCCGGGGCTCCGGGCCGCCCGGCGCATCAGCGGCACGGCGAACAGCGCAAGCCCCAGGGGGAACAGAAGATACCGGAAGCCGTTGCCCTGCCAATACCGGCTTGCCGTATAGCTCTCGTACCGCGGAAAAGCAGAGAAAAACACCTGCATTAAAGGGTCTGCCAGGAAATAGGCGGCCCCGGCAAGCAAGGCCGCCGCCCCGTAATGGCGCTTAGAAACGCGCAGGTTGAGGAGGAAATAGAGCGGGAGCATGATCAAAACCGTCCGGTGAAACAGGGACGCAAGCAATACCACGCCGCAGTAAGGCGGGAACCGCCGGGCCTTCAGGAAGGGATACGCCCACAAGCCGATTGCCGCGGCCAGCGCCTGGCGCAGAAGGTTCATGCTCATCGCAAAATACGGAAGCGTCAAAAACAGGTAAACGCTCAGCCAAGGCAACGGAGAATAGCGTCCGATCCACGCAAACACCAGCGCCGTGAGGAGAAGATGAAACACAAACAGGAACACCCGGTAATCCCCTCCCAGGCGGGCGACCGCCCAATTCAGGACGGCAAATCCGGATTCTATCCGGCCCGCTTCCGCCAAGCCCCCCGCAGCTATCCCTTGAAAAATGTCCTCATAGGACCGGTAATCAAACCCCGTCACATATCGGAGCGACGCCACAAGCCAGCAGGCCATGCCGGACGCCAGCAGATACGCCCGCCTGGCGCCCGGACGCTTAGCCAGCAGCGGCCCGCCCGCCAGGCCTGTGCCGATCAGCAGAATATATGGAACCACTGTTTTCCCCCTCTCCAAACCCCCCGCTCTTTTCCTTTCATCCTTTGCTTCCCCGTGCAGGAGGTCAAAACACCGGTGGAAAAGCCAAATCTCATCAAGCCGCAAACCATCCCTTTCCCTCCTGCTCCAGCAAAAATAGACAGACTTTTTCTATTAATCTCAGCAATTTCAACAATTTCTTATTTTTTCAGAAAAACTCTTGATTTCCTTTTCACTTTTTGCTATAGTAAAGACACTAGCTTCCAAGGGTTAGTATGAAGAACAGTCCTGCATCCGTTCGGATTGCTGTGGCTGTTCTTCTCTTTTCCGTTGTATGTTTTTTATTTTGCTGCTTTGGCAAATAATCCCTCTGATGAATCTGTGTTGACGTAAACGATAACGCCAGAGGTCGTTATGACCCATTGGTGAACCTCTTCCGGCCAGGGTTCCTCATCCATGACTTCTTTTATGCGGAATCCAATCCCACGTAAGAATCGTTGTATTTCCTTCACGCTCCCGCAATACGGAGCCAGCCAATCCAAACAGGAACACCCTTCTGTATGGTCGGCTCTGTACTGGATTTCACATTTCATCAGACAATTTTTCAAATCCTGTTCATTCATACCAATCCCTTTTCCCCGGCGCAGATACCGATTCGATATCCGCTCAAGCAAGGAAAATTATTTCACTTTTTCTTGCATATGCTGTCTTCCCATGTTATAATAAAGATACAGGAGTTGCTTGTGTTTTCATAGGTGAGAGCCCCGGAAAAATTTGTCTTTCCGGGGCTCTCCCATTAAACATCCGTGCTTTGATGGATGTCCAGCATCTGCCGCGGCGTCACGACATAGCGTTTTAACGGAAAGTGCTTGATATTCCCGGTTACGAGAAGGGAGCCGCCCATCTCCGCACGACTTCTGACTTCCATCACAACCTCGTAAAAAATAACGTTCTTTGGGTCCGGCAGCCATTCACAGACGGGCCGGCATCCACCGGTATGCCACGCCGGACGATCGTGTCAATCATGTCCTTTACAGCACCTCGGTCAAACCGGAACTTCCGGCGGTTTAGAACCGCCTCATACTCCGCAAGGATGTCATCGCTGATCAAGGGAATGATGCGTCCAGCCATCGCTTCCGCAGCAACTGCGCCAGGAACTGACTCCGCCGAAAGCATGGCCGATACCAAAACGTTCGTATCGATCACAGCATAATAGGTCATCCTTTCGTATCCCTTTCCACTCGCTCCCTTCTGGCTTCCGCAATTTCCTCGTTGATTTCTTCCAACGTCACAGAAGCTGTTCCGTTTCGTCTCCTCACTCAGCTGCCGCATTGCCAGAATACCCTGATAGCCGTCATAGGGCTTATTTGGGAGCGTCATGCTGAACGGAATCCCCTTCTGGAGCACGGAACGCTTCATAAACATTCGGATTGCTGTGGAGAGATCCAGGCCATGCTCCTCGAACAAAGCAGTGGCCTGGGTTTTCAATTCATCATCTACCCGAACTTGCACCACAGATGTCGCCATATTTTACGCCTACTTCGTCCTATTTTGTATTGCTTTGCATTACAATTATACTACGAAAGATTTGGAAAGTCAACGATTCCCGAACGCCGCCCGCCGGTGTTTCCGGCTGGAGCCTTCGATTATAAAAAACCGCCAATGCCGCATTTCAATTTCTGCGGCACTGGCGGTTTTATTCATATCGGGCGCTATGGCTGCATCCTTGTTTTCTTGACAGCAGAGCCTTGGCGGACATCGCGGCTTTTCAGAAAATCCGTCCCCGGCGCTTCCGGAATCACGCAAACCGGTCAGGAAATCGCACGCTTGGAAGAAGTCGTGTAGTTCCGTTCGGTTCCGTTGACCCCGTCTCCCGCATAGACGTACACGGAAGCCTTATAGTAGTAGCCGGGCGTCCCGTAGTATGTAACCGGATCATCATAGTAAAATGCGCCGGAACCCATCATAGCCGGATAATCTTCATAGCTGTAACTTACAACACGCTTAAAAACCTTATTATCTGTAGACTCATAAATAATAATCCGGGTAGCCCCTAACATTTCCTGCTCTCCTCTGCCCATGACATCCACACTCACAACCATCTTCCCCCCGCTCACGGGAGTAACTGCCGCGCTGTACGAATCCAGGTACAGGCTGGAGTATTCAGAGGCGGAAGCAAACGCAAAGCTGGACAGCAAAAACCAAAACAAATGTTCTACGCAACAAGCGTTTTACAAAATCCTTCATATTTACTCGCTCTCCTTATAAATTGATTGGACTATTTTATCCATTTCCTCTTTTGCAACATCCCCCGATATCTGACATTCCAATTCCCCATTTTGCCAAAAAACTTTCTGATAGTCTGAATCATAAATGAAATAATGGTCAATTCCTTCTACACTATGCAATTCAATTATTATGTTGTCCTTTTCAAATTCGCTTAAATCAATAACATCCGTTTCCTTAAAATGTATTTGCAGACCTCCGTCCTCGCTCTTATAATTTGCCGCAATTACATTTCTTCTCATCTTACTGGTTGCCTCAACGCTGCTCAACACAAACCGCTCCGGAATCCACTGCGGAACGATGGGAGCCGTAATGCCAAATGCGTCAACGGCCTCCTGCAAGGAATCGTAAGGGGCGCTTTCGCCGTCCTCCAGCGGGTTTTTCTGAACCGCCGCATAAGAAACATCGTCCCTTTGCGGCTGGAAAACCTCCTCCGTCCACCGGGCAATTACACCAAATACATCCACGCCGAACGCCTGAACTGTGACCATGCAGGCCAGGGTCACAGTTCAGGCGGCGGTAAGAACGGCAAATCTCTTTCGCAAGCAAAAACGGGACCGTCTTGGAACGTCAAACTCCGGGGATTTCTCCGCGGGTCTTTCAGCGGACATTTCCGCAAACAAAGGCGCATACCGCAGATGAAACGCTTCCAAAGCGTCCCGAGTATCCGCCTCCTCGGCCGGGGCCACGGCTTCCAGCCTGGCAAGCATCCGATTCAAATGGTCCTGGCTCTCCTGGGAAAAATCCGTCGGGTTCACCACCGTAAGCCAGTCCAGGATTTCATCTGCAAGCTCGCCCGCCACTGTGCTGGGGTCCTCTTCCAAATGCCTATGGATTGGTTCCATCGGTCCGCCTGTCCCCAAAGGGTCATAGAACGCAGACATTTCCAACACCTCCTATCTTTAATGTTTGATGGGGCCGCCAAAACATTACACGCTTCGGGAAAAAATTTTAAGTTTCTTCTTCCAACAGTTTTTTGCAGCGTGCCTTAGCCCTGCACATCCGGGTGCGGCACATCAGAACCGTACAGCGGAGGCGCTGGGCAATCTCCTCATAAGAAAGACCCTGCTCATAGAAAAGCAACAGGATTTCCCGCTCTTTCGCGGTAAGCCCTGCTGGCAGACATTCTGATAATGGAACGGAATAGGCGTCTTCCGTAAAAAGGTCCTTTCGAGAATCCACCGGCACCGTTTTCCGATATTTCGCTCTTTGCAGGTAACTCCCGATCTACTTGTAGAGCGCCGTATAAAGCCAACCCTGAGACCGTTCATAGGCCCGAATCTCGCCCTCCCTTCCAAGCAGCAGAACGAAAACATCCTGCACGATATCTTCGGCCGATTCCATGCTGTCAAGAGATCTCCTCGCCACATTCCTCATATGCGGCATATGCTCCTCATAAAGTTGATCGAACCACTCCGTTTTTGTCTCCGCCACCTGTTTTTCCTCCTTTCCGTAATACAGGGACGTACCTATCATTTGAGAAATAAAAATAAGCCTCTGCAAACCATGTAATATTTCGCCCGCTCCAGCAAACATATAAATTAGGGATATTTTTCCCGCACGCCGGGTATGCATATGTACGGTTTTTCTTTTCCAAAACCACAACAGGCGCGGTTTTCAAGCGATTTTATCCCCTATTATACCGCAGGCCTTCAAATATTCAATTCTCACTTTATCCAAAAACGCTCCGCGGCATTTATACCCTTTTCAGAAAGCGTTTCGCCCTGACGGAGCACTTTTTTCCATCAAAACCCAATGCGCTAATCTATCGTCTGGTCTAATTGGAAAATCCTTCCTACGCTAATGCGGTGGAGGGATTTTATGACAGATTTGGCCGAAGTGGGAAGAAATATTGCATTGCTGCGCAAAGCGCGGGGGCTCTCCCGGGAACGGGCGGCGCTGGAAGCCAATATGAGCGTTTCCCGCTGGCAGGATATCGAATATGGATGAAAAAACACAGCGGTTGAAACGCTGCGGAGAATTGCGGAAACCTTGGGCGTCGCTCCGCTGGCTCTCGGCGTGCTGCAATATCCGGACGATGAAATTTTATCCATGACCTGCCCGTTCCCTTTGCCTTTGAAGCGTCTGCCGGGAACGGATCATATTGGGTTCCACATCGTTCTTTTGCGGAAAAGGATGGGACTCTCCCAGCACCGCTTGGCGCAGGCAGCCAATGTGAGCACTGCCCGCTTGCGGGATATTGAACACGGCTGTGCAAACGTCACCGTCGAGGTCCTGGACCGCATCGCGGATGCACCCGGCCTATCTCTGCTCGGACTTGCCGCGCTTACCCTGCCGAACAAGGAAATACTGCGCATGGTCCATGAAGCGAAGGCCGTTGCAGAGAGGATGGTTGTATAACATGAGCATGGAATCGATGCTTCCGGAGATTTATGATTTGCTGTACCGCCTGGGCCTGACCGCCAACTACATCGGGTTCTTCCATATCTCCTACGCGGTCCTGCTCTGTATGCAGACGCCGGAAAAACTGCTGCTGGTCACCAAAAACTTATACCCGAAAATTGCAAAAAGATACCATACAAACTGGAGGGCGGTGGAGCGGAACCTCCGGACGGCGGGCGGCATCATCTGGAACAGCAACCGCCCCCTATTGAAGAACCTTGCCCGCCGGCCCCTCCTGGAAAAACCCCGTCCGGCGCAGCTTCTGGCAATCCTGTCCTCTGCATTGGAGCCGGGCCCTGCTGCGGATAAGGCCGAAGCCGCTGCCGCGGAATGCTGCAATCTATAACGCATCCGAAGGGCGGAACGACTCCATGTTTACCGCTCTGCAATGCTGCCAGGACGCCGTTGATTGGCGGAAGCGTTCCACCATCTATCTCGCCGCCATCTGCGCCAACCGCTGGATAATCCAGGAAATTCCCTCCGGGAATTGGAAACCAGGCGGCTAAACGCCTTGTTCCCAGGGGAACCCGTTCCCCCGCAGCTCGACCGCCGCGCAGTCGGTTAGCACCGCGCCATGGGGCGCAGGTCTTCCCCGCCAGCGCCGTTCGGACGGCGGCCCGCCGGGCCTCGTCCGTCCCTTGATTCTTCAGGGAATAATCCGCTTCCCACAGGGCCAGGCCCCGGGTGGCGGTGGGTACATAGAACTGCCGCGCCGCCGCCTCTACGTCCGCCTTCAGGGCTTCTTCTCCCTGGGCAGCAGCCTCCAGCGTCTCCTGGTCTGGGGAAATCTCCGTCACAAATTTCGGCAGCCTCATGGTTTTCCCTCCTTCAAATCCAGCGCACCGCACACCGGAACCATACGCTCCAGCAGGGTCAAACTCTCCTCCCGGCCGCACCACTCCCGGTAATCGTCTTCATTGCCGGAGGCCGGAAGCCGCGCCAGACGTTCCAAAGCTCTTTGCCGCAGCGCATCGTCGTCCTCCCCCGGTCGGCGCAGACCATCGTCAGGCACTCGTCCACCGCCGTGGCCACAAAGGCACGGCGCTCCAGGCCGTCGGCGCAGGCCCGGAGCACATCCCCAGCAAAGGTCCCCTCCTCTGTCCCGCCCGGGCCCTGGTAGGCCGCCAGCAGCAGGCGGTTAAAATCATCCCGGATCATCCGATCCTCACCCCCGTCTGATAGTCGAAATCCTCATAAACCGTGCGGGCGGTGAACCGGACCTCCATGCGACTCCCCTCCTTCCACGAAAAAGAGGAGCATAAAGCCCTCTTCACAGGGGAGGGCTTTATGCTCCCTGCCGATATCCTCCCAATGGTACACTGTCTCCGCCGGGTAAAAAAGCCCTTTGGAAACGGCCGTCCCCCGAATCGTCACCGTAAGGGGCGAAACGGAGATCAGGGTTCCGAACAAACCCGCCGGGCCGCTCTCCGGCTCCCGGACCAACAGATCCAGCAATTCCGAATAGACATTCATATACATCCCTCTTTCTGCAGCCCGCCCCCATTCAGGCGGGCTGGTTTTCTTGTTCCAGGTTCACCGCCGTGGTAAACAGCCCCTTTTCCCACCGGTGTTCCATAGCCGTGACGGCATAAATTCCTTCCAGCCCCACTGGGGTCGGTCCGCCTGCACCGTCCCGCCGCAGCGAAGAGCAAGGTCGCCCAGCATGGCAACGCGGACGCTCATGGTCTTGCCGCGGAGCAGCTCCGCTGGCGCTTCCCCGGACAGGATCCGCACTCGCTGGAACTGCCCGTAAGCGGCAATGTCCTCGCGATTTTGCGTCTGGGCGGCAATCCCGCCATTCCAGCGCAGGGTGACGCAGCGGTTCACCATCTCCCCGATCCCCGCCCGGCTGGAGACGGACAACACCCGTTCCGGGGCCAGCCGCACCGCCGGGCCGCCCTGAGCGGTCACCGTAAGCACGCCGTTCCAAATGGAAATCTCCCGCCCCCACGGCCCGGCGCAGGATGGAAAAAGTGCTCTGCCCGGGAAACGATGGTTTTATACTGCCCATCCGCCTCCACCTTTCCCAATGGAATCCCCAGTTTCGCCGCCACCTGGGCGGCAATCTCCGCCCTGGAGCCGAGAAACAGCCCGTACAGCTCATTGCGGGCGAGATATGCCCTGCGGTCATAAGCGGTGATGCGGGCGGCATCCTCCGTGCGGTCAATCTGATGGATGGAACCCAAGAAAACTTCGCCGCCGGAACCGTCCGTCAACCGCACCGGATCGCCAACAGCCAGGGACAGCTTTTGAAAACAAGTGTCGGCCGGGGCCAGCAGAATCGAGGCCGTGAGAACGGAAGCGGCGTCGTTCCGGTTTTTCCCCAGGACCGCGCTTTCCAAGACAGGCAAAACCATCTGGTCTCTTACATACAGCTTCACAGCTCCAGCACCTTTCCAACCGGCAGCTTCCGCGGGTCCGAGACTCCGTTGCGGGAAGCCAGTTCTCCCCAGCGGGCCCCGTCGCCGTAAAAGCGGCAGGCCATCTCCCAAAGGGTAACCCCCTTTTTGACGGTATAGCTCTTTTGCGGCGTGCGCTCGTCTGTCCGGGCGGGAGGGGCGTCCCCGCCGGCCAGGGCCGCGAGGGCAGATTTGAATTTATACTCTCTCAGTGTAATGGAAACTCCCACGTCCCGGTCCCCCTCCCGTAAGATTTCGGAAACGTCCTCCAGCAGGAAGGCGTCGTTGATATCGCTTTCCGAAAGGATCAGGCGCACCGGATCGCCGGAGTCCTGCCAGCGCTTCAACATGGCAAGTACCGCCTCCGGGGGCTGTCCGGCATAAAAGGGTGAGTTCTCGCTGGGCAGAAACGTTTCAAGCGTTACCGCCCGGAGTCCCCTTCCTCCCCAGACATTGACCGTTCTTTCCATAGCCAGGGAAAGAACCCAGTTCTGATTTGAGCGGGAGACGTTTATTTCGGCGGAATTTACGGTAAAATAGATACGTTCCTCTCCATTGTTGTGCCAAAGGACAACGGTACGGGTATTCACGGGCGCATCCTCCTATCTCGCTCCGGCGGCCCGGCGCAGCCCTTCCAGCAAACAGCGCACCAGGAATTCGGCGTCCGCCTCCGGCCGCGGCAGTTCGACATAATCCGACTCCGTTTCGTGTATCTCCGGCAGCGCCGTTTCCGGGAAGTCCGACTCGATTTCGTGCAGGCCCTCCGATACTTCCGACTTCCTTTCGTGCAGCGCTTCCGGCGGTTCCGACTTGCCTTCGTGCAGCTCCGGCAGTCCCTATCCGGAAATCCCGACTCTATTTCGTGCAGCACCTCCGGCGGTTCCGACTTGCTTTCGTGCGTTTCCAGCGGCGCCCTATCCGGAAATTCCGACTCCGTTTCGTGCAGCGCCTCCAGCGGTTCCGACTTGCTTTCGTGCGTCTCCGGCAGCGCCCTATCCGGAAATTCCGACTCCGTTTCGTGCAGCACCTCCGGCGGTTCCGACTTGCCTTCGTGCAGCTCCGGCAGTCCCTATCCGGAAATCCCGACTCCGTTTCGTGCAGAATCTGCCGTGGTTCCGGCTCTGTTTCATATCCCATATCCTCATTGCCGCCCTTTTCCGGCGTTCTCATGATATGAAATACTTTTCCATTTTCGGGCTTATCCGCTACATCTTGTAGGCTCCCCGGGGATTCTCCCGAAGATTTTGTTGCTGAGTTTCCGTCTCTGGCCCAGCCGGAAACTCACATGAGGCTCGTCCAATTTTGCCCGGTGCTCCGGTTTCCGCGAGGGCCGCCCGCACGGTTTCACGTCGAAATTCCCGCCGTTTTTCCCGGGAATCCTGCGCCGCATCCCGCCAGAATCCTCCGTTGTCCGCCGGTTCCGTCCCCGGCTTCTGCACGAAACGGAGTCGGAACTCCGAGAACTGCTTCCGGAAGTTCTGCACGATTTCAAGTCGTCTTTCCGGGATTTCTGTCTCCGCTCCGCCGGGGCGCCCGCTTCCGCCAGCCCACTGGTTTCCTCCCGGCGTTCTTCCATGTTCTCCTTTTCCGGTCCCGCCGCAGTTCCTCTCCGGCCTGCTGCAATTCCCGGCAGGCGGCGTAGAGGTGCGCCCTGGAATCCTTTTTCAGCAGCGCCGCTCAGTCTTTCGGGCTGAGGGCTTCCACCGTCAACGTACCCAGCACGCCGCAGCGGACCCGGGCCGTGCAGCCCCTGCGGGAAAGGCGTTCCCGCAGGGCGTCCGTCACGGCGCTCATTCCGCGGCCCAGATGCTGTCCAGGCACTGAAGCTCGGAGGGCCGGAAGGAAAAGGGCAGCTTCTGCTGATTGACCGCGCCCATTTTATAGCCCACAAAGGGCAGCTCGGAAAAGGCGATGCTTACGCTGTAGCGCTCTTCGCCGCGGTCCATGGCGTCGGGGTCCTTCAGGGTCGTCGTGATCACACACCGCTTGTCAAATTCCAGCTTCGCCTGTTCCAGAACCTCATAAAAGCGCGTATAGACCTGCTTCAGCGTCATAGTGCCCTCGCCGGAAAAGCCGGTGATCTTGCTATCCATATCCAATCCAAATTGTACCTTCTCCCGCTGGAGCTTCACCATCAAGGTCACCTCGCTCAGCTCCGCAATGCGGGCGCCGTCCACCCAAATCTCGACGAAGAAGCCGGAGAGGGTTCGGTTTGCCGTCAAATTTGCCATATCTCCAAAACATCCATCCCATTACATCGAAATCCGCAGCGAGAGATCCTCCTTGGCGTCGCAACACGTCAGGTTCGCCTCCAGAAACACCTCGCTGCCGGTATTGGCCCGGAGAACTTCCGCGTCCTTCATGCCGCCGGTATCCGTGCCTCTGGCTTCCAGATAGGTTCTCTGCCCGTCCGGGGAGATGAAACAGCGGTTGTCCGACGTCTTGTCCAGGACGTGCAGGTACGCGTTGATGGCGGTGACCAGCAGCAGCTTGTTGTCATAGTCGTTGAGGACGCGGCCAATGTAGCTGTTTTCAAACGCCTTGGCAATGTCCGTGCGGATGAGGTCAATGCCCTCGACGATCTTGATTTTCTGGAAGGGCGCGGACTTGTCCACCGTGGTGCTGGTGAAGGAATTGACCGCCCGGCCCAGCTTATAGCCGTCCCGGCCCGGGACAAGGATCAGCTTTCCGGCGTCGACCGCCACGTCGGGGTCCTCCAGGCTGCCACAGGATATCACCTCCGGCAAGGCGGCATAGGTTGCGGAACGGGTCAGCGGCAGGGACGCCAGCAAACCCGCGATGCGGACGGCATACTCGTTTGCCGTCACCGGCCCGTCATCCAACACAAAACCGGAGGCACAGAGATTGACAATCCCCTCATGGTCCGGGGCCGCGGCTCCCGCCACAACGGCCTTGACGCCAATCCCTTTGGCCCGGCGGCTCCGGATAAATGAAATGATCTGGCCGCCGTCCAGAACCGGGGCGGCAAGCCAGTCGAACTGGAGCCGCTCCAGAACGGCGAAGGTATCCGTATCCTGTTTCACGGCGTTCAGCGCCAGCACCTTGCTGGGTCCAGCCTGAAACGCCAGTTTCAAAAGCTGGTAATGCTACGGCGAAAAATCCTCCTTGGAAACCTCCGCCAAGGACCGGTAGGCGCGGGCAGCCGAAAGGACGTTTTCCTTGCTCTCTTCCGCCGCCGCAGCGCCGCCGCCCAACACCACCGCCAGCACACCCCGCGCCGAGCGGGTGATGGCGGAGACGGCGGCCGTTTCAAATGCAATAAAAATTTCGGGCAATCCCATATTAAAAACCTCCTAAGGTACGTTAAAAATCAACATACAGGGTCTCCATCAGCCCCAGGTCCGGCCCGCCGAGGGTGTCTCCGGCTCCGGGAGGCGGACGCACAGCGGAATGGTACAGCGCAGCTCCCCATCCTCCGTGCGGACCTCTACGGGATGGAGCCACCGCCGCTGCCCGGCGGAGTCCACCATCGGCAGGCCCCGCAGCAGCAGCGGAACCAGCCGGGCAAGTAGCTCCGTGTTTCCGTCTCGTTCCCGGTCCGGGCTACAGAGACGGTGATCTCATACGAGTGTTCCGTCTGCTGCCCACCGTCCACCAGCACCGTGCCGCTCTCCCGGACGCCCACCGCCAGCACCGGGAGCGGTCCGAAACCGCCAGGATTCCGATCTTTGCCTCCAGCCAGGCCCGCACCGCTTCCTGAACGGCCTTTATCCGGCATTCACCTCCGGCGCTTTCTCCGTCTCACGTGAGGCCTGTCCAATCTCCTATACCTCCAGCACTGTCACGCAGTGGGAGGGATAGCGGAAGCTGTCGGAGGATCTTCCGTGAAAGACGCGCCCGGAGCCGTTCCGGCGGGGCGGGGGCGTTCACCATGGAGGAGCGGCTTCGGGCGCAGGGCTGATTTTTCCATACCACGGTCTCGCCGCCGCCTCGCCGGGGAAGGCCTCCTCGGAGGCCCCGCTCCCGGAAAGACCGGAATTCCCAAGAGACGCCTCTGCGGAGGTAGCAAACATAATGGTCGTATCCCCTCGCTGGATGGATTTGATGGTCTCTTCCATACCGGGCCCCTGGAAAACCGTCCCGCCGGATACGGCGTCCTCCCCAGCATTCTCTCCGTCCGGGGCGTCTCCGCCGCTCTGGGGGGAAGCGCCTCGCCAGGGCCAGGAGCAAAACTACCACAGCCGGCTTCCATGTCCTCCGGCACGTCCTCCCTCTGGCAGTACGCCAGCGCCCTCTGGACGGCCATGCCCGCCAGAAGCTCCCCGTGCTCTCCCAGAGACGCGCCCGCCAGGGCCTCCGTGGTTTCCAGCACGGCCCGGACACTCTCCTCCAGCGGAATTCCCGGGGCCTTCACGGGTTCACCACCGCGCCGAGGGTTTTCAAGCGGCTTTCCGAAACAAAGAGGTCGTAAAGAGATCGGGCCTAAATGGAGGTGCCGTCAAAGAACTGGTTTTCCTCCGGCCCGAACTGCTTAATGGAATCCAGGCGGCTGACGGCCAGGGGCGTCTCGCAGTGGGTAATCAGTGCCGCGATGTCCTTCGCCCCCTCGCCGGGGAGGATGCCGCCGCCGTCCTGCACGGCAACGACTGTTTTCATCCGGCTTTGGTGGACGAAAATGCAGGGCAGGTCGTCCAGCATCATCACGTTTTCATACAACGCACCGTTAATGGAGACGCTGAATCCAAACGCAATGTCATGATACGTCCCCTTGGCGGCTTCCAGAAACGCGGTCCGGTTCTTCTGGTTCACCAGCACCACATAGCCCCTGGCCTCTTCCACATCGTCGCGGATAGCCTACAAAAGCCCGCTGAGGGCGGAAACGGCGTTTTCCTTGCCCAGCGCAGCCGAAACAATATGCGTCTTTTTCAAAGCCGTATCCGCCTCCAGCAAAGCATGGAGTCGGTAAATGCGGTACATATCCTGTTCCTTCACCAAGGCGTTCCGGGCGAACTCCCGGACGACGTTTTCCGCCGTGGCGATGAAGCCGGTGCCATTGGGGTCCGTGCGGTCCAGGGAGAACTTCACGGCCCGGTCCATGGTTATGGGATATGTATTCCAGGTGTTGCGGACCGTGCCGCTGGGATACGCGGAACCGTCGGCCTTAGAGGCATCGTAGCTGCCGAGGCCGGAGGTGGTGAGTGTGGAAATCTCCATGTCCCGGCCGCTGGCAAAACGGACCTTGCCCGCGGGGGGAATCATCCAGGTGGTGGCGGAAGCCGCCGCAAATTACTCGCCAATGAACTGCTGATAGGCTTTGGCATAATCAAAAGCCATGGGTTGCTTTCCTCCTGTATATTCGAATCATCCGGCAGACCATGGCGCAGCACCGCAGAGACTGCCGGTAATTTCAGACTAGCAGAAAAAGACCCCTCCGCCTCGGGAAGTGATTCCCAAAAGCGGAGGGGGTTTTTATATCTGATAAAAAGTAGCCGTACCTGCGCTGCCTCGCTCATCCTGGAAACACGGCGGCAAAGATGGACGCCGCGCCGCACGACAGAGCCGTTACGACCGCTCCCGCAGCCAGCACACCCACGGCGATGGCGGGCAGGGCGTCCCGGGCGCGGATATCCAACACGTCAGCTACCAGGGCCCCGGTCCAGGCCCCGGTACCCGGCAGGGGGACGGCCACCAGGAGAATCAGCCCCAGTATCCGGTACTTGCGCACGGTACGGCCCTTGAGGTGGGCGCGGCGCTCCAGGGCGTCCACCCGTTCCCCCAGCCAAGGGAAACGCCGCAGCCAGGCAAAGACCCGGCGCAGAAGCAGCAGAATAAACGGTACGGGAAACAGGTTGCCCAGCACCGCCGCCAGGAAGGCCGCCGGGACGGGCAGTCCGCAGGCGAGGCCGAAAGGGATCGCCCCCCGCAGCTCCACCACCGGGGTCATGGCCATCAAAAAGGTCTGAAGCAGGGCCTGAAAAAAATCGAAATCAACTTGCATATCGCATTCCCCGGAATCACCGGCCTCCTCTGTCCAAAAAAGAATTCCTAATTACGCCTGTACCGGACCTGACCGGGCCGCTTTCCCGCTCGGTCCAGGGGCTTTATCGTTGGAGTACGACCCGGCCGCAGGCGGGTCGGGGAGGGCGCTCCAAAAATAAGCGGCGTCATAAAACCGGCCCGGCCAGGCGGGCGGAAAGACGGAATTCCATCTAAAACGCCTCCATCCAAACACGCTCTTTCCGGAGCGCTTTTTTATTGTACGCGCTTTTTGCCGAAAAAGCAAGGGCGGCGTCTCGGAAGAAAAAGTTCCTCACCAGAAGACCCCAAAAAAACGGCCAACACAAAGGCATCCGAAAAAATTTTTCCGGGAGTTACACAGGGACGTGTTAAAAAACAGGCGTTTCACTCCTTATACCAGAAGGATTTCCCACAAGGGAAACACGGAAAGGAGGCAGTCAAGCAACGGAAGCATACAAGCAAGCCGCTCGGGCCCCCGGCTTTTCGGGTCCCATTATCTGCCGCATTACTTTTCGCTCCCGCCGCCGCCGTTTCATCGGCAGTTAGACCAGCTGTGGCGGAAGCGGGTGATGAAGGGCGGGAACCCGCTGTCGGACGCCGCGGGGATGCTGGGGGCCAAGGGGACGCGGTCCGCCGTAGCGGCTCCCTGGGGCCACGCGAAGAGCACGGTGATGAGCCTAAAGAACGTCCTGCACGCGGCGCTGTACGGCTATAAAAATGCATTCTGCTGATTTCGGATACAGAAGGGCAGGCGGCAGGCTTTTTGGAAGCGCTGAAATACGAATTGGAGAGCAACGAGCGGATTCTCCGGGACTTTGGCGAGCAGGCGGGCAAGACGTGGCGGAGCAGCACGATTCTTCTAAAAAACGGCTGCCGCATCGACACGACGGGCAACGGGCAGAAGCTGCGGGGCCGGAGGAACTACGAGCGCCGCCTGGACCTGATCTTGTGCGACGACAATGAAAATGACGAAGGGTCCGGACGGCGGAGCAGCGGAAGAAAACGGCGGACTGGTTTTGGAAGGCGATATGCAAATCGGGGGACCGCTATACAGACATCCTGATAATCGGAACCATCCTGCACTATGATTCCCTGCTGGCGAACCTGCTGGAAAACCCGACGTTTCAGTCCTGGAAATACCAGGCGGTGCTGTCCGAGCCGTTCTCGCCGCTGTGGCAGGAATGGAAGCGGCTGTACACGGACTTTATGGACCCGGAGCGGAAAAAAAGGGCCCATTCCTTTTTCTACAAGCACCGGCGTGAAATGCTGGAAGGGGCCAAAGTGCTGTGGCCAGAGAAGCAGGATTATTACAGCCTACGAGTGATTCGGCTGGCGGAGGGCGAAGCGGCGTTCAACAGCGAGATGCAGAACCAGCCCGCCAACACTGGGGACTGTCTTTTCCCGGCGCAGTGGTTCCGGTATTACGAGCCGCATGAACTGGATTTCCGGCAAAGGCGGTTCCGGTTTTACGGCTATTGCGACCCGTCTTTGGGCCGGAGCGCAAGCAGCGACTATTCGGTCATCGTCACCCTGGCGGCGGACGCGGAAAGCGGCCTGGCTTACGTATGGGACGCAGACACCCAGCACCGCCATCCGGACAAGATTATCCAGGATATATTAGACAAGGAGCGACTTTTGCGCCAGGAAACAGGCCGGGACTACACGCTGTTCGGGGCGGGGACAAACCAGTTCCAATGGTTTTTGAAGGAGCAGCTGGCGCAGGAATCGGCGCGTCAAGGATTGTGCCTACCCATCCAGGGGTACGGGCAACGGAGGACAAAACGATGCGGGTAGAGAGCCTTCAGCCGGACGTAAAAAACGGGTATCTGCGGTTCCGGCGGAATCAGGCACTGCTGCTGCGGCAGCTGGAAGAATTTCCGCTGGGGGCCTACGACGACGGGCCGGACACACTGGAAGGGGCGCGAACGCTAGTCCGCCGCCACAGCCGCCCCGCCGCTCTAACCAACCTGCGCATCTAACCCCCTCTCTCGTCCCCCGCAGGGGGTGGGGGTTACTCAAGGGGGAGCCGGAGGAAACGGAGCGGAATGGAGCAGAGTTTTCGACGGCGGCCGGGCAGGTCTCACGTGAGTTTTCATGAAAGAACAGACGGCCGGGAGACCCATAACCAACGGTCTCCCGGCCCTTATCGATTTTCAGGAGAAGCATCACCCATAAACCCGCAGAACATCCCCCGCCAGGGCCGCAATCTGCAAATTCTCCCGATTCCGCTCCCACGCCTCGTTCGTCACGGTTGCCTCAAACCCCCCCGCCTCATTCCGGCGCAGGTCAAAGGTTCCGCCCAGCAGCAGCCACGCATATTCCTCGTCCCCGCCGCCATTCCAGGAGAGGACGGTCAGGGCCTCGCCCTGTTCCGCCGTCACCGCATCCACGGCAAGGGGGCACGCTTCCTCCTGTACCCCTCCGTCCAAAACCGCATCCAGGGCGGGATTCAGACGCAGATCCACCATCCGCTGGTAATCAAAATATTTGCTCCCAAAGGTGTACTCTGTCGCCTCAAAAATCACGCACTCCGGCTGGAAGATATTAAAATAATAATCGATATCCAGCACATTCTGGTAATTATGCACCGAAATATACTCGCCCAGGGCATTCTGGAAAAACACCCTGCCCTGCCCGTTCACATAGCTTCCCTGAAACACCAGGGTCCTCGGCGCACCCTCCCGCAGACGAGCCGGGTTTACCACAACGTTAAATTCCGGGAAAGAAGGGTTCACCCGCACCTCCCCGCAAAATTCCTCTGTCCGGCTCACAACCTCCGTTTTCAAAGCAAAGGCGGGAACCATCTCATGAATGGGGAACTTGGAAACCGGCAGGGACGTAACCAAGACCTCGGAGCGATCAAACTCGTCCAGCCGGTTCGGGCGCAGGCCGGCATCCGAAAGAGCCTCCAGCATATGATTGACGCCGTAAAACGCGCCGAGTCCGTTCCAATGCCCGGCGTCATATTTCCGGTTGAACACGGCCTCGCCCGCCTCGCTGCGCTCCACCAGGAGCGGCGTGTTGTCCACGCAGCGGACGCCCCGTTCCTCCAGCGCCGCCATCAGCCCAATCCTCCAATCCGCGTTGTGATGGATGCCGGCCGGCAGGTAGGACGCTAATACGGTGCCCTTGGAGGGCTCAAAAGTGAACAGGAACGGGACGCCCCGGCTCTCGCAATACGCCTGGAGCTTCGCCGTCATATCCGCAAAGGCCTCATGATACTCCCCATAGGGCGTATTCCCCATATGGCTGAACACATAGCCGTCCTTCCCATAAAAGTACATCGGGTGAACCATCTTGCCGAACAGCTTATCATTCAGCACGGTATAGCTTAAAATCATTTCGTCCCGGAACCCAATCCGGTCCCTCACATACTGCTCCACCGCCTCCGTCAAATCCCCGCCTTCCGGAAGCCCGCTGCAGAAGGGATTTTCCGCCAGCATCCGGTTGTCAATTTCTGAAACTAGACTTGGCTCTCGGCGAAACGCCAGCAGCGGCAGCAGCAGCGCCAGAAAAAACAGCGTCAGCGTCCCAATCTTGACCTTCCTCATTCCAAAGCGCCCCCCTTAATATTGGAAATAGATAAACGGGCTGTAAGACGAATTCACCATAAAGAGAATCGAAAGCACAAACACCGCCAGCAAAGCGGCCTCCCGCAGAAGCAGGCCGGCCGTCCCGCGGCCTAAGCGCTCCATCCGCCGGCGACCCCATTCGCCGCCGGGGATTACCGCCCCCAGCACGGCAACCGCAATCAAGAACCACATCCGCCCGTCAAAATAGAACTGCCAGCCATAAAAGACCGCATCCCGACGAATCAGGCCCAGCATCAGCGCCAGCCACCGCCCCGCATCCCTCAGGGACTGGAACCGGAACAGCTCCCAAAAGCCCGCCGCGACGCACATGGTTCCCGCCCACTTCACCGCGTCCGGGATTTTCCGATACCACGCCTTCTCCCGGACCACCCGTTCCAGCAGGACAAAAAGCCCATTCACCGCGCCCCAGAGGATATAATTCCAGCCCGCCCCATGCCAGAGGCCGGTCAGCGCAAAGACCACCGCCAGGTTCCAAAGCGTCCGGCGCAGCCCGAGGCGGCTGCCCCCCATAGGGATATACACATACTCCCGAAACCAGGTCCCCAGGGAGATGTGCCAGCGCCGCCAGAACTCCGTAATGGAACGGGACCGGTAAGGAAAATGGAAATTCTCCGCAAAGGAAAACCCGAACATCCGGGCAAGACCCAGCGCAATGTCGGAATAACCGGAAAAATCGTAATAAATCTGAAGCGTATACAGCAGGACCGCGCCCCAGGCCGTAGGCAGATCCACGTTATCGCCCATTTTCGCAAGGCAGGCGCCGAACACATCCGCCAGAATCAGCTTCTTCCCAAACCCCAGCATCATACGCTCCGTGCCGGAGAGGAACCCGTCCAGGGAAACCCGCCGCGCTGCAATCTGAGGTTGAAAATCCCTCCAAAGCACAATCGGCCCGGAAATCACCTTCGGGAAAAAGGAGAGATACAACAAGCAATCCAGGAACCCGCCCGCCGGAGCCGCGCCGCGCCGGATATCGGCCAAATAGGAAATGGCGGAAAAGGTCAAAAACGAGAGGCCCAGCATAGCCGGTCCCTGCCCCGCAGCGGCCTCCAAACCCAGCACTCCCTGGAAAAAGGCCCAGTACTTCGCCCGGAACAGCCACAGCAGCAGCAGGCCGCAGGCACACCCCAGCGCCACGGACTCCAGCGCCGCCGACCGAAAGCACCGTTCCCCGTCCGCACCCTCCCAGAAAACCGGCAGGATCAGCCGCCACCCCGCCGCACACCCCAGGAGCCGCCCGGCAGCAAAAACCACGCATATATAAAGGAACAACAGCGCCATCCCGTCAAACAACGCCCATCCGTAAAAACCAAGGCTCATGCACACCGCGGCCCAATCCCCCAAACGCAGGCGTTCCCAAAGGGAAAAGCGCTCCAGCCAGCGGCAAAGCCCCCAGACCGCCAGACAGCCTGGGAAAAACACAAATAAAAAAATCTCCGTCGTAAACCCCACAACCACACATCCTTTTCCGTTTCCCAAAGATCCAAGGCATATCATCCTTTCCCTGGAAGGGGAAAGGATGCAAGGCGGCCGCCTTGCAAAATTTTTTGCTGGATTCTGTCATTTTACCACAGTCCCACCCGCTTGTCCAGCCCAAAAACTCACGTGAGACTTGTCCAAACCCCGCACGAAAAATTTCCCTTTTCTTTTTCCCGCCCCTATGCTATACTTTCCATAATTATAACCAAACCGCCATCCGCGAAAGGAGGCTTTTTATGCCCGCCCTGGAACCACTTGAAGAATTGAAGGAAAACCCCCTCCGCTTCCTGGAGAGCGACCAGTTCCGGGAAATGCTGCAAACCTACCGCCGGCTCCAGCCCCTGGACGGAAAAAAACCAGCCGCGTTCAAGCGCCAGCTGGTGCAATACGACTTCCAGAACATCTATCCCCTGATGGCCGAATACTTCAAGACCCACAACCTGGAAAACGGCATCCCGGACGACCCGGAGACCGCCGCCTTCGCCGCCGCCCTGGCCCAGACCTTCGAGGAGCGGGCCGCCGCCCTCACCACCCAATACGACATCCTGGGCAACAGCCCTGCCACCTACTTCATCTGCGGCGTCTGGGCCAACATGAAGCGGGGCCGGGAATTCCACCCCGCCTCCAACGGCATCACCGTCACCTACTCCGAGCCCGACGCCTACGGCAACCAAAACATCCGCTACCGCAACAAGGACTACCAGATGACCCTCATCTTCGAGGCGGTGCAGGAATACACGAAAAACCTCTCCTGGACGGCCCACCGGCTCCTGATCTACACCCTCATGCGGGGCAACACCCAGAACTGGCGGAACAACGCCGCGGTGTTCAACATCACCGAATACATGGAGTGGGCGGGACTCAACTCCCGGGACGCCGCGTACCGGCAGCTGAAAAAGGACGTGCAGTCCATCACCGGCGTGAAGCTCACCGCTGAATCCTTCAAAAAATACTTTGAATCCTTCTATACCACCCACCTGGCCACCGAGGCCTCCATCAAAAAATACACCGGCGAAATCCGCATCACCTTCACCGAAAACGTCCGCCATTTCCTAACGCAATACTACCAGCTCATCCCCGACTGGATGGGCCAGCTTACGGAAAACGCCTACCGCATGGCCTTCTACCTGTACTACCGCGCCCGCAAAGCGCCGGTAGACGAGGCCGGGACCTTCCGCGTCCGGGTGGAGGACGTCATCCAGTACATCGGCCTCCCCACGAAAGAGGAGGTCAAAAACCGCAACTACGACGAGGCCATCCTCCGCCCCTTCAAGAAAGCCGCCGAGGAAATCCGGCGCATCTCCGGCGGCTCCCTGGACATCGAACTGGACTACAACAACATCAACACCTTCCTGGCCGGTCAAATCACCATCCGCATCGACGACGCCATGCAGGAATACCGAAAGAAGCTGGAAAAAACCAAAAGCGCGAAACAGCTCGAAGGAAAAAAGCGTACCCGCAAGCCCAAAGCAGTCGCCAAGACGAAGGGAGAACCGCCGGAAGCCGGGGAAGCGCCGCACGAAACCACGTCGGAACCCGCCGCCGCCCCGCACGAAAGCACATCGGAATTTCCGAAAAAACCGCACGAAACCACGTCGGAATAAGAGCCCTCCGGGGAAACCATCCGGGCCTGTTTCCCCGAACCGCCACCAAAACGGTGCAAAAACCCCGTTTTTGCACCGGAAAACCGGACAGAAGGGGAAAACCCTCCCCCAAACCGCAGAAAAACCCGCCCAAACCGACTCCCGCGTCCGACTTCAACCCGTGCCGGGCCGACCCACAACCGTGCAACGCCGACTCCAACCCGTGCAGAAGAAGCCCCGCCGTCCACGACAAAAAAACGAAATCCCAAACCCAACCCCCCAAAAAAAAGGGAATAATGCCGAAAACCGCCAAAAACGCTTCCATTCCCCCCAAACACTCCAACCTCCGGAAACACCCCTTATAGATATCTTAAGATATCCTAAGAAAGGCCGGGCTCCGCACCGCGGCCTTTCCTATAAAAACCCTCCAGAAAGGAAACGCACCATGCTCGACACCTTCGACAGCCTCCGGCCCTACCTCCGGGACTATCTCCATATGAAGGGAATCAATCCCGCTAAGCGCTTCCGCTGCCTAAACCCCAACCACCTCGACCGGAACCCCTCCATGGGCTTCGACGCGAAACGCAAAAAAGTGCACTGCTTCGCCTGCGGCGCGGACTACGACTTATTCGACCTGCTAATGATCGACCAAAACCTCCCCACCGCGAAGGAAGCGCTCCGAGAAGCCTCCCGCCTATATGGCCACGACAACATTGGGCAAACGCCCCAAAGGACCTCCGGTCCTTCCAGAGCCCTCGAAGGGGAAACGGGGGGAGGCGGCGAAGCCGCCCGTTTGCCGGTTTTGGAAAGCACGCCCAAGGATTACCTTTCCGCCTGTCACGCCCAGCGGGAAAAAACCCGCTACTTTGCAGACAGGGGCCTCTCCCCAGAGACGGCGGAAAGGTTCGGCCTGGGCTACGACCCCCAGAAGGAATGCGTCGTGCTGCCCTGCGAACAGGGACGGTTCATCCTGCGTTCTACCAGCGGGAAGAAATACCTAAACGAAAAGGGCGCGCCGTCGCCGCTGTTCCAGCCGGAGCTACTGGAGCAGGACGAACCGGTGTTCCTGACGGAAGGAGCCTTCGACGCCCTCAGCGCGGAAGAACTGGGCTTCCGGGCCGCCGCGCTGAACGGGTCCGGAAACCGGGAGAAAGCCTCCGCCATCCTACGGAAGCGGGCAAAACCTGGACCGGTGCTGTTGGTTCCGGACAACGACCCTGCCGGGGAGGCATGGGCCGCCGCGCTCAAACAGGAATTCCCCTGGCTGTACCGGTGCCCGCCGGTTCCGTCCGGCAAGGACCTGAACGAATCCCTCACGGCGGACCGGGCCGGGACGGCGCAGTATCTGGCGGGCTGCCTGGCGGAATGGAAACAGCAAGCGCCGCCGCCCTACGGGGCGCAGTCCGCGGCCGGCCGCCTCGGGGCCCTGGCGCAGTACATTACGGCGCAAGCCACCCGCCCGAGGCTGAAAACCGGGTTCCCCAAGCTGGACGCGGCTCTGGACGGGGGACTGTATGACGGGTTATATGTATTGGGCGCGATCAGCTCCCTCGGGAAAACCGCCTTCTGTATGCAGATTGCCGACCAGCTAGCGCAGCGGGGACAGGACGTGCTTATTTTCTCCCTGGAGATGTCGGAATATGAACTGATGGCCCGGTCCATCTCTCGGGAGACGTTCCTCTCGGACCAGTCGAAGGGCCGGAAGCTGGCAAAGACGGTCCGGGGCGTGCTTGACGGGAAACGATACTTCCAATACAGTCTGGCGGAGCACGCACACCTTCAGGCGGCCACGGACCGCTACGCCGCCTACGGCGGGCATCTATGGTTCCGGGAAGGAGACCATGAGACCGGCGTGGAGACGATGGAACGAGAAGTCCGGCGGCACATAGAGGAAACCGGCGCGAAGCCGGTAGTAATCGTAGACTACCTGCAGATTATCGCCCCGGCCGACGTGCATTTTACGGACAAGCAGAATCTGGACCGGAACGTATGCAGCCTGAAAAAGCTCTCCCGGAAGTACGAGCTGACGGTTCTAGCCATCTCCTCGTTCAACCGGGAGAATTACAACGCAGAGGCCTCCATGGCGGCGTTCAAGGAATCCGGCGGTATCGATTACAGCGCGGACGTTTTACTGGGCCTTCAGGCCCAGGGAGCGGGGGGGAAGAACTTCAATATCGACGCGGAGAAGCGGAAGGACCCCAGGGAGCTGGAACTGAAAATCCTCAAGAACCGGACGGCGGGGCTGGGAAAGCCGGTTCCGTTCCGGTATTACCCGGCGTTTTCCTGTTTTGAAGAGGCGTAGGCGTTTGTACAACGGTGTTTGTTACACTTGTATGATAAATAGTTTGGACGATAGTTACACTTGTATCGCAAAACCCTATCACAAATGCAGGAAGGCTGCGGCAGCATGAAGGAAGCGAAACAAACCGCGACGGAGGGGGAACGCCGCCGGGCGTTTCCCCTGACAGAAGAAAACCCGGCGTTGACGGCGATGTTGTCCCTTGTCTGGGATACCAGGCTGACTCTGACGGTGTTTAGTTGCGGCAAAGTGGGAGGATGCGGACTTATCCAACGGTACGCTGCGGGTTTCTGGGCAAACGGTTTCCCTGACGCCGATCACACGGATGACAGCAAACCGGCAGCTGCGCACTCTGCTGGATACCGCCGGGCTTGTATGGCTACACCCGAAGGAACTGTGGGAGCAAACTGCGCTGCGTCTGCTGGAGCGGGTGTCTCAGGCGTTGGGGATTGGGAAACGGACGCTGATGGATATTTGGAAGGAATATGAACGGCCTGGAACACCTTGGACGACGCCCCGGTTTGGTCCGGTTTCGCCGGCGGCGCTGGACGCAGCCCTGCAAGCGGACGGCGATAGCTTGGACACCCGTATTGTCCGGTTGAACTGGCAGGGCGGGCTGTTTGCACGGGGGATGCAGATGCTCCGATGGGTAGATGTTGCGGAGGCCGGACAGGCCTGGGTGATTGCTGTGGAACGCCGCGGGATTCCTTCCGCGCTGTGGCCCCGTCTGGCATGGTGGCGGCTCTCCGGCGGGAAATGGCTGCTGGGGGGGGGGGGGGGAGGCGTTCGGGCAGGCCAGTCGGCAGAGATTTTTGTCCGATACGGATTGGAGGAAGCCTCCCTGGCGCAGCTGCGGGGTTGGGGGACCGTTCAAGAGGACCAACGGAAACGGTTTCTTGCATTTGCGGAAAACAGGGCCGGTTCCATCTGAAAACGGCTGCTGGAGCGATGGGATTTCCTTTGGAGGACGCCCGGTCGCTTGCGTTTGACCCTTCGGGGGGCGGGCCTGCTGGAACGGGAAAGACGGAATACCTGGCGGGTTACGGGAACGCTTACCGTTTGGGAAGCGTTCCCGGCGGCGCTGGATACGTCCGCCGGGCAGATGCTTAATGCGCAAGAGTTGTGGGAACGGACTGGCCTGGGGGAAGCCTCTTTCATTATTATATAAAAAAGACGCAGAAGGCGGGCCTGCTGGAACAGATGGGGCATGACCGCTACCGCATCCCGGAGGTGTCCTGGGCCCCCAAAAGGGGCGAATAGCCAGGAATCCGGTACAAATTGGAACTTGTGGGAGAGCCTGTCCGGTTTGTTACGCTTGTATTACAGAATGAAAAAACGCTTGCTTTTTGTCCGGGGAGATGGTAGTATAACGCCATGGAACCGGACGGGCAAACGGTAAGGCCGGTACAGATACGGTAGTGGCTAGCCGCGGTATGTGGACCGGGCGCACCCGCTGCCGGCGAGGTTCCAAATTTCAAAAAGCTGGAGGCCCTGCGGTTTTCCCCCTCTCCGAAGGCGGGCGGACCGGAACGGCAGACAGCTAATTCAAAAGGAGGAAATAGATCCCCATGAAGAAGTTCCTTTCTCTGGTTCTGGCGCTGGTCATGGTCACGTCTCTCTTTACGCTGACCACGACTGCCGGAGCCGCGGACTTCACGGACGATGACAGCATCAAGTATCAAGAAGCCATCGACGTGATCTCCGCAATTAAGGTTGTCGACGGTTACTCCGACGGCAGCTTTAAGCCCACGCAGGTGCTGACCCGCGGCGCTGCTGCGAAGATCATCTGCAACCTGATCCTCGGCCCCAGCGTGGCCGCCGAGCTGCATGTTACCGCAGCCCCCTTTAAGGACGTTCCCGCCAGCCACACCTTTGCGGCCCCCATCTCCTACTGCGCACAGCAGGGTATCATCAACGGCTACGGCGACGAGACCTTTAAGGCCGACGGCACCCTGACCGGCTATGCGTTCCTGAAGATGCTCCTTGGCGCCCTGGGTTATGACGGCGAGATCGAGCACTTCACCGGCCCGAACTGGACCATCAACGTGGCCAAGCTCGCGGACGGCATCGGCCTGACTGCCGACGTTGCCGAGGATTTCTCCGGCACCGCCGCTGTCAACCGTGAGACCGCCTGCCTGTTTGCGTTCAACACCATCAAGGCCGACCTTGTTGAGTATGACAGTCGCATCACTGCGTCCGTCAACGGCGTAGACGTCTCCCTTGGCGGCAGCAACGTTGCCCACAGCGTAACCTGGGACAGCCAGACCACCACTGGCAATACCAACATTGTCAATGACCGGATTGTTCAGTTTGGCGAGCGTTATTTCTCCCGCCTAGTTCGCAATGGCGGCCGGTTCTCCTGGGAAGATTCCTACATCAACGACAACAACATTGATGATCTGGGCCGTCCCGCGACCAACTGGAGCTATCGCGGCGAGAACATCGGCACCTATGCCGAGACTCCTGCCAAGGTTTATAACGGCAGCGTGAAGGTCTACCAGATTTACAACGATCTGGGCATGAACACTTCTACCAACAACAGCGATCATGGTACCGGCGTCATGATCATCAACGGTATCCCCTACACCAAGAACACCTGGGATAATGACAAGGGCGAAGCTACCGGCGCCGTCCGCGTATCTCGTACCAACACCGATTCCCTGGCCGATCTGTCCGAAGGCTATGAGTTCAACGTGCATGGCAACCGGAGCGGCACCCGCGATAAGGACACCGCCAAGGTTGGCGACGGCACCATCGTGGAAGTTTTCCGCAACGAGAAGACCAACGACGTCATCATCGCCTGCATCTCTGTCTACGGCGGCAAGGTTGCTGCGGTGAAGAGCGGCACTGGTACCCGCGACGATTATGTCGAGATTGAATGGGGCGATGAGACCCTCGAGAACTTCCCCGCCAACATCGGCGACAGCAATAACAACATCTATGAGACCACCGGTTTCGAGGAAGACGACGTTGTCGCCTACACCTATTCCGATTCCGATGAGAGCATCCAGTCCATGAGCAAGATCGAGTCCGTGCAGGGCACCCTGTCCCGCAAGACTTGGACCAAGAGCATGACCCTGGGCGAGACCACCTACAGCTTCGCGAAGGAATACACCTTCGAGACCGGCCTGAAGGAAGGCGACCTGAGCAACAATTCTCAGTATGTCGTGTACCTCGACTCCACCGGCAAGGCCCTGTGGATTGAGGAAGACGAGTTCTCTGTGAAGGACTACGCCGTAATTCGCCGCATTTCTGCGGAAGTCGGCAAGTATGGTCTGTCTGACGCTCTTGAGAACGGCGTTTCTGCTGGCGCTGTGTACTCCGGCCTCGAAGGTACCGCGGGCAACCTCGGTTCTGTGTGGGACGGCAACCGTGCCCAGCTCCTGTTTGCGGACGGCACAACCCGTACCGTGTACCTGGATAAGAGCTATGCTTCTCCCGCTTCCGGCTTCGCTGAGGAAGATCACAGCGGTCACAAGCTGGACTTCCATGCCGGCGATATCGTCCGCACCCGTACCACCGCCAGCGGCGACTACCGTCTGTCTTCCATCAGCAAAACCGACACTGCAAACTTCCAGGTCGCGACCACGCAGCTGAAGATCGACAACAAGGCGTTGTCTTTGGGCAGCGGTTCCTCTTGGACTGCGAACGGCAAAACGATTGCGGCCGACAGCAATACCACCTTCATTGCTCTGGTCGGCAACGAGTGGAAGGTTTATACCGGCATTAAGAATGCCCCCACTGTGAAGAACAACGCTGGCGTTGGCGACGGCGTGGCCTATGCTTACGTCAAGGGCAGCACCGCGAAGATCGTCTTCATTATGGACGGCACTATCCGCAACACCAGCAAGGACGTTACCTTCCTGGCTCTCCAGTCTGTGACTAAGGAGAACCGCGAGGCTGACAGCAACAACTACTACGTTTATAACGCAGTGGTTCGCGGCGAGATCACCACGGTTGCCATCCTTTCCGATATTGCTGCTGGTAAGGTCAACACGAAGGGTGACACCTTCACCGTTGGCGATAAGAACGGCGGCGGTGTGAACGGCAAGGTCTGGGGCGCGATCTTTAACTCCAGCGAGACCGACGGCGACGACATCATTACCGAAATGGATTATGATGATTCCGATGTGAAGGTCTATCAGGGCGAAGGCATCAAGAAGGTCAGCACCAGCGAGGTCCGCGTGGACACCAAGAACAGCGATCGCGTCATGCCTGTTGCTGCTTCTGTCAAGGTCTATCAGGTCAGCAAGGGTGGCGACATTGAAGCCATCGAGATGAGCAAGGTTTCTACCAGCCAAAAGGTTGTGGTATTCTACACTGTGGACGACGGCGAAATTACCAACCTGTTCATCGTTGAAACCACTGATCGCGACTAATTTGCAAAAGTCCATAAGCCTGTGAGAGCACGGGTTTGAAAGAGGAGGGCGCTTCGGCGCCTTCCTCTTTGCTTTTGGTTCGGAATTTCACAAATTTTGCCTTGCCATACGGAAAGGAATGGGATATAATAACCTATCGCGGTATGCGAAAAATTCCGGCCCGCTTCCTGGGCCCGCATTACAGGAGGATACATTCGTGAGAAGAAAGAGACCGGCTCCCGCTCCGGCGGAGCCGCCTGCCGCTCCGGTCCCGGCCCCCGCATCGGAATTCGGTCTGTTGGACGGTGTACGGGTGAGCCTTTACGGATTGCTGTTGTTTTTGGCCATGACGGTGCAGACGGGCCGAATGGCAGTGGTTTTGTCGTTTTTTGTACTGGTGCTGTCGATTGGTCGGGCCCCAGTCCGCCGCTTGCGGGAACGGTTCTGCATCCCGACGGCTGCATTTGTGCTCTTTGCCGTGGTCTACGGCCTTTCGGCGATTTATGCACGGTTCGGGAATTACGCGGTAAGCGAGCTGTATAAGTTTATGGCGTCGTTCTCCGTGGCGTCCCTGGTTTTGACGCGGTTTGACCGGAAACACGTGCGGGCGCTGCTGTGGATGGTGTGTGCCGTCTGCGCGGCAATTTCGCTGCTGTGCGTGGATGCGGCGTCTTATACGGTGCTGTTTGACGGGTTTAACCGATTTGTGGAAGCCATGGGCGGCACCTTTGCCGGGTTGAAGCAGGATGTCTGGGGTACCCGGGTGGCGGGTATCTACAACGATGCCAATGTTTCCGCCAGTATCCTGGCACTGGGTTCCCTGGCGGGCCTGCACCTGGTCCTTACGGAAGATCGCCGTTGGATCCGTCTTGCCGCCAGTATCCTGATGGGGATGAATGCGATGGGTTTTTTCCTGGCTTTGAGCCGGGGCGGTATTTTATGTTTCGCGGTGGCGCTGATCGTTTATCTGATTGCGGTGGGAAAGCCGTTCCGTCTGCGTTTGTTTTTCCTGATGTTCTTTACCGCCGCTGTAACAGTAGGGTTGTCTATCCCCGCGGTGGGGGGCATTGGTGCGGGGAATGCGCTGCCGGATCTTTTGACGGTCCTGTGCGGTGTGCCGATCTTTGGGTTGTACGAAGCGGCGTCTTTCCGTTTGGTTCGGTTTTTGGAGAGCCGTCGGAAAGCGGCGGCCATTACCCTGGGTTCCCTGGCGGCACTGGTCGTGATATATGCGGTGGCCGCTATGGCGATTACCGGGCCGACGGTCATTGGCCCCAGCGGGGATTTTGACCGGGCCGTGGAGATGAAGCAGGGGACATATACCATTTCCGGCGATTGGGACACGGGCCTTCGAGCGGTTGTTCAGTATCAAAACCAGCGGGATGTGCTGGTAGAAGAGTATACCCTCTTGTACGATGGGGATGCTTCGAAAGCCGAATTTACAGTGCCGGAGGATGGCCGGGTTTCTTTCCGCTTTTCCGGGCCTCCGGGGACGGGCCTGCGGGAAATCTCCCTGTCCAATGGGAACGAGCTGGTGCTGCGCCGTCCGCTTCTGCCGGATTTTGTGACGCACCGTTTGGAAAACGGCCTGCTGAACACGATCAGCTTCCTTTATCGAATACAGTATTACCGGGACGGCTGGAAGCTGTTTACGGGGAGCCCGCTGCTGGGCTATGGCTTAGGCAGCACGGAGGGTCTTTTGACGTCGGTGCAGCCGTTTTTCTATGAATCTCTCTTTGTCCATAATCACGTTTTACAGATTATGGATGACTGTGGCTTGTTGGGTCTGGTGTTTTTCCTGGGCTTTTTGGGCGGTGTTCTCTGGCTGCTGCTTCGCCGTCTGCGGAAGGAGACAGACCCGCTGGCGGCTGTCCTGCTGTCCTGCTGGGCGATGATGAACCTTCACAGTTTGATGGAAATTAACTTTTCCATCCGGGCGTATCAAGCGCTGGCGTTTATTTTGCTGTTGCTGACCATCGTGCAATATGGAGAACCGTTGTCTCAGAAGGCTGTAAAATGGGGCGGCATCCTGGTGGCCGCGGTCCTATGGGTGTTCCTGGAGGTTTTCGGCGGCCTGTTGGAGCTTCACCGCGCCGTTGGGCGGGAGGCGGAGGTTTTTTCGCCCTCCACCCCTGCGGAGTTTATGGACGGCATGAAACGGTTTGTCCGTATGGACGTGCTGGACCGGGAGCAGTATCAGCTGAACTTTGTTGCGAATGCGGTGATTTTGGACGATAACCGGTATAACCGGGAGATGCGGCTGTATACGGAAGATCTGCGAGCTTCCGGCACTTATACGGCCTGTACGGGGCTTGCGGAATATTACTATCTGCCCCGTGGGGAGCTGGAGGAGCTGTTTGCGTGTTCCAGGGAAGCGATTGCGCAGGAGGCCTCTACGAACGACGCATGGAACCAGCAATTGGAATTCTACCGGGTTACCGTGCTGTCCGCTGTGGGTGCGGACGGCGTGGACGCGGTTGTGACCGGTACGCTTGCGTTGCGGGATTATCTGTCCACGTACAGTGAAGGGCGGGTGGAGGAAATTCAGCTGACCGAAGAAAACCAGGCGTTTTTGTTCTGGGCAGAGCAGGTTCGCGCACAGGATTTGACGGGGGAGGCCGCCCTGGTGCTGCTGGCGATTTCCATCCAAAATCTGTCGGACGCGTAAACGCTCCTGCGGCACCGGCTTGGCGAAAGGTGCGCTTTCCGAAAGGGGAGCGCACCTGTTTTGCCAGACATGACCACAGTAATTGTGGTCATGTTAAATAAAACTGCGGTGGGAACTTTTGAAATCTGCAAAAAAGTCTTGCGGAATTTTCGGATGCGTGGTAAAATCAATGGGACTTATGAGGCGCTGAAAAATAGTTGACCACGAATGACCACGGAATGGGAGGAAGGTGTTTCATGTGGCGGGTCGGTACGATCCGGCAGCGGGCAGATGGGCGGTATGAGGCCCGATATGCGAAAGGCCGGGATGAACAGGGACGGATTATTTATGGCTGCTGCTATGGGCGGTCCTATGAGGAAGCGGTCCGGAAGCGGGAGGAGGCTGTTCGGAAAACCGCGTCCATTCGGGAGATGAACCTGCTGATTTTAGGGGCGGGAAGCCATGGGCATGAGGTTCAGGAGCTGGCCCAGAGTTTGAACGTCTTTCGGAAGATTGCGTTTTTGGATGATCAAAAGCCGGAGGCTATTGGCCCGATACGGGATTTGGAACACTATATTGATGCATTCCCGATTGCCGTGCCCGCGGTGGGCGACTGCGCGTTGCGCACACGCTGGCTGGAGAGCTTAGGAGTCGCGGGGTTTGTGCTGCCGGTCTTGATTCATCCCAGCGCAACGGTTTCCTCCAGCGCTGGGATCGGAGCGGGAACAGTTATCTGTGCGCGGGCAACCGTTGGGCTGGGCGCGCAGTTGGGCCGGGGCTGTATTATTGCCAGCGGGGCCACCATCGGCCGCTATGCCGTGCTGCCGGATGGAACGCATATTGACTGCGGCCAGGTTGTGGCCGCTGCCGCCAGCGTGGCGGCGGAAAGGAGTACATAACATGAACCACATTCCTTTTTCTCCGCCGGATATTACCCAGGCGGAAATTGACGCGGTGGCGGAGGTGCTGCGGTCCGGCTGGATTACTACCGGGCCGAAAACAAAGGAGTTCGAGCGGGAACTGGCTGCTTACTGCGGGACCGGCCGCGCCGTCTGCCTGAACTCCGCGACAGCCTGCCTGGAGCTGACGCTGCGCCTGTTTGGTATCGGACCGGAGGACGAAGTGATTACCTCGGCGTATACCTATACGGCTTCCGCCAGCGTAATTGCCCATGTAGGTGCGAAGATCGTGTTCGTAGATACGGCGCCGGAATCCTACGAGATGGATTATGACGCGCTGGCCGCGGCCATAACCCCCAGGACCAAAGCGGTAATTCCGGTGGATGTGGGCGGCATCCTTTGCGATTATGATCGGATTCTCTCGATTGTCGAGGAGAAAAAGGGGCTGTTCTCCCCTGCGAACGCGCTCCAGTCGCAGCTTGGCCGGGTCCTGGTTTTGGCGGATGCGGCCCACAGCCTCGGCGCGTACCGGGGGGACCGGCGGTCCGGCGCGTTTGCCGATTTTACGTCTTTTTCGTTCCATGCCGTCAAAAACCTCACCACCGGGGAGGGCGGAGCCGTTGTCTGGCGGCAGGGACTCGGGCTGGACGATGGGGAAATCTACCGGCAGTATATGCTGATGAGCCTCCATGGGCAGAGCAAGGACGCGCTGTCCAAGGACCGTCTGGGCGGCTGGGAATACGATATCCTTGCCCCGCTGTATAAATGCAATATGACGGACATCATGGCGGCGATTGGCCTGACGCAGCTCCGCCGGTATCCGGCGCTGCTGGAGAAACGGTATGCGCTGGTGCGGACATACAATCAGTGCTTATCCGGTCATAGTGTGGAGTACGCGCCCCATTTGGGAGAGCACGCCGCCTCCAGCTGCCATCTGTACCTGACGCGACTGACTGGCCGGAGCGAGGCGGAACGGAACGCCGTGATCGAAGCGATGGCCCGAGAGGGTGTGGCGACCAATGTCCATTATAAGCCGCTTCCCCTGCTGACGGCATATAAAAATTTAGGCTTTTCGATTGCTGATTATCCCAATGCCTTGGCGCAGTATCAAAACGAGCTGACACTCCCGCTGTATTCCACGCTGACGGAGGCAGCGGCGCAGCAGGTTTGCGGAACGTTGCTGCGGGCGTTGCAATGAATGGGAACCCAATAAGATTACCGTACATTAGAAGGAAGACTGTTTCATGTTGTATCTCCGTTTTTTCAAACGCTTTTTTGATATTGTTTTATCGCTCTGTGCGCTGATTCTCCTGTCGCCGGTGCTGCTGGTTCTTGCGATTCTGGTGCGGGTGAACCTGGGGAGTCCGGTGATTTTCCATCAGGACCGCCCCGGGAAAGACGAGCGGATTTTCCGGATGTGCAAGTTCCGCTCCATGACGGATGCACGGGACGAGCATGGGGAGCTTCTCCCCGACGCGGAACGGCTGACGCCCTTCGGCCGGAAGCTCCGGGCCACCAGCCTGGACGAGCTGCCGGAGCTGTGGAACATCCTGAAAGGGGATATGTCCATTGTGGGGCCTCGGCCGCAGCTGGTGCGGGACATGGTGTTTATGACGCCGGAACAGCGTCGCCGCCATACGGTGCGTCCGGGTCTGACCGGCTGGGCCCAGGTAAACGGGCGGAACATCCTGCTGTGGGAGGACCGGCTGCGCTATGACCTGGAATATTTGGAGCGCGTCAGCTTCCTGGAAGATCTCAAGATCATGTTTCTGACGGTGGCCTGCCTGCTTCACCACGACGATGTGTCCACAGAGGGCATGGCGACCTCCGAGGATTTGGGAGATTATCTGCTGCGGGTCGGTTCCGTTTCCGCGGAGGACTACGCGGAGAAGCAAAACGAGGCCAAAAAAGAACTGGCCGGCGTCCGGTAAGGCCGGGCCGCCGGAAAACCGGCCGCGAGGGGGAAGGAACCACATATGGAATTTACATATCAGGCCTATCGGGAGATGCTGAAGCTGCTGCGGGATACCGGTTATGAACTCCGGGGCTACCGGGATTATGAAACCGCCGTCCGTCCCGCCGTTCTCCGGCACGATATTGATACCAGCCTGTCCCAAGCGGTGCAGCTTGCGGAGCTGGAAGCGGAGGAAGGCGTGCGGTCAACTTACTTTGTCCTCCTTCGCACAGATTTCTACAACCCTGCTTCCAGGGAAGGTCTTGCGGCCCTTCGCCGCATCCAGTCCCTGGGCCACGAAATCGGCCTTCATTTTGACGAGGCGTCTTATGTCCCGGCTCTGACGCCGGTGCAGACGGTTCAAAACATCATAAAGGAGTGCAGACTCCTGTCTGCACTCCTCGAGACGTACGTCTCGAGCGTTTCCATGCACCGGCCGTCCCGGGCCACCCTGGAAGCGGACCTGCATATCCCAGGCATCGTAAATTCCTACGGAAAGACCTTCTTCCAGGATTTCAAATACCTGTCGGACAGCCGCAGAAGATGGCGGGAGCCGGTGCTGGACATCATCCGTTCCGGGAGCTATGCCCGTCTCCATATCCTGACCCATGCGTTCTGGTATCATGAGGACGATTGGGACATTTCCCAGACGGTCGGCGCCTTTGTCCGTTCGGCAAATCGGGAACGCTGGCGGCAAATGGCGGAAAATATCACGGACATGGATGCAATTTTGAAAGAGGAGGAAGTACAATGAAAATCTTGGATATCCTGGAGTATTTGAAGGCAGAGCACATTCCGTTTGCATTTTCCGGAGATGCAGAGTCCTGGGTGGAGGGCTTTTCCTCCCTGACCCGCTATAAGCCCGGTTCTTTCACCTGGATCAAGGCCCAGAAGAATATTCCGGAAAATTTTGACCTCTCTCAGCTCTCCCTGGCGGTTGTCTCAGAGGAAGCCGACCCGGGCGCAGCCCCGAACGTCATCCGCACGCCGGAGAGCAAGCGGGCCTTCTTTGCCGCCGTCGAGCATTTTTATGGACAGGAGGAGAACCGTCCGGCCATCGGGCAGTTCACCTATATTTCCCCGAAGGTAAAGCTGGGGAAAAACGTCCGTATCGGGCATAACTGCACCCTGGACGGGGACATTACCATCGGGGACAATACGGTGATCTGGAACAATGTGGTTATTATGAACCGGGTGACCATCGGCAAAGATTGTAACATCCATTCCGGGGCGGTGATCGGCCATGACGGCTATGCCTACACGGAGGACGAAGACCATAAGAAAACAATGGTAAAGCATTTCGGCGGTGTAACGGTTGGCGACCAGGTACTGATTGGAGAAAACGTCTGTATCAGCCGGGGGACCATCGACGACACCATCCTGGAAAGCGGCGTTAAGATCGACGCGCTGGGCCATATCGCCCACAACTGCTGGCTTGAAGAGGACACGGCCATGTTAGTCCCGTGCAGCGTCAGCGGAAGTGTTCATGTGGGGCGAAATGGATATCTGGCCGGGAATATTATCCGCAACCAGTGCACCATCGGCGAGAACGCTTTCGTGGGACTGGGCGCCGTAGTGGTCAAGGACGTAGCCCCGGGCGAAACCGTGGTCGGCAATCCCGCCAAGCCGTTTACACGAAAGAAGGATTAGTTTTATGGAATTCATTAACTTAAAAGCACAGTATCAGGCATTAAAGCCGGAGATTGACGCCGCAATACAGTCCGTTGTCGAAAGTACACACTTCATCGGCGGCCCCCCGGTGGCGGCGCTGGAAAAGGAGCTGGCCGCCTTTGCGGGCCGGAAGCACTGCATCACCTGCGGCAACGGCACGGACGCCCTCCAGCTTGCTTTCATGGCTCTGGGAATCGGAGCCGGGGACGCGGTATTCTGCCCGGACATCACCTTCATCGCGTCCGTGGAACCGGCCTGTATGCTGGGGGCGGTTCCTGTGTTCTGCGACATTGTTCCAGATACCTACAACCTCTGCCCGGAAAGCCTGGAACGGCAGATTCAGGCCGTCCTCGCGGAAGGGCGGCTGACGCCGAAGGCAGTGGTCGCGGTGGATATTCTGGGAAACCCCTGCGATTATGACGCCGTCGTTCCGGTCTGCGAAGCATACGGCCTGACGCTGATTGAGGACGCCGCCCAGAGCTTCGGCGCGTCTTACAAGGGACGCCGTACCGGTTCTTTCGGCCGCGTTGCCACAACCTCCTTTTTCCCGGTAAAGCCGTTGGGCTGTTACGGCGACGGCGGCGCGGTCTTTACGGATGACCCGGAGCTGGACAGGCTCATCCGCTCCCTCTGCGTACACGGAAAGGGCCCCGGCGGGAAATACGACAATATCCGGGTGGGCTTGAACTCCCGGCTGGACGCCCTCCAGGCGGCCGTTCTCCTGCCGAAGCTCCACGCGCTGCAGGATTCGGAGATGGACGCCCGCCAGGCGGTGGCGGCACGCTACAACACGGCGTTTGCCGGGAAGCTAACCACGCCTTACGTAGCAGAGGGCAGCGTCTCCGCTTACGCGCAGTACGCCCTGCTGGCGGAGGACACCGCCCTGCGGAACCGGATTGTATCCCATTTGAAAGAGCGGGAAATCCCCTATATGATCTATTATCCTACACCCCAGCACGCCCTGCCGGTTTACCGGGAGCTTCCACAGTACGGCGAGGCGTTCCCCCATGCAAACGACTACTGCGCCCGGACCTTCTCCCTGCCCATGTATCCGTACCTGGAGGAAGCGGAGCAGGATCAGGTCATCAGGGCGGTATTGGAGGTGCTGTAAATGAAACTGTCCAATTGGGTGGAACAGACGGGTTGCCCCTGCACCCTAATTTCCGACGGGGAATTCCAGGCGCTGGAGCAATGCACCCGCATCCGAGGGGAGGAAGCCCTGACCTATCTGGAATCCCTCCAATATGCCCATGCCCTGGAAAACCCCCGGATTTCCTGCGTGATCTGCACGCCGGAGGTCCAAGCGCTCATTCCCGCCCATATTTCCGGCGTGATGATTACGGAAACGCCGAAGATTGCCTTTTTCCGGCTCCATAATGACCTGGTTCGTCACAGGGAGAAGCGGCCCACGGTGATCGACCCCACCGCCAGCATCAGCCCGCTGGCTTATGTGGCGCCTTATAATGTGGTAATTGGAAAGCATGTCGAACTTCAGCCGTTTGTTGTTGTCAACGAGGGGAGCATCCTCCAAGACCATGTGCGCATTTGCAGCGGGACCGTGATCGGGGCTCAGGGCTATACCGTTATAAAAGAGGACGCGGACCGCGCTTTCATCGGCCTGGACGCCGGCCGCACCATCATTGAGCAGGGGGTTCAGATTGGAAGCAACTGCAATATCGAATGTGGGGCCCTTCAGCTGGATACTACCCGTATCGGCGCTTATTCCATGATTGACAACGGCGTGCTGATCGGGCACGGGACCGTGATCGGAAAACGCGGTTTGATTGCGGCTGAAACGGAAGTCAGCGGCAACTGCACATTTGGCGACCGGCTTTGGATTGGCGTGAATGCCACGATTTCCAACGCCATAATGGTTGGGGATGATGTGAAAATATCCCTGGGCGCAGTGGTGACGAAGGACGTGCCCTCCGGGGAAACCGTCACCGGAAACTTCGCCATCCCGCACCGGACATTCATGCGGAACCTGAAAGCGTCTCTGGCTGAAAGCACAGGCAGTGCACAAATGCCCCCCCCCCGCGGACAGGCAGAAAATTCCTGACTTGGAACCTTCCCGGTTCGCTGCATAGCCTCCGAAAGGAGGTGGCGTAAATGCTGCTTTCGGAAGTCGTGAAGGTTCTGCCCGGACAGCTGATTTCCGACGGAGAGTTCCGCTGTCTGGCGTTTGCCACGGAAACGGAACAGCCTGCATTCCTGACGTTCTTGGAGCGGGAGAAATTCCTGCCCGCCCTGGAAAACCCCCATATTTCCTGCGTCCTGACCACCGCGGAGCTGGCGGAACGGGTTCCCTCCCACATTCGAGGCGTTTTCATCTGCGAGCGGCCTAAAGCGGCCCTGTTTGAAATCCACAACCACCTGGCGGACCGCGAGGAGTATGTAGGCAAGTCTTTCCCCACGAAAATCGGGAAAGACTGTCAGATCAGCCCCTTGGCTGCCATCGACAAGGAAAATGTTATCATTGGAGACCATGTGACCATCGAGCCTTTTGCCGTTATCAAGGGCCGGGTCATCATCGGCAGCGACGTGGTTATCCGCGCCGGCGCAGTGGTGGGCTGTAAAGGTTTTTCCTTTTCCAAGGATGCGGCGGGAAACAATATTCCCGTTATAGACACCGCGCAAATCATTCTGGAGAACCATGTGGAGCTTTTTGAGCAAGTAGTCATCAGTACCGGTATTTTCCCCTGGGAAAAGACGGTCATCGGAGAAAATACCAGAATCGACGCGCAATGCCATATTGGTCACGGCGCACACATCGGAAGGAACTGCCTGATTGCGGAAGGCGGCAAATGCTGCGGCAACAGCCAGGTGGGCGATCATGTATGGATCGGCGTTGCCGCTGTGGTATCCAACCGGGTCCGGGTCGGTTCCGGCGCACGGGTATCCATCGGCGCAATCGCAACCAAGGACGTGCCCTCTGGGGAGACGGTCACTGGAAACTTCGCTATCCCGCACCGGACATTCATGCGGAACCTGAAGGCGTCCCTGGCTGAAAGTACAGACAGCGAACAATTGCCCCCCTGTGGACAAGCGGAAAATTCCTGACCGGGGACATTTCCGGTCCGCAGCATAGCTTCTGAAAGGAGGCGGCCTGATGGAACGGGACTATTTCGCCCATGAATCGAGCTGCATTGACGAGGGCTGCTCCATTGGGGCCGGTACAAAAATCTGGCATTTCTCCCACATCATGGCGGGCTGCCGGATTGGAAAAACTGCAACATCGGGCAAAACGTCGTCATCTCCCCCGGCGTGGAGCTGGGGGAGGGCGTCAAGATCCAAAACAACGTGTCCGTCTACACCGGGGTAGTCTGCGAGGACGGCGTGTTTCTCGGCCCCTCCTGCGTGTTCACCAACGTGATCAATCCCCGGGCGTTTATTGAGCGCAAAAACGAATACCGCAGAACTCTCTTGAAACAGGGGGCCAGCGTCGGGGCCAACGCCACCATCGTCTGCGGCCGCAGCATCGGGCGGTATGCCCTGGTGGGGGCCGGCTCCGTTGTGACAAAAGACGTGCCGGACTATGCCCTGGTTTACGGGGTCCCGGCCAGAATCCGGGGCTGGGTGTGCCGGTGCGGGGAAACCCTCGCATTCTCCGGCGTTTCCGCCTCCTGTCCGGCCTGCGGGAAGCAGTACCGGAAACATGAAACCGACGATACCATTCAGGAGATGAATTAATATGAGCATGAAAGAAGAACTCATTGCCAAAATCCAAAACAAAACCCTGGTCATGGGCGTGTGCGGATTAGGCTACGTGGGCCTTCCCCTGGCCGTGGACAAGGCCAAGCACGGCTTCAAAACCATCGGCTTCGACGTCCAGCAGGAGAAGGTGGATTTGGTCAACGCCGGGAAAAACTACATCGGCGACGTGGTGGACGCCGACCTAACCGCGCTGGTGAGCAGCGGGATGCTGAAAGCCACCTCGGATTTCAACTGTGTAAAGAACGTGGATTTTATCGCCATCTGCGTCCCAACCCCTCTGGACAAACACCAACAGCCGGATATCAGCTATGTTCGGGATTCTGTCGCTGCCATTTCCAGGCATCTGCGGAAGGGGACCATGGTGGTACTGGAATCCACCACTTACCCCGGCACCACGGAGGAACTGATCCGCCCGCTTTTGGAGCAGGGCAGCGGCCTAAAATGCGGGGAGGATTTTTATCTCGGCTTCTCCCCGGAACGGGTGGACCCGGGCAACCTAATCTATAAGACCAGCAACACACCCAAGGTTGTGGGCGCGGTAGGAGAGGACGCCGCTGAGGTAATCTCCATGGTCTACCGGGCCATCCTGGAGGGCGACGTCCATACCGTATCCAGCCCCGCAGTGGCGGAGATGGAGAAAATCCTGGAAAACACCTACCGGAACATCAACATCGGCCTGATCAACGAGCTGGCCATTCTCTGCAACCGGATGGGCATCAACATCTGGGAGGTCATTGATGCCGCCAAAACAAAGCCCTACGGCTTCCAGGCGTTCTATCCCGGCCCCGGCCTGGGCGGGCACTGCATTCCCCTGGACCCCTATTATTTAAGCTGGAAGGCGCGGGAATACGGCTTCCACACCAGCATGATCGAGGCGTCCATGATGGTAAACGACCGGATGCCGGAATATACGGTGGAACGCGCGGGGAAAATCCTGAACCGGTACCGGAAAGCCCTGAACGGGTCCAAGGTGCTGATTCTGGGCGTGGCCTACAAGCAGGACATCGACGATTACCGGGAGAGTCCCGCCATCCGGGTAATCGAGGAATTCCGCAAGACCGGCGCGGAAGTGGACTATTACGATCCCTACGTCCCCAAATACCGGGACGGCGGCATCTGGCAGGAGAGCATCCCCGCCCTGACGCCGGAGGCCGTGAAGGGTTACGACCTGGTGTGCATCACCACCGCCCACACGACGGTGGATTACGCCATGGCGGCGTCCTGCGGCGTGCCGGTGTTCGACTGTAAAAACGTGTGCAAGGGGCTTGCAAATCGGGAAAATATCGAGGTGCTGTAATTGAAGAAAATCTGTACGGTTGTAGGGGCCAGGCCCCAATTCATCAAGCTAGCGATGGTTTCCCGGGTGCTGCGGAAAACGTTCCGGGAGGTGCTGATCCACACCGGGCAGCACTATGATCATAATATGTCCGACGTCTTTTTCGAGGAAATGGAAATCCCGAAGCCGGATTACAACCTCGGCGTTTCCGGCGGGACCCACGGAGAAATGACCGGGCGGATGATCGCCGGGATTGAAGCGGTATTGCTGAAAGAGAAACCGGATATGCTGCTGGTTTTCGGCGATACAAACTCCACCATGGCGGCCGCGCTGGCGGCGGTAAAGCTGCATATTCCCGTCTGCCATGTGGAGGCGGGGGGACGGATTGGGACGCTGGACAATCCGGAGGAAGTCAACCGGATTGTCACGGACCATGTAGCCTCCTTACGGTTCGTCTGTACACCTTCCGGCATGGAATTCCTGGTAAACGAGGGCATTGCTGACGCCTCTTACCTGGTAGGGGACCCTATGTATGACGCTTTCCGGTATTATACGGAGCGCCTGGACGGCACGGAGCTTCGGGACTTGCTGGACTTCTCCGGTGCGCCTCTGGCCCTGCCGGAACGGCTTTACTATATGACCTGTCACCGGCAGGAGAATACGGACACGGACGAAAAGCTGGATCAGATTTTCCAGGCCATGGAAGCGCTGGACGCCCCGGCGGTCTATCCGGTCCATCCCCGGAACCATGAGCGGGCGGAACGGCTGTGCCGGGAAAAGGGCTATCGGAACATCCTGCTCTCCCAGCCCGTGGGCTATCAGTGCTCCATTTCCCTGGTAAACCGGGCGGAGAAGGTAGTCACGGACTCCGGCGGGCTGCAGCGGGAGGCGTTTTTTGCGGGAAAACCCTGCGTGACGGTCTTCAACCGCGTAGCCTGGCCGGAGACGATGGTAAACCACTGCAATCAGCTTGCAGAGCCCGATAAAGCGGATATTCTGCAAAAGCTGGGGGCGGACGTATCCTTTGACCCGGATTATCAGCCGTTCGGCGACGGGCACAGCGCGGAAAAGATCGTGGAGAAAATCGAGGAGTTTTTCGGATGATCAAGGTCTGTCATATCACCAGCGTCCATCCCGCGGAGGACGTGCGCATTTTCCAGAAAGAATGCGTCTCCCTGGCGAAAGCCGGGTATGACGTCACCCTAGTCCAACAGGGGGAGAGCTATGAGAAAAACGGCGTCCACATCCTGGGCTTCGGCGCTATCGCCTCGAACCGTCTCCAGCGGATGCTGTTTACCTCCCGGAAGGCGTACCGGAAGGCACTGGCAGCTGACGCGGACATTTATCACCTCCACGACCCGGAGCTTCTGCCCTACGGCCTGAAGCTCAAGCGCCGCGGGAAAACGGTCATCTTCGACAGCCATGAAATGTACCGCACTATGCTGAAATACAAGCCCTATCTTCCGAAATGGGCCTGCCGTCTCGTCGCAGGCTGCTACGGCGTCTATGAGGATTATATTCTGCGCCGCATTGACGGGCTGGTCTTCCCTTCTTTACAAAACGGAAAAAATCCATTTGAAGGCAAATGCCGCCGTTTTGCCGTCGTCAATAATGTCCCCCGCCTGGAAGAGATTTACGATCAATATGACGAAACCGTTCCCAAGCAGGAAAGAAGCGCCGTTTATATTGGCGTTATGACTTATAACCGGGGAATTACGCATTTCATCCGTGCAGCCGCCCAATCGAACTGCACGGCATATCTCGGCGGCGACTTCTCCACAGCCGCCTACCAGACAGAGGTGGAATCGCTCCCGGAATTTTCCTGCGCAGCCTATCTGGGACGCCTGTCCCGCCCGCAGGTGCTGGAAACGCTCCAACGGGTTCAGGTTGGAATGGCAAATATCTTGAACGTCGCACAGTATAATCAATATGACAACCTTGCAACAAAGGTCTATGAATATATGTCCGCCGGGCTTCCGGTAATTTTAACAGACGCGCCATACAACCGAAAGCTGATGGAAGAAGCTCCTTTCGGAATTTGTGTAGATCCTGAAAACGTTGCGGAGATTGCCGCTGCCCTTCAATATCTTTTCAGTCACCCGGAAGAGGCGCACCGTATGGGTGCAGCCGGCAGACAGCTAATACGGGAACGGTTTAACTGGGACATCGAAGCGAACAACCTGCTTCGTTTTTACGAGGAAATCACGGGATTGGAAGTTACGAATGTTTGCAAACAAACTAAACAACCGGTTCCGTTCTCCAATTCCAGCGAATTGTCCGCCATTGAAAAACAAGTGCCCCCCCCCCGCGAACTTCGATAGTAGTTCTAAGCTGGGAAACTACGCCGCATAGCTCCTGGAAGGAGGCGGCGTAATGGGTGTGAAAACGAGGTCTCCGCACCCGCCGGCTGCGGTCAAGGTCTGTCATATCACCAGCGTCCATCCCGCGGAGGA
>JAAWGR010000006.1 GCA_022795445.1 Oscillibacter sp. | reverse complement strand
AATTTCATGATGATCCCCCTATAGGAGTAAACTATGTTTGGAATTTTGACTTTTAACGGTGAACGTCCCGATATTGCGCTGGAAAACGGCACTCTATACGGCGGTCTCCACTGCGGTGACTGCTTTCAATACTACGATGAGGGATGGACTGATGTTCGGCTGGAATATATGGATGGCTGGATTTTGGTTCATGGTCAGGTATACCAGGAAATTGTTTATGGTACACAGGTCAAAATTTAGACAGATATTACACTACAACGGCCTCACAGTTTTGTAAAGTATTCCTCGTCTATCTCATAATCTTTCACTTCTTTGACCCCAATGCCGAACTCAGCCAGCTTTGTGATAAATTCTTCGCCATCAATGAGGTCAATTTGTTGTTTGCCAGGAGAAGATGCTTCTTCAACCGCCGCCTTAGAAAATGAACCGGTCGTAATAAAGACACCTTTTTCAATGTTGGTTGTCAGCGATCCCCTAAAATCCCGGATATCCCCGGAACTCACCACCCCCTGGTACCGTTTGCACTGAAACGCAATGTTGAAGCTGAATATCCCATTAATTCTCAGCTTACCCGTCCCATCAATTCCTCCGTCCCCAGATTTTTTTGTCACCTCAACCTGAGTGAACCCACATTCGCGTAACACTCTTTGTGTAAGCCGCTCAAACGCATATGGATCCATTTTGGTCAGAACCTCATACAGCTTCTTGCGCCAAGGGCGCACTTCTTCCGGCACATCCTCAAGCTCGTCATTTCTCATATCATCTTTGGAGGAGATACCATTTTTGTGGCGAGCTTTTTCGATAGCATTCCCGTCAACAGTAGTCACGTTGGAGAATTCCGGCGTAACAGACCATACGCCTCGTGCACTATTGGTAATGGCCCCATGCTTTTTCAATAAAGTCCTCGCCCATGCCAGTCTATAATTCACTTCACTCAAACTGCTATTAAGGTGGGGAATTTCCAGCACCTCATCTGAAAGTGAAAGCAGTTCTACTACTTTTTCATTGATTTCTTCATTTTTTCCAGAACCGCCCAAAATCTTCAATGCGGCGTATGTGGCAGTAATTAGATCCCCATATCTTGGAACTGTGCTTTTCCCGGCCATGGCACTGCCCTCCCAACGATTCCATAAACTAACCTTATGTGCCCAGACACACTATTTTTTGTATTATACGCCTTAACTCGTCAATTTTCAACCTACATTGTGGGATTTGCTCATTGTTATGATGCCACCAACTCGATCAGCTTCAGCACGTTCTTGATTGCCGCCCTGCGTCCTTTCCCTTTCTGATATTTTTGCGCCTTTTTGTACCGCTTTATAAACTGTGTTGAGCATCTAAAAAAGCCGAAAGCGTATGGGAGACACATGCTTTCGGCTTTTTCTTTCACAGCCTTCGACCTTCGGCTACACATCCTCCAACCGTTCAAACTCCTCCAAATTCAGCTCCTCCTCCGTAGGCAGATAGGGCAAATACTTCGCGGCGTAAATCTGCCGGTTGTCCTCCGGCAGGGTCAGCTGCACCAGGGTGTCGCTCTTCTGTGCGCACAGGAGCAGCCCCACCGGCGGGTTGTCCCCCTCGTTCATTTGGTATCGGGTGTAGTAGTTCACATACATCTGCATCTGCCCAATATCCTGATGGGTGAGATCGCCGGTTTTCAGGTCGATCAGCACAAAGCACTTCAGAATGTAGTTGTAGAACACCAAATCAATGTAAAAGTGCCTGCCGTCCACATTGAAATGCTTCTGCCGTGCCACGAAGGAGAACCCGCGCCCCAGCTCCAGGAGGAACTTCTGCAAATGGTCGATCAGCGCCTGTTCCAGGCTGGACTCGTAGAAATGTTCATTGGACGGAAGATCCAGAAACTCCAGCACATAGGGGTCTTTGATGATCCGCTCATACTCCGGCTTGGGCCCCGTGGTCTGGATTTCTTCCGCCACTCTCTCCTTGTCCCGGCTGGTCAGTATCCGCTGGTAGAACATGGTGTTGATCTGCCGCTCCAACTGACGGGAGCTCCAGCCGGACTTTGCGCACTCATCCAGGTAGAAAGTTCGCGCCTTTTCATCCGTTACCCTCATCAAAGAGCGGTAATGGGTCCAGCTCAATTCGGAACGCAGTGCGTTCACATTTGGGGAAGCCAGATAAAACTGCCGCATGTAGCGCAGGTTTCGGAGGTTGTACCCTTTCCCGAACTCCGCCGTCAGCCGTTCCGAAATGTATTGCAGCACCTGCTTGCCATAGGCCGCCCGGTCATTCTCCCCGCAGGCCTCGAAAATTGACTTACCGATCTTCCAATAGGCGGTCACCATCGCGGCGTTCACCGCCGTGTAGACCTGCCCTTGGGCCTCGACCACATATCCCCGGATGGAGCGGTAAGCGTCCTCTGACTGGGGAGCCTCCGGCGCACTCTCCCGTTTCATCAGTTCATCCATAAAATATGTCCTTTCCACCTTCGCAAACAGCCCTCATTTACCAAACAAATCGCTGTGCGTTCCAGTGCGGGACAGCGTCAGCACCAACACATTGTCCTCAATACGGTAGATCAGGAGCCAGTTCGGGAGAATGTGGCATTCCCGATGCCCAGCCCAGTCCCCAGACAGGCTGTGGTCTTTGTTCTTCTCCGGCAGCAATTCACCCCGGGACAATGCCCGAATAATGTCGTCCAATAAGGAAATATCCAGCTTCCGCTTTACAGCCAGCTTGTAATCCTTTTTGAACTGCGTCGTCCAAACGATGTCCCAGCAGACTGGACACAGGCAGAAGGGACCGATTTGTTTTATACCGCGGACCAGCAGGAAGTCTATGGCCTTAACGGAGTATCTATTTTGGGTTCCTACACGCCACAGGAATTTTATGAGGAGCTGAGCAGCAATTATCAAAGCAGCGGACAATTCGACAGTCTGGAGGCACCGGAGGAACTTTATTCCTGGACATATGGAGACAATGTGAATTGTCAGGTTGCCGATTTAGTGGGCTATCAAGGCTCCGTTCTTTACTGTACGAAAATTGTGATTGTACCGCAAAAAAATTTGGTCCTGACATTTTGTGGGCAGGCTTACAATCATGGTCAGGATCCCACTGTGATACAATACATGGTGAATGCTCTCTGTGACAGCCTGGCCTTCGAGATTGGCAGTCAGGATTACATCAGTGGAAACACCTTCCTTTGCGGCGACGGCTCTCAAGTGTGCTTACAGGATGATGGCAACTTTCGCTATTATCAATCAGCGAACGACCACGAAAATCAGTATTATGAGGGCGTCTATGAGGTATACTGCGGACAGGCTGCTATGGACAAGGTTGCATCCATGGCCGAGTATGGTTTGACAATGGAGGAGCTGGAACAGGTGCTGTCTGCCAACATGAACGGCTATATCCCTGGCGGAAGCTCTCCAGCAGACTACCTTTACAGCACTGGTGAGCTAGAGGACACTCGTCTCCGGTACAATGTTTGCTTGGATACTTTCTATGTAGTGATTCTCAACAACCAGCGGTTAGTCTATTCGCCGGATGATGTCCGGGAAGGCGGTAACAGTACCCTATATCTTGGCTTTTACCTCCCAGAACTGAATATGGCAGACCTGACCAATGCAAATGCCGCATCTTATACACAATGGACATTCCAGGAGAAGACGAGTTAACACCGCACTGGAAGATATGTACTCTGGAATAGGATTGCCTTAAATCAGTCATAGATTCCTATGACGTCCAACAAAAATCTCAAGGAGGAAATGGTTTAATGTTACATTTTTGCGAGCGAGGGAATACATGGCCCTTTTATCATACAAACACTTTGTTCTATAAAATCAAACAGTGTATCAATCTTTTTTTCAAATTAAAAAAACATCCAAGTAGTTTCCAAACATCCCCAGCCATACAGCGGCATAAGTAGGCAAAAAACGTGGATACTATCTTTTGCCAGACAGACATAGCTACTAATAGAGAAAAGGAGTTTTGAATATGAAGGCAACTGGAATTGTACGGCGCATTGATGACCTTGGCCGGGTTGTAATTCCCAAAGAAATCCGCCGCACCATGCGTATCCGCGAGGGCGACCCATCACAGATAACGTTGGAGCCGTGGGAGCGGTTCTGCGGGGGGATGATGGGGTTGGAGAGGAGAATGGGGTGGGGTACATAGTTGTGCAGAAATATTCGTGCAAACAGTTGATATTTTCGTGCGGTTGGCGTATACTGTAAGCAACAATAGAAAAGGAGTTGATGATATGGCTGGCACGACCACGAACATCAGCATCCGCATGGACGCTGACCTGAAAGCCCAGGCCGACGCTCTCTTTGCGGAATTGGGGATGAACCTCTCCACGGCGTTTAATATCTTTGTCCGGCAGTCTCTGCGGGAGGGGAGAATCCCCTTTGACATTGCTCTGAATCAGCCCAACAAGGAAACCATTGCTGCCATGCTGGAGGCGGAAAGAATCGCGAAAGACCCCAGCGTAAAGCATTATACCGATGTAGAAGAAGCCCTCCAGGAGCTGAAACGATGAAACGCGATATTGAAGGATATGCCTTGGATGGAGTGTGTAATCTTGGTCGGTGTACTTTCTTGGGCCGAGCTAAAAGATACAGATCCGTCAGAAGAGGAATTACGGTCTGTGCTGCTGTCTATTGGTTCACTGCAAGCTGCTAAAGTCATACAAAGCGTTAGCAGAAAGAAAACTATCAATGCGCATTTATGATTCATAAATATCCTCCTTAACAGTAATCTGACCCATGGATTGCAAAAAAAGATTCCTGATTACACCTTCATTCAGTCAGTCCCAGCGGTCTATTTTGCAGAGAGCAACGCCAACGTTGGTAGTTACCCGAAGTTTGACACTAAGATTTTTACTGCTGCTTTGGATAAGCAGGCCACAAGCATCTGCATCCTCGTTTCCGCTAAGTTTTGAATTGTTGGAGTAAGCTTCGATGGTTGCCCGGACTTCATGTAGTTCTCCTTTCAAGAAACTCGGGAACAAGCAGGCGGATGATACCTCACTCAAGTCTTTCGCCCCTTTCAGAACGAACATTGCACCGTTAGAAGTATAACCACACGGGCGGCTGCTCCACATATTTGGCTGGAGAACTACCGCTGTAACCTCGTTCCAACCAGGGGATAGGCCCCAGTGTTTGCAAGGACTGCCATTGTGGTAGAGATACCAAGAAAAAGGATTTCGTTCATCCTCCCAATCCCACCGGATAATGGGAGGCGCGTCGGAATATACAGCAGTCAGGAGTGCGGCATAGGAGTCATTATGATTGCTGACCAGCAACTCTATCCTCTTTGCGTCAGTAAGAACTTTGCGGCGGAATTTCTCGAAAGTCATCACTGTTTCCGGGGCCTCGACACGATTCTTGATTTCCTCCCGCCTTTCTTTAATGGGAATACCAGCAAACACTCCACCAACAACAGCATTTTTCTCCTTGACAGGTTTCCAGATGGCCTGCACATCATCCAGACGGGCATAGCGGCGCTGCAGGGATTTCTCTAAACCCAATTTCGCCACAATCTCTTCCGCCCGCTTGACGTTTCCGGCAGTTGGTGCGGCTTGGGGACGCTGATACTGTAAGGGATGCATCTTCTCATTGAACCGGTCCTTGATGGAAGAAACGCTGTACCCCTCTGCAATATCGTTCAGCAAAGCACCAACCATACTGGCCGGAATATGGCAAAATCCATTAGGTGCAACAGCGGCCCGATACCAGAGGATGCTGCTGGCATTTTCCTTGCCACAGGCTAGTTTTATGGTTTCTAGGAACCACTCTGCCATTGGCAGGATTTGCTCTCCCCGATACAGTGCGTCGGAGCGCAGCAAATTTACTGCCGTTTCCACATCCTTTTGCTGGTACTTGACAACGCTGGTCTGGAGAACCCTATGGTTTTCAGCTATCCTGGCTGCTTCCTGGAACGCGGTGCCGATGCGCCCTTTATAGACAATTTTCTTCGGTACATCTACGGCCATATGTATCCAGATGCCAGTCTTGGCACAGCCTAACTCCGTCTGGCTGGTCACAAAAATGCCGGTGACATGGGCAGCCTCTACCTTGGCCTTGATCGCCGCAACAGCCTGCTGGAAAAACTCCGGTACCTGACTGCTCCACATAACGGCGGTTTGCTTCCCGCTCTCGGCATTGATGCTGACCAGTTTACCGAACCGGTTGACGAAATGGCGGCAGGCGCTGCATTTGTAGTGCTGCCGGACCTCCTCCGGGATATTCTCCAGGAACAGTGCGTATAAATCCGTTGCATCCGTATTAAATAGAGGTGTCATCTCATCACTCACTGCTTGGTCAAAGCTCTGTCGGATGCTGGAGAGCAGAGTTTCGTAGCCCTCCTCTTCCCGTCTGGAATCTATGCTGTCGATGTAAAGCCGATTGTTCATCATCGGACCTCCTCATGCTAAGATGTTTTATACCAGTTAATAGCTTTTCAAACCAGTTACTTCATAGCACTATTCAATAGGTTATGCCTGTATATCCATCGTTTGGGTAAATGCAGTAAAATATCACTGAGAGCAGTCAAAATACAGACAACCATATAGGTAATACAATGGCTAGAATGTCTTGTGTCGATGGTATAATTCGATCAAGCGGTTTTGCAGTTCCAAGCCCTGTACATATTTTTAATATTCTCATCCGCAAAACGATTGATCGGCGCCGGGTCAAGTCCGGTAAACCATTTGCAGTCTACAAAATTATTGCTGAAATAATTCGTTGTCTATAAATTGTACGTGTGTGTCCCACTTTCTTTATTCCAACCACTGCGTGGCACAATGGGCCAGACAGGCAGGGCCGATGGCACATACATTTTCGTTGAACTGCACTTTAGGATTATGGGCGGGAGCCTCTCCCCGCTTGTCCTGATATCCAGCAGAGAGGTACATAAAGGCACTTGGCACCTGCTCTGCAATAATGGCGAAATCCTCAGATGCGCTGGCGGCAATGCCAGGACAGGGCGTCAAGCCAGGAAGCTCTTAGAGATATTCCACCATTTGGTCTGTAAATGTTTTGTCACAAACCAGAGGCGGCACTTCGGAGAGCATCTCGATTTCAGCAGCTCCTCCGTAAACCTGGGCAGTTCCTTTCGCCACCTCCTTCATCCGCTGAACCAGCAATGACCGGCAGCTTGCATCGTTGGTACGGATTGTTCCCTGCAAGACAGCGGTGTCTGGAATAATGTTGGCTGCGGAACCGGCGGAGAAATTTCCGATGGTAAGCACACAGTTTTTTTCAGGATCTGCCTCGCGGGCAATCAACGCCTCCAGCGCCAAGTAGATGTGAACGGCGATGTTAATGGGATCGATCGAACTGTGGGGATAGGCCCCATGCGCACCCTTGCCCTTCACAGTGATCTTGAAACCGTCTACAGAAGACATCATAATCCCACCGCTGTTATACATAAAAAGACCTTCTGGAAGTTTACCCGGCTCTACATGGAAAGCTAAGGCTGCATCCACATTTTCCAAGATTCCATGAGCGATCATGTCCTTCGCACCCTCGAAAGTTTCATGGAATTTGCACCGTCTTGGTTGAGCGAACTCCTGTAACTCGTGCTCGGTTTGCTTTTTTGCTTGATACCATGTCTTTGTTCGGTGCTGTGGCTCTCTGACAAAGCGCAGCGACTCAATTTGTTCGATCTTCACAATGATGAGGCTGCACAGCAAATAGTGAAATGTTACCAGGCCAGATAAAATGCCTTTTTTCATTTTAATGAATGATGGAAATTTATCTGAAAAAAGTACAAATTTGCGGGGATATACCTCCGCTTTTTCGACAAGATACTCCACATGAATACATTATGAATACATTTTAAATTATCTGCAATCTCTCGGCAGGCAATTCCTCCATGAAATACTTTCGTCTGTCCAGTTATATAATCGTAAATAATCGCCCGTTTGGCCCATAAAGAAATCACAAGGTTTAGAACACAAATAATTCGCGGCTTGCTTGAAAGATTGCCATGGCACCAAAACTTGCCGTAAGAAACAAATTGATATAAAAATAGAAAAATGCACCCTTAGTAGTGCGGTACATAGTACGGCGAGACATTTGATACTGCCTCCTTTTAGAGTCCACACCCACCTGAGAAAATTGATTGGGATTATGCACTATTCTTTAAGAAGGTAGTCCTTAGGTATGTCATGATCTGCCGGGAAACGGATACCGGCAGACTGCCGGGCTTGCGTTTGTATCTTGCTTACTTCCAAGCTTTGCGCGAGGATTGCATAGCAAGCATCAAGGTTTCCCGTTTGCATCTGCTGGGCAAATGTACGGAATTCCATTTCCATACGATGCTGAGTTGGCGTATGAAAAACTTCTTCCCTTCCATCGTTAAAATGCAGAATCACTTCCCCGCATTCGTTTGCCGGAGAATGCTGCATCAAATATCCTTTTGTCCCTTGAATGCTGTACTGACAGGGAGCACCACAATCTTTTGCGGCAATGCTTACCGCTTGAAAATCGGAATACCGCAGCAAAAGGATGCCGCTGGTATCAATCCCATGATCCATGTTGGCGCGATATTCCACTTGATCAGGCGTACCGAACAACCCCATCAGCCAGTGCAAATTATATAGGTTCAAATCCATAAGCGCCCCACCAGATTGGGCTGGGTCAAAAACTGGGAACGTTTCGCCTTTGCGGAAAGCATCGTAGCGGCTGCTGTATTGGCTGAAATTGCAGCTGACCAGCTTGATTGTACCAATCCGGTGCAGTTGTGCTTTCAATGTGGCGTAGTCTGGCTGGTAAAGTGTGGTTATGGCTTCATAAAGAAAAAGCTGCTTTTCCTTTGCCAAATCTGCCAGTCTTTCCGCTTCCCACAAATTGCTGGTGATTGGTTTTTCTACAATCACATTCCATCCGGCGGAAAGAGCTTGTATAGCCATCCTGGCGTGAAGAGAATTTGGAACACCAAGGTAGACCGCATCTGCATCCACCTCTGATAGCATAACTGTGTAATCTGTATACACTGCCGGACAGTTGTATGCTTCTGCAAATTCCCGCGCTTTCCCGACGCTTCGCTCCGTCGCACAAATTGCGGCTGGTTCCCACCCCCATCCTCTAAGATGAGGCAATGCCGTTTGGACAATTAACCCTGTACCTGCAACTGCTAATTTCATCGTTGTATCCCTCCTTCCAATTCTTACAGCACTGCCAATAGCTTCGGCAGCTCGTCCAGTGACGTAATCTCATAATCTGGCTGGATATCCACCTGTTGAGGCTTTCTTTGAGGATTGAACCAGCAGGTTCTGATTCCTGCGTTCCTTCCGCCTCGAATGTCGGAAGTCAGGCTATCTCCTACAATTAGAGCTGTATCTTTGGAAAAGTTGGGAATAGACTCAAAACAGATGTCGAAAAATGCGGGATTGGGCTTGTCGAAGCCGACTTCCTCTGATATAAAGATACCTTGAAACCAATGCCGAAGGCCAGATGCATCCAAACGGCAATGCTGAACAGCGGCGGAGCCGTTGGAAACAATGTACAGGGCATATTGTTGTGTTAGAGCATCCAGCAGTTCTGGTACACCCGGAAGGAGCCAGCGGCCCTCTTTCAAATGTTCCTCATACTGTGTGCAGATAACCTCGGCAGAACGCTCCAAGCCTAGTTCTTCAAAGAGTATTGCAAAACGGCGAACCAGTATCTGTTCCCTCGTCAGCTTCCCCTCCTCCAACAACTCCCATTGAGCAGCATTGATAACGTGATAACGCTGGAGTACGGCGTCCTCAGCGGGAGCATCTGCCTCTGTCAAAGCCTGTCTCAACGCGGCAGCCTCTGCCCGAGTAAAATCCAGGAGCGTATCGTCCAGGTCAAAGAAAATAGTTTTCAGCATAGGCAACTCCTTCGTTCTAATTTCTGTCAAACTGGAAAATCTTTTCGAATAAAATAATAACAAAATTTATGGCTCTTATCAAGAGATGGCTTCCTTTTTAAAGGAAGATTTGTTGCAAGAGGAAAAGCAGGCATAATCCACAAGATTGCGGTCACCCTAATAATATTGAGGTGATCAAATGGATTCCATATGGACGCAGACGGCACAACTGCCCCAGTTCGCGCCTCTGGATAAGGATTTGAAAACCGGTGTGCTGATCATCGGCGGCGGCATGGCCGGAGTGCTGTGCGCCTATTGGCTGGCCCGGGCCGGGGTAGATTATGCCCTAGTGGAGGCGGACCGCATCGGCGGCGGTATTTCAAAGGACACTACCGCAAAAATCACTGTTCAGCATGGCTTGATTTATGACAAACTTATCCAGAAATTCGGCGTTGGAATGGCCCGTCTTTATTTGGATGCAAACCGAGCTGCGTTAGAGGACTATCGAACTCTGTGCCAAAATATCGACTGTGATTTTGAGGAGCGTGATGCATACATTTACGCACTTCACGACCGCCGAAAGTTGGAACAAGAACAGACCGCCTTGTCACGCCTGGGTTTTCCGGCGGAGCTGGTTACAAGCCTGCCCCTGCCGTTTCCTACGGCAGGGGCACTGCGGTTTGAGGGACAGGCCCAATTCCATCCGTTGAAATTCCTGGCCTCCATCGCAAAAAATCTGCGTATTTTTGAGCATACCAAGGTTTTGGAACTCGGCCCCGGTAAGGCCGTCACAAACGGCGGGACCGTTATGGCAGAAAAAATCATCGTTGCAACCCACTTCCCCCTCCTCAATAAGCATGGCGGGTATTTTCTCAAGCTCTATCAGGAACGTTCCTATGTCCTGGCACTGAAAAACGCTCCGAAAATAGACGGGATGTATCGGGACGAAAATAAAAAAGGATTATCCTTTCGCTGTTATAAAAATCTGCTTCTCCTGGGGGGCGGAAGCCGTCGAACTGGAAAAGCAGGCAATGGATGGCGAGAACTTGAGGACTTCGTTCGCAGGTATTGGCCTGACGCTCAAGAAATCGCCCGCTGGGCTGCACAGGACTGCATAACCCTAGACGGCGCACCCTATATTGGACAATATGCGAAAAGTACGCCAAACCTATATGTAGTAACGGGTTTCAATAAGTGGGGTATGACCTCCTCCATGGCGGCGGCAATGGTCTTGCGAGATTTGATACTGAGACGGGAGAATCCTTACGCCAGTTTGTTCAATCCTTCTCGAACCGTTCTGCGGCAGCAACTAGCTGTAAATGGACTGGAGTCTACCCTAGGCCTGCTGACGCCAACCAAACCCCGCTGCCCTCATATGGGCTGTGCATTGAAGTACAACGCCGCTGAGCAGAGTTGGGACTGCCCTTGCCATGGCTCCCGGTTTAGCAAGGATGGGACGTTAATTGACAACCCAGCTACTGATGACAAGAGGAGAATTTGACTATATGCCGAATCATTTAAAAGAAGAAACCAGCCCCTATTTGCTCCAACACGCAGAGAACCCAGTAGATTGGTATCCTTGGGGCGAGGATGCCTTTCGTAAGGCCAAGAAGGAAGATAAACCGATTTTCCTCAGCATCGGCTACAGTACCTGTCATTGGTGTCACGTCATGGCTCACGATTGCTTCGAGGACCCTGAGATTGCAGATTTGCTGAACCGCTGGTTTGTCTCCGTCAAGGTGGACCGGGAGGAACGGCCAGACATAGACAGCGTTTATATGGCCGTCTGCCAGGCACTTACCGGCAGCGGCGGCTGGCCGGCTAATATTTTCCTGACACCGGCACGTCATCCCTTCTTCGCTGGAACTTATTTCCCAAAGCATGGCCAGGGCGGTATGGTGGGGTTTCGGGACTTGCTGGTGTTGATTCACGAAAAATGGGAACAAGACCGTTCTGCTCTTCTGGGAGAGGCAGAAGAAATTGTTTCTATGATGAACCACCAGCTGACATTCCAAGGAAACGTGGAATCCGGTCTGCTGGAAACCGCTGTGGAGCTTTACAAACGGAATTTTGACCATAAAAACGGCGGTTTCGGCGATGCACCCAAATTCCCGTCTCCCCATAACCTCTTGTTTCTGTTGGCTTACTACCGGCGGCGAGGTGACAGACTCTGCCTGGAAATGGCAGAACAGACACTGACGCAGATGTACCGGGGCGGGTTATTCGACCACATCGGCGGCGGCTTCTGCCGCTACTCTACAGATGAACAGTTTCTAACCCCACATTTTGAGAAGATGCTGTATGATAACGCCTTGCTGATTTTCTCCTATTGCGAAGCTTACGCAATCGGAAAGAAGAACCTATACCTGCTGGCAGCAGAACGGACTGCAGATTTTATTCTGTGGGAAATGACCGATGCAGAAGGTGGGTTCTACAGTGCCCAGGATGCCGACAGCGACGGTGTAGAAGGAAAATATTATCTCTTCACGCCGGAAGAACTTCTCCATGTCTTGGGGCAGGAACAAGGCGCGGCTTTCAACCGACATTTTGATATCACGGCCGCTGGGAATTTTGAGGGAAAAAATATCCCAAATTTACTTTACAGCGACCCAACCGATCGTTCCTTTGACATCTGCTTGAAACCTGTTGAACAGTACCGCAGAGGGCGCTGTGCCCTTCATCTGGACGACAAGGTCTTAACAGCTTGGAATGCCTTGATGATCGCAGCGCTATGCCGGTTGTATCAGGCATCCGGAAAGCAGACGTACCTGGACGCCGCTAAACGAGCAGACAGCTTTCTTTGGAAACATCTTTGGGATGGAAAAACGCTCTATGTCAGTTTTCGAGCTGGAAAGCGCGGAGCTATGGGGTTCCTGGATGATTATGCCACTTCTATCTTCTCACAGCTGGCGCTGTACGGCGCCACTTTGGAAATGAACTATCTTTCCAAGGCCGAACGACTCTGTCGGGATACATTCGCCAAATTCCAGGACGCTGAAAAAGGTGGTTTCTACCTTTATGGAGAAGGAAGCGAATCTCTCATTTTTCGTCCGAAAGAAACCTATGATGGAGCAATTCCAAGCGGAAACTCTTTGATGGCCTGGAATCTGGTGAGGCTCAGTCAGCTTGTTTCCGATAAAGACTATGAGCGGCTGGCGAGACGGCAGTTGGACTTTCTAGCGGCAGACGCAGTACAATATCCCCCCGGTTATGCGATGTTCCTGCTGGCGCTGCTGGATTTCAATGATCCACCGCCAAGAGTAACTGTGTCACTTGCAAAAAAGTCGGAAGCAGAGGCACTTCCTCGAAACCTTCCGGCAGAGGCAGTGGTTATCCTGCAAGAACCGGGAAACGAATATCCGCTGAAAAATGGAAAAACTACCTTTTATGTCTGCCAAGGCCACAGATGCCTGCCGCCAGTGAACGAGTGGAGTTGTGTCAAGTAAAACAGGAAGCGTTTTATGCACTTTGTTTTGAGTCCTGCGAAATCATAAGACTGCATAAAATCGGAACCGTCGGCTTAATTTAGCGTATCGCTTATCAGCTCCGTCCAGAGCATTTCATAGGGCCTGGGTTTTCCCGGTTTTTCCCAGGCATACTCTCCAAATGCTTCTGTGATGATACTGGGCCTATCTATGCTCGCCAGTAACAACTCCAATGCATTGCGCAGAGGCGTCACGCTGTTATGGATCAGATAAGCGGGGACAGCCCGGCCTTGGAAGATATCCTTATGGTACTTTTTCCCCTCTATATCTATATAGGTTCTATGGTCAGCCACATGGTACTTTACTGTCTGCTCCTCTTCCAGCACCCAGGCCATCAGGAGCCGCTTACTGTCTTGCAGCAGGACGATGTGCTGCCGCTGTCCAGTCTCCTTTCCCCAAGTCAGCCGCAGCTTTCGGAAACCGCCCTGTAAAAACTGCGCTAACATTTGCTGGAGTCGAGGCCTTTTCAGGTCACTGACCACTAGGGTCTCCACGCTACCTGCATCGTCCACACAGGCAGCGGAGTTGGGATAGAGGGAAAAGTAGAACAGTGCATCTGCCCGGTTATGGGCTCGCTCCATGGGGAAATCCCCCAGAAGCTGCTTGTCTAGGTTATATTTCACCCTTCCATGGGAGACGTGTTCGGCATAGGTCCAGATGCCGTGTGCCATAAAATTCACGTTGCTGGGCCAGCTGACCTGGCTGAATATCACAGACAGGTGTCGGCGGATGCTGGAAAAACGACGGTGAATCACATCGTCAAACAGCTTGCTTTTGCGGAAGGGAACCAGCTTTGACCTCCATTCTTCGTTCCCGTACAACTCTGGCTGTTCTAAAAGAGCATAAGACTCTGCTCGGAAGTCGTCAAAATAGAGGCAAACATATCCACTTTCCTTCAGGAGCACCAGGGAGCGGAGCGGTTCATAGTCCTGCTCTTCCCCTACAGGAATGGAAGTATGCCAAGACCACTCCATCCGCTGAATACGCCCAGCATCAAACTGGATTAGCAGTTCCTCTAGCTTTTCGAGAGTGACTTCCTCTCCCAGCAGCTTCACAGGGGCACTCCACCCGACAGGCAATTCTATGTCTTTTTCACGGTTCTCACGTGAAATCATCATATAGTCCCACTGAGCATAAACAGCCTCTGGCAAAACCTTCAATTTCTCCATAGGAAATCCTGTGGGAAACAATTGCTCCTGCATCAGCTGGCAGGCCAGGGCTACGGCGGACTGGGCATCTTGCACATCGTGGTATTGTCCATCCCTTACTGCTTGTTTTCCGTAGAGAGTCTGCTGGTAGAGCGCCAGAATTTGCTCTTGTTCGAACCAAACACAAACAAAGAGCCGATCTGCATCTTCGGCACAAATCTCAAAGGGCAAAACGCTCTCCGGCGGCAGGGAACGGACCACCGGCGATTCTTCGTCCTCCCTCCATCCAGACTCCCTCGCCGCTCCGGAAATAGGCAGGCCGCATACCTGGTCGGCAAGACACCCAGCAATGAATATTCGGCCAGACTCCGGAGCGGCGGTATCGGTCAGGCGGAAAAGAACTTCCGCTTTCACAGTTTCATATTGGTCATAAGTAGTTGTGGTAATAGGAAGCAGGAAAAAGAACGCATCTGTGTCTGTCAACGCCGCCACCCTCTCCCAGGGAAGGCAGGGACGGTAGACTGGTTCCCCGTTGATCAGGAAGGACATATAACGCAGGTGGAAGCGTACCTCAATTGCATTACCATCCAGAACGCAGCCAACCAAAACGGGCGTAGGAATTTCACCGTCCTCCACCTCCAGAAAACCTCGGCTCCATTCCGGCAGAAACGGTAGTTCATTATTCAAATACACCATCAGCCCACGACCAGATTCTCGGTCCTGGGCGTGATAGAACCCCGTGTTCAGCCAGTGGCGAAAGAAGGACGTGCTTTTGAGGGTAATTTCACTGTTTGAGGTCTCAGCTTCTCGGTCGGTCCGCAGGCGGTCGGCCAACTCCTGGCATTTTAACATCTCCTGGGCCCGGTCGATGACCTTTTGGGCACAGGGAGCCGTTTCGTGCTCTTCATAGAATCGGATGATCTGGTTAAGGTAGTAGTCGCATTGCGTTTTATCTACCCAGGTATGGAGCAATTCCTCCTCTACCATGCGGCGGTCCAAAAGGGCCCGCTGAAAATCCTCCCGGGCAAAGAAAGCATCGGTTTTCCGGATATCCTCCGCAGTCGCTTGAGCGTTTTCGCCGCCGCTCTTATAGGTACTGACAGCGTAGTTATGGAACTCTGTCCGCAGTTTGGTATAGCTTATCTTTTGCTCCCCTGCTAACTCCGGCAAACTCTCCAAAACCAGTTCCCGCATGGAGCCATAGAGAATCTAGCCCGCCCCATGACCGCTGTTTTCAGGTCTAACTTCTGCCATGCAATACGATATACTTCCTCCGGCAAGCCATTCCGCCGGAAGAAGTGGGCCAGCAGCCGCAGCCCAGCGGGATGGCGCTCGTGGTCCATATCCATCCGCTGCTGGCATTTGTCGGTAATATAGCTCGCGGCATAACACCCAATGATTTCACTGAATTTTCCGATGTCCTGCTCGCTCCAAACGCTGTCCTCCGCCATACGGAGCAAACTGTGGTACTCTGCAAAGCTGTGGAACATCGCCAGCCCATTGCCCTTTGGCTGCTTGGGCGCGGGACCTTTTGTAGCAATCTCAAAAATGGAATTCTGGCCATCAAATCGTGCGTTCCGGTCAATCTGAAACTGAAACTCTGTCCACTCGCTGCCATCCGGGTTCTGATATACAGACTGCATGACATAGAACCGGTAGGCCACACACAGCCAGTTCAAAAGTTCACGGTTTACTGGATATGTTTTCTCTAACCGGGTTATATGCTCCAGAAGCAGCGCAGTGAACTGCCGTTCCCAAGCTACATCTAAAAAGGCATCGGAGGTGAAATAGTCCAGCCAAAGGTTGGAATCCTTTCGCTGCTTGCCAGTGTAAAGAGCCAGGAATTTTTGGATTGCCTCATGGTCTGTGTACGGATTGGGGCCTTCCTCCAATACCACCGGTTTTTCGGAGAGTGTCCAGCCTTCGTCTTCCGTTTCTCCTCTATCCAGCCTGTCAGATAGCTCCTGTCCTTCTGAGGAAATATCTGTTTTTCCCTCCGCATAATCCATCGCTGCCTGATATGCTTTGCGCAATTGCAAGAATCCCTCGGGGTTATCTTCTGGGTGACAGGTTCTGGTCTTCTGCGCATAGGCCTGCTTAATGGCCGAAATATCCTGGGTTGCTTCCAACCCTAAAACTGTCCAAATGTTGCCCATGGCCTATTCCTCCTTTACCAATGCCGTCCGGATCTCTCCGTAGGGCAGGGAGAGCGGAACAAACTCTCCAGGCCGATCTACCACCGGCTCAGTACAGTCGATGTCATCCAGAAGCAAGTCCACACAGTTCCGAATACGCATCAAATCCTGATGAACCAAGCAGGCTGGGACTACATGACCCAGAAAGGTTACCGGATCGTTCGACGCATAGGCATCCGCCCGCTGTTTGTCGTCCTGAAGCCAGAGCAACATAAAGCGGCCATTATCCCGCAAAAGAACCATATGCCGGTAATACGCTTCGCCATCCGCCGCTTGGAACACCCAGCTCAGCCGCAGACGGGATAGCTTCTCCATCATGAACCGCGTCAGTCCAGCGGCGGCTTGCCCATAGCTGCCGCCCTTCAAGGTTTCCAGTGTCCGTTTTCCCTGTATATCCTCACCCTCGATCTGAACGGGATAGCGGCTGGGGATAAACTTCACTAAAAGATGGTTGCGACCTCTCCTGGGCGAAACGCCGCCCATTTTTTGCTGGGCCATCAAAAGCCTTTGTTTGCTGTCATGAAGACTTACATCGCAGGACCACATCCTGCCGCCCCGATCTTCCAGTTTACCCCAACCCATTAGGGCCAGCACCTCGCCGATATTCTCCATGAGTTCCGCTGCACTCTCGAAAATAGAATACTCTGGCAACTTTCCCATGCCAAAGGGGAGATATACAATGTCGCTGCTGTCTACTGTCCGGTACATCTCTGAATCTGACAGCAGGGAATACCAATATTCACCATAGTCACTAAAGCGGTTTTCAAAATAAAGGCAGGCATATTTACTGCCATCCCGGCGAAGCACCAGCGTTCCTTGTATCCAGCTCATTTCCAACCGTTCCAGCTCGTCCCGGTGGAAACGCACCAATAAAGTGGACAGCGCTTCTTCCGTCACTGGCTCGATTGGCAGCGCGGACTCTCCCAGGGATTGAATTTCCACCAGGCCCCCCGCCTCCATTTCCGGTGATACTTCTGTGTCCCCTATCTCTTTGCCCAATATCTCATATACTTTACGCCGCTCCTCCTCAGAGGGTTTGGGCGTTTCCTGAAGATCGGGCCGCTTTAGATGTTCCTCTTCGCCGCCGTTGGGTGTGTAGTAGATGTTCCAAGGCAGCTCCCGCAGACGGGAAAGGTCGAAACGGGTAGGCGATACCGCTTCGTCCAGCAGCCTCCAGGCTGCCTCTATCGAACATTCGCCCTGTTCCAGATGATATTCCCGCTGAACCCTTCTGCCGGAAGCAGTCTGTTGGTAAAGAGTCACCAACCCTTCCTCGTCCCGCCAGACGCAGACATGGAGACGGCCTCCGCCCTCAGCGCAAAGCTCCAGCGGCAGAACTTTTTCCGGCGGGACAGGCTCATTAGTATACTCGTCCAGCGGCAAACAGCAAACATAACCCGCTAAACACTGTGCAATCAAAGCCCGTTCATCCTTTGGCGCGGCAGTCTTTTCCAAACGAGAAAAAATTTCTTGTGCTACATCTCTGAAATAGCCGTAAGGCGCGGCGGTAATGGGCAGCATATAGAAAAACCAATCACCACCCCACGCCGTCGTTTCTTCCCAAGTGAGGCAAGGGCGGTACACAGGCTTCCTATTCACTCGAAACTCCATGTGCAGTGGATAGAAATCCACCTCTACGCTTCCCATAGCCGCTGCTGCGGTCCTCCTGTTTGAACCGAACCGGCGGCTCCACTTTTTTTGATAGGGGAAACATTTCTCCAAATACTCCTGTAAGGCTGTTCCGGTCTCAGGGTCTCGGGCAGTGTAAAAGCCGGTGTTCAGCCAATGGCGAAAAAATGGACGGTATTTTAGAGTCAAATGCTCATAATAGGCAAATCCCTCCGCCTCGGCATCCTCCTTGCTCAGCCGTTTGGCGGTCAGGCTCCGTAAATCGCCCTCCAGTCCTTCAATGGCCTCTGCCGCTCTGCGTATGTTGGGATGTTCTTGGTAGAATTCCAACATTCGGCGCACCAAACCTTCCCCCATGCCTACCCGACGCCATTTACTGTAACACAGCAGCTGGTTCTCTACAAAGCGGGGACTTGGCAGCGCCTTTTGCATCTCTGCGCTTGCGAAAAAAGCGGCAGAGGCTGTTTCCTCTTCTGCCGGATTCGCTTTGATTTGGGCCAGATATGCATCCAAGTTCCGGTTCAGCTGAAGGAAATTTTCTGGGGCCTCGCCCAAAATGCCAGGAACCTGAGCCAGCACACGTTCCCGCAGAGGGCCGTAGAGCGCTTTCGCCCGGCCCATGATAGCGCTCTTTAAATCCAGCCGCCGCCAAGCATCCCGATACACAGCCTCTGGCAGGTCGTCCCGTTGGAAAAAGTGAAGGAACACCCGAAGCCCTGCGGGGTGGCGCTCGCAGTCCGGCGTCACCCGCTGCTCGCACCGCTCCCGGATATAGGATTGGGTGTAACGGTTCAGAACGTTCCGATAGGCGTCCAGCGCCCCCTGATCCCAACGTCCGGCCTCTGCCAAATGTATGAGGTGGCGATAGTCCTGAAAACTTTGAAGAATCGCAAACTCGTTGCCCTTGGGTTTCTTGGGGATTGGTCCCTTTGCAGCGATGCGGGAGATGAACTGCATACCATCAAACTCCGCTCCCGGGGCAAAATTCAAGTGCCGTTCCCGTTTCTCTACCCGGAACTCTTCCCGGTTGATTTCCAGCTTTTCTTCCAGGGAAAACTGATAGGCTATGCTTAACCAGAGCATAAATTCCCGGTTGAGCGCGCAAGTGCTTTCCACCTCTGTGATTTTCTCCAAAAGCAGAGCAGTAAACTGGCTGTCCCAGCCTGCGTCTAAAAAGGCGTCGGAGGTAAAATAGTCCATCCACAGTTTGGGATTCTTCCGTTGCTTCCCAGTGTAGAGGTCTACAAATTGCTGGATAGCCTCGCTGTTTTCATAAGGGTTCGGAGTGTCCTCCGTAATTACTTCCTGAAAAACCCAGGCGGTATCCTCTTCGGATTCTTTAAATCGCGGTTCATCACGGTGATCCGTCTGCTGTTCTGCCGTTGTTGACATGGACATGTCCTGGCCCTCCGCATAGTCCAGTGCAGCCTGATACGCTTTCCGCAGCTGCAAAAAGCCCTCCGGATTTTCTTCTGGATGGCATATGCGGGCCTTCTGCGCATAGGCCCGCTTGATGGCAGATACATCTTGGGTTGGTTCCAGTCCTAACAGTTCCCAAATGCGATCCATAGGTTAATCCTCCATTTCTTCGTACCCGCCAAAGTCCTGATCTTCCTCATCCAACCAGAAATCCTCATCCAATGGATCTGCCTCCGCCTGGGTTTCCAGCCAGTCCAACTGGTCTCGAATTTGTGTATAATATTTCTCCCGGCCAATCAAGTCCCCCTGCTCCATCAGATTTTTCCAAAAGCCGATTATCCGTGCTACCATGTCTCGTTTGCTGCCCAAAAGCTGCGTATAGAGCCGCAGTCCCCGTTCCAAAAGAAGCTGGTCACGTTGGGAACCTTGGGCCGCCAGCTGAATTTGCTGAATACGCTCCATAGCCTTGGACCGCCCCTCTTCCGTCAGGTGAAGGTTGGGGTTGAGAATCAATTGGTCACGATAGTCACCACCGCTGCTTTTGGCGCTGACATGAAGGATTCCGTCAATGTCGTAGGTAAAGGTCACTACGGCGGACTGCTCTCCTGCCGGTCCCGGAGGAACCCGAACCTCTACCTCTCCCAGCTTTAAATTCTCTGAAGCAAAGTAGCCTTCACCCTGATAGATTTCAAACCGCAGGCCATGCTGGTTATCATGGAGCGTATAAAACCGCTCCTGGTGACTGGCAGGCAGCATACTGCTGCGGGGAATCAGGATAGCCATGTGGGGCGTTCGATCCCCAGTGTGGTTGTAGGTGGCAACACCTAAAGAAAAGGGACAGACATCTGTCATCACTAAGTCCTGCAAATCCTCCGCTCGCTCTTTGATGCCCGCGCATAGGCCTACGCCTAAGGCGACAATCTCATCCGGTTCTGCGGCTAAATGTGGACGGCGGCCAAACAGTTCCTCCAGAAAGTCTCCAAATACCGTCAGCTGAGAGGAACCTCCTACAAGGATCACATCGCTGATCCGCCCCACCCGCTCCCGGTCTTTTATGGCCCGGCCAATCACGGTACGGACTTTTTGAAATACCGGCTGGCAGAGCTCCCGTAAAAGGTCATTGGAAAGGACAAGGCTGTACTGTGTCTCTCCCTGCTGGAGAGAAATGGATGCCGCCGGGGCGCTGGATAAGGCAATCTTCGCCGTTTCCGCCTGCCGATAAAGGGAGGCCCGCATGGAGGGCTCCAACTGGTTTTCCACAAGGCGGTTCTCTTTACAGAAATAGGAAACTATGGCCCGGTCAATGTCATCGCCGCCCAGACGGTTGTCCCCTGCGATGGAAATAATCTCAATTATGTTCTCAAAGCAGTCCACAATACTCACATCGAACGTACCGCCGCCAAAGTCCACAATCATCCGCTGTCCGTCACCGCTTTGGGTCCTATAGCGATGATAGAGCGCAGCAGCGGAGGGTTCATTGATCAGCCGCTTCACCGTCAGCCCTGCCAACTGTGCCGCCAGTTTGGTAGCACAACGCTGATCATCGTTGAAATAAGCGGGAACACTGATAACAGCTTCTGTAACCGGTTCACCAAGATAGCGGTGAGCATCCTCCAAAAGCTGGCGGAGCACTAGAGCGGACAACTCCTCTGGTTTAAATTGCCGTTTGCCTAGGGTTAGAAACTTTTCCGTCCCCATCCAGATTTTGAAGGAGGCAGCTGTGGTCTCCGGGTGGGAGACTAACCGTTCCTTTGCTGCTGCGCCTACTAGAACCGTACCATCTTCCAGCACACTCACTGCGCTGCTGGTCTTGTACTCCCCCAGCTCGTTAGGAATCCGCTCCACCTTGCCATCTTGGTAGATACAGGCTAAAGAGTTTGTAGTTCCCAAATCAATTCCTATGATTGCCATGTTAATTGCTCCTTATTTGATCTGCATGCATTGTTCTTTTGCCAATTTTCATGCCTCGTCTTGCTTCCTTGTACAGCTTATTTTTATTGTACCATTCGACTGCTTTGCTTTCAAGAACGGCTTTCGGAAGTTTCCCTCTCCTCTTAGTAACCGAAAAAATTTTTTCCTCTCCCTTTCAATTTGTACATTTTTCCATTGCCTTTTCCCATAAAACCGTATATGATGTATAGGAAATACGCTCCAGCTGCGAAACAGTTGGACGGCGTACAGGCAGAGTAGGGACATACGTGTACCAAGTGCTGGAAAGACGGGGAGTTGCTTTCCGGACGAAGGGATTTTCAAAATCCCGCAGTGTATGTTCCGCATCCCGCTGCCGCATATAGGAAGCGGCTTCCTTTGTGCGGCGCTCCGATTGGACTGCCATACTTAAAAGGAGGTCTTTTTCATGCTAAAATCCCGCACGCATACCCTTTGCCTTGTCAGCGTCTTAGCGGCGCTGTACGTCCCCCTTTCCATTTTTGTCGCAGTACAGATGGGCAACGTCCGCATTTCTTTCGGTTCCCTTCCAGTGGTTGTCAGCGCCTTGCTGCTGGGGCCAGTGGAAGCTGTCGCCGTTGCTATGGTTGGTGAGTTCTTTAAACAGCTTTTGACTTACGGCATCACAGCCACTACCGTCCTCTACCTTATTCCCCCTGCCCTGCGGGGATTGGTCGTCGGCCTTGCGGCGGCTTCCTCCTTGCGGCATGGCCGCCCGCTGGAACAGCGGAAGATGATTTGCTTTCCTGTCTGTATCTGTGCAGCAATGCTGACCACTTTCGGCAACACGATGGTAAATCTGATTGACAGTATCCTCAATGGCTACTATACGCCTGCCCTGATTTTCGGCGACGCTGTTTACCGCTTTGCTGTTGGCATGATCAACGCCGTCGTGATGGCGACTCTCGCCATACCCTTGACCACGATTTTGCGGCGGCAGTTTCGCTATATGTTCTCGAAATAAAAAACGCCGTGTAGCCGCCACGGCGAAAAACCGCCCCGAATCAAACGATTCGGGGCGGTTTGCTTTTGAAGGAAACTTTTATTTTGCAGCGGCTTCTGCTTCCGCTTTCGCGGCGGCAGCGGCCTTAGCCTTTTCAGCTTGCTTCTTCTTAATTTCCTTATATTTCTCCTTCTCCTCCGCAGTCGCGACGGGAAGGATGGCATCACGCGGGCAAACCTTCGTGCAGAGCTTGCAGCCCACGCACTTTGCATAGTCGATGACCGCTACGCCATTGACGACGTGGATGGCATCCTTTTTACATTCCTTCTGGCACAGGCCGCAGCCGATGCAAGAGCTGGAGCAGACGCTCATCGCGGCCTTGCCCTTATCTTGGTTGGCGCAACCGACATGGACCTTTTTAGAAACCGGGACTGACACGATCAAATGCCGCGGACAGGCAGCGGCGCAAGCCATACAGTCGGTACACTTCTCGGGGTCTACTACGGCGGTGCCGTTGGGACCGATGGACATCGCACCGAACTGACAGGCGTTCACGCAGGAACCGAAGCCCAGGCAGCCGAAGCCGCACTCCAGTGGGCCGCCGGCAACTTTTGTCGCAGAGATGCAGTCCTTTACGCCAACATAGTCAAAACGCTTCTTCGCATTGACACCGCCGGTACAGCGGACAAAAGCAACCTCGCGCTCGCCGGTAGGAGCCTCCATGCCCATGATCTGAGCGATGGCAGCAGCGTTCTCCGCGCCAGCAGGAGCGCAGGCAGTAACCGGGGCAGTACCTGCCAGGATCGCAGCAGCACAGCCGCCGCAACCAGGGAAGCCACAGCCGCCGCAGTTTGCGCCCGCCAAGTGGCTCAGGATGGCTTCCTCACGGGGGTCTTTCTTCACCTCGAACACTTTCGAGGCAATCGCCAGGACAAAGCCGAACAAAGCGCCCAGCACGCCCAGCGTAATAACAGCAGCAACAATATTCATTTCCTTTCCCCCTTACCAAATGCTCAGGCCGGAGAAGCCCATGAACGCCAGCGCCATCAGGCCAGCTGTGACCAGGGCGATGGGGAAGCCTTCAAAGCTCTTGGGATAATCGGCAAACACCAAACGCTCCCGAATGCTGGCAAACAGCACGATTGCCAGCAGGAAGCCGATACCGCCAGTGATGCCGTAGACCACAGACTCAATAAAATTGTAGTTCTCTTGGATGTTCAACAGCGCAACGCCCAGCACTGCGCAGTTGGTGGTAATCAAGGGCAGATACACGCCCAGGGCCGTATACAGGGAGGGCATAGACTTTTGCAGGAACATCTCAATGAACTGCACCAGGGATGCAATAACCAGGATGAAAGCTACGGTTTGCATATATTCCAGGCCGAACTGCACCAGTACGAACTTATTGACAAGCCAAGTGATCGCGGAGGCCAAACCCATGACAAAAGTCACGGCAATGCCCATACCAACGGCAGTGTCCACTTTCTTGGAAACGCCCAAGAAGGGACAGATGCCCAGAAACTGGGAGAAAATAAAGTTATTCGCCAGAATGGCGCCCAGCGTAATTGCCAGGAGTTGATAAATCTGATCCATTTACTTGCCCTCCTTCGACTTGGAAAGCGCCCACTGCATGGCGGCAATCAGAAAACCCAGCACCAGGAAGCCACCCACCGGAAGTGTCAACACGCCGATAGGGAACTGCTCCGGGATGATGCGGAAGCCCGCCAGAGTACCAGCACCCAGCAGTTCGCGGATGAAGCACATCACCAACAGCACAACGGTATAGCCCAGACCCTGGCAGATGCCGTCCACAAAGGACGCAACAACGCCGTTCTTATAAGAGAAGGACTCTGCACGGCCTAAGATAATGCAGTTCACGACGATCAACGGGATGAACACGCCCAGGGAGGCCGCGATTGCTGGAACAAAGGCCTGCAGCAGCAGGTCAACGCAGGTAACAAAGCCTGCGATAACTACGATAAACATTGCGATACGGATTTTGTCAGGAACGACCTTGCGGATGGCGGAAATAACCACGTTAGAGGCCGTCAGGATGATCAGCACGGAGATGCCCATACCGATGCCATTGGCCATGGACGTCGTAATCGCCATGGTGGAACACATACCTAAGACCTGCACAAGAACTGGGTTCTGTGTCAGCAGACCCTCTTTCAGTTGTTTACCAAAATTCATGTTTTAGCTCCCCCTTTCTCAGCCCATGACATCAAACACGGCTAGGGCCGCATTCACGCCATTGGTCACACCGCGGGTGGACACCGTAGCGCCGGAGATGGCGTCCACGTTGCTGCCCACGATCAGGGTGCCGTCGGCGGCGCTCTTGCCCTCAAACTGGCTCAGCACACCCACGCCGTTAGCGGTAGGCAAATTGGTCATAACCTTGGAACCGATGCCGGAGGTCTCGGAATTCTTGACGATAGAAACGCCAGTGACGGTGCCCTCGGCGTCCACGCCCACCATCATTTCAATCTTGCCCTGAGAACCGCTGGTGACGACCTTGATGGCGTAACCGGCAGACTGACCGTTAGCCTGAGCCTCATACACAGAATCCAGGGTGCCGCCGGCAGACGACGCGGCAGCGGTCATGGTGTCGGTCAGCTCCAACGCGTCAGAGAACGTTGTGCCGTCTGGGTCAGCCACAACAGCCTTCATAGCAGTGACCGTATTTTCCCAGTTGATTGCGGCGATCTTTTCAGCCGTAATAGCATTGACGCCGCCCAGCGCTGCGGCAACCACAACACAGGTAATCAGCAGGGTTACCGTCAGCTTGATGATGTATTGAGGGTCCATTTGAACCTTTTCCTTGCTTTTTACTTCGTTGCTCATTTTGCGGACGCCTCCTTCTTATCCGATGTCACAACGCCGAAGCGGGTGGGCTTCGTATACTTGTCGATCAGAGCCACAAACAGGTTCATGACCATGATCGAGTAGCAGACGCCCTCGTTATAGGAACCGAAGTACCGGATCAGCACGGTGAACAGGCCACAGCCGATACCAAAGATAATCTGACCCTTCTTGGTGACGGGAGAGGTTGCATAGTCGGTCGCCATGAAGAACGCACCCAGCATCAGGCCGCCGCCAAAGATGCTGTACAGCATCCACTCCAGGCCAGTGCCGCCTCTGGGGAACAGGAAGGTTAACACAGCGACAGTGGCAATGTAGCAAACGGGAGTTTGCCAATTGATGACTTTGCGCCAGATCAGATACACGCCGCCGATGATCAGCATCAGAGCGGAAACCTCGCCCAGGGAACCGCCAATCTGGCCCAGGAACATCTGGGTAACATCGTAAGTGCCCTTGAGCTGCTCAAAGCTGGCAGCAATGGACGCGGCGTCGGGGCCAGACATATAGGAGAGCGGAGTTGCGGCGGTGATTACATCGACGTTCGAGCCGAGGATTGCGGCCTTGCCGGCGGCGGGGTCAACCCAACTGGTCATCGTGCCGGCATAGCTGGCCAGCAGGATAGCGCGGCCTGCCAGGGCAGGGTTGATAAAGTTCTTGCCAATGCCGCCAAAAAGCTGCTTGACAATAACAATGGCGAAGAAGTCGCCAATCAGGATCATCCAATAAGGAATCTGCACAGGGCAGACAAAAGCCAGCAGCATACCGGTTACAGCGCTGCTGAGGTCCATCACGGATTGGGGTTTATTCAGAAGCTTGCGGTACAGCCACTCGAAGAACATGCAGCCCGCTACAGATACAATGACTACAGTCAGAGCGCGGATACCAAAGTTGAAGCAAGCGAACGCCAACGCGGGCAGCATCGCGATAATCACGTCCAGCATAATGGTCTGGGTGCGCTCGGAGCCGCGGATATGTGGGGAAGAAGTGGCGATCAGCTTCAGATTTTTGTAGTCCGTCATTTGTTGACAACCTCCTTCTTCTCATCCTTTGCCGCATCTGCGGCCTTTTTGGCCTCTTCAGCGGCTTTGGCCTTGGCAGCGGCGTCTTTCACTAACTGCTTGCCAGTTTTGAACATATGGGTCAAGTGGAGCCGGGCGGGGCAGGTGTACGCGCACGCACCGCACTCCATACAGTCCATGATATGGGCGTCATTCAGCTCATCGACCATACCCTTGGAGGCATACTGGTACAGGAACAGGGGCTCCAGGTGCATTGGGCAGGCGGCGACACACTTGCCGCAGCGGATGCACTGGGGATGCTCAACGGTCTGCTCTTCTTTCTCACAGAAAGCCAGAATGGCGCCAGTGCCCTTGGCAACGGGAATATCAGCAGTATACTGGGCCATACCCATCATGGGACCACCGGCAATGATTTTATAAGTGCCGTCCTTCAGACCGCCGCAGGCGTCAAACAGGCAGGAAACGGGAGTACCGATGGGGCATTCCAGGTTTTTAGGTTCGATGATGCCAGAGCCAGACACTGTAACAACTTTTTTCACCACAGGCATACCGGTTGTGATCGCATGGTAGATGGCGATGGTGGTGTTAATGTTGAACACAGCGCAGCCGATATTGCTGGGCAGCCCGCCGGGGGGCACCTGCTTACCGGTGATCGCCTGGCAGAGCTGTTTTTCACCGCCCTGAGGGTAGCGGCACCGCAAACCCTCCACCACGACAGGAGCATGTTTTTCAGCAATCGTTTTGTTCATCTGGTCGATGCCGTTCTGCTTGTTGACCTCAACACCGATGACGACTTTCTCCACACCGAACATCTTGGCAAGATATGTAGCACCGCCGATGATTTCTTCCGACCGTTCCAACATCGCACGGTGGTCACCAGTAATGTATGGTTCGCACTCTGCACCGTTGATGATTACGGTATCTACTTTACCAATGCCGCCGGAAATCTTGACATGAGTGGGGAAGGTTGCACCGCCCATGCCGACGATACCAGCGTTTTTCACGATCTCTACCATCTCGTCGATGGTCAGGGCGTCTGGGTTTGCAGGCGCCTGAACTTCCTCGCTGACGGTATCTTGAAAATCGTTTTCAATGACAATGGACGTGATGTTGCCGCCCATAGAATAGGGCCGCGGCTCCACCGCCTTCACCTTGCCGGAAACGCTGGCGTGGATCGGAGCGCCAAGACCCCGGAACTCGCCGATCTTCTGGCCAACCTTCACCAGGTCGCCAGCTTTGACCAGAGGGGTACACGGTGCGCCGAAGTGCATGGACATAGGAATGACCACCTCAGCCGGCGGCGCCAGCTGCTCGATGGCCTTCTCATTGGTTGCGGCTTTCATGTCATGGGGATGAACGCCGCCGAAGAACGCTTGTGCCATTATTTCACCTCATTTTACTCCTGACAGCAGCCAGAACGCTATTCTCCGGTGAAATCGGAAATTTCGATTCTGGCGACACTATCACATGTTGTCCTTATTTTACACCCTTCTTTGAAAAATGTCCAGACTATGAACGATGGTTTTTCAGGAAAAATTGCTTTTTTTTGCATTTCTTTGATCGCTTCTTGATTTTTCCATGGGGATAGGAAAGGGCCGCTGTCCACGATGGATAGCGGCCTTGGATCTTGAACTTATTTTTTGATTCGGTTCCCGGTATTCAGATAAATCACACCACCAATGCCTACAATGAAAAATAATGCAAGCCCCAACCACAGAATCCACATTTTATGGAAGATATCACTTGCCATGAGGATCAGGAAACAGCCCGCGATTAAAACATCAGTTTCCCCACATAGTTACACAGCTTCCTCTCGTCAATGGTCTCTTTTTCAGCTTTCGAAGCGGTATTATATCCAGCAATCAAAAAGGAACCTTTTCCATTTAAGAACAAAATTCCCAGCATAATAGACAATCCAGCGTCAACACCACAAACGATTTCCGCTCTTGTCAACCCAGCCCAAATGTGGTAAAATATCTTAATCCAGCATCTCCGATTCCATATCTCCTGTTTAGAAAATTTAGGAGGTTTTGCCACATGGCTGAACAGATTAACAGACAACAGAAAAAATGGGAGGCAGCCGCACTTCTGCGTGAAGCGCAAGTGCCGCCGCGGCAAATGACCGCGTTCTACCTCCTCCTTGTCTTGGTGCTCGACATCATCAATGCTTTCGATTTCAACAGTATACTTGGCTCCTTCGTCGCAGTTTTCATCTCCATCCTCTGTATGCTCCTCGCCATTGTCTTAAAAGCAGGTCTCACCCTCTACTTCATGGCCATCCGTCGAGGAGAACACGCCGAATTCCTTACCGTTTTTGACGGCTTTTCTATGGTTGGTAAGCTCATCGCCTTGGATATCGTTACCTCCTTTTTCATTCTTCTCTGGTCTATGCTCTTCGTCATCCCCGGCATTATCGCCTCCTACCGCTACCGCTTCGCGGAGTATAACCTCCTCGAAAATCCGGACCTTGGTATCATGGAAGCAATCAGAATGAGCAAACAGCAGACCTACGGTTACAAGAGCCAGCTCTTTCTGCTGGACCTTACCTACTGGGGCTGGAATATCCTCTCCAGCCTCCCCACCATCATCTTGAACGGCTATATCTCCGGCCATTATGCATTCCAAGCTTCCGTGGACGCAGCTGTCAATTACGCTGGACTCCTCGGCCCCTCCACTGTTACGCTATATTTGGGAATTCCCGGTATTGTCTGGGTAATCTTCCAGGGCCTTTGGTCCCTCGTGGTTGCTATGTTTTACCTCCCGCAGTTCCGCTGTGTCGACCTTGCCTACTTTGAAACTGCAAAACGTACTTCCCGCATTGGAACCAACGTCCCCCCGCCTGAGGATGACGGCTACGGCGGTTATGGCGGCTGGAAAGGTCCGGACGGTTTGGGAGGACTATAACATTTGAATCATTTTGCACAATGTTGCTAGGAAAAAAGCGGGAACCCTTGATGGGTTCCCGCTTTTTTAGAGACTCCGCCATCAAAAGAAAACTTCGTTTTCTTTCCGCTCTTGAAAATTTGCTTCCAACATTTCAATATGGGATAAAAAAGCTGGATCATCGAAATATTTTGCATGGTGTGTACATTTTCGCACGCACCGCTGGCACTTGATGCAGGTCCCTGGCGTCTCTGCGACGTTCTCTGGGTTGATTGCTCCCATAGGGCACAACCGTGCGCAAGCGCCGCAGTTGCAGCACTTTGATAAATCCGTCTGTGGCTTTGCCTTGAGGAACTGCACTGGTTCCCCATCCAAACCTTTGGGAATGTAATACGGTGCATCCGCATTTCCTGGAACCCGCACCATAGGCGGAATTTCTGTTAATCGGCGGATTTTTCCAGCGATGTCCCGCGCAAACAACTCCAATTTTCGCCGGTCGTCGAAATCTGGACGGCCCTCACCCAATGCATCGGTAAATGCATGGCGTCCCACAAACGCACCTGCTGCTACAGTATGGAAACCGCCTGTCTCCAGCATGGTGCAAAGCTCCGCGAGGGAGTTGTCGTAAGCGCGGTTACCGAATGTTACGACTGGCACAGCCAATGCTCCGCTGCCTTGCAGCCGCTGAAAATCCGGCAGAATTTTATTGGGAAGTTTCCCTGCGTAAGTTGGTGATCCAACGACTACTAAGTCTTCGGGGCCAAACACAAACTTTGCCGCACGCTCTGCAGGCTTAGTGAATCCATAGCAGATTAAGGAAAGCCCCAACTCCTGTGCCAACACTTCTGCTAGCGTATGTACAACCCGGTCCGTGACGCCAGTTGCACTGTAATACAGCGCCTGTACTGTTTTCAGTTCCATCTGACCACATCCTTTCCAGCGGTCACAGGGAGAAATCCGCCTCATTCAGCCGCCGTGTATCCAGCGCTGCTGGGCGCGGCGGGACCCGCTTCAAAGGGTCATACTGGAAGGAGCGGCAGTGATGCTCCACCGGTACGACGCCCCGTTTCACACAGGCAACTTCCCGCTCATTGAGTTGCTGCCCCCGTTTGCAGTACGCGCACCGGGGGTCGATATCTTTCCGGAAAAGCATCCTCTCTCCTCCTCTGCCGCAGATGTTTATTCACAAGTTGTCTTCGCCAGGCTTAATCCGTCTTCAAGAAGAATTTTTCCATTCTCTGCCGACGCACGAATCCGCGTGATAGGGTCTTCGTAGCTGTTGATGATCTTCGTCGCCATGGGATCCTCCAATTCCTTCTGGATGGTTCGCCGCAGGTTCCGGGCGCCATAGGTCCGCGAGTAGGACTTTTCTGTCAGGAAATCCACCAGCGTATTGTCGTAGGTAAACGCAATCCCCTTCTCCCGCAGAGAATCCGTCAGCTCGCCCAGCATGATGCGGGCGATTCCCTGGAAGTTTTCTTCGCTCAGGCGGTTGAAGGTAATTACAGCGTCTACGCGATTGATGAATTCCGGCCGCAGGAACTGCTGCAAGGCTTTCATAGCCTTTTCGCTGTCCTGCTGGCTCAAAGAACGGTCGAAGCCCACCGTTCCCTCTTTCGTCGCGCTACCCGCATTGGAGGTCATAACAATGATGGTATTTTCAAAGTTCACTTTCCGTCCATGCGCGTCGGTAATTTCACCGTCATCCAGGATTTGCAGCAAAACGTTCAGCACGTCAGGGTGGGCTTTTTCGATCTCGTCAAACAGCACCACCGCATAGGGCTTCCGGCGAATTTTCTCCGTCAGCTGGCCCGCCTCGTCGTAACCGATATAGCCCGGAGGTGAACCGACAATTCGGGAAACAGAGTGCTTTTCCATGAATTCCGACATGTCCAGCCGGATCAACGCGTCCGGCGTATTGAACAGGTCGCATGCCAGCTGTTTCACAAGCTCTGTTTTGCCCACACCGGTGGAACCGACAAAGATAAAACTTACCGGCTTGTGTTTCGGAGAGATGCCCACCCGGTTCCGCCTTACGGCGGCCGACACAGACGCAATCGCCTCGTCTTGGCCAATGATATGTTCTTTCAAGCGTTCTTCCAGCTGGGAAAGACGCTGGAACTCCTGCTCGCGGATACGCGATGCGGGGATTTTAGTCCACAGCTCAATGACATGCGCCAGATTTTCCATGGAGAGCTGCGGCGCGCCCTTTTTATCCAGCTCTTGAAGCTCGGTATTGAGCTGTAGCTCTTTGCTTTTCAAAACCGCAAGCCGTTCGTAATCCGGCTCCTCGGTCTTCTCTTCCAACATGGTTCGCTCCTTGGCGTAATCATCCAGTTCCCGCCGAATTTTCATCCGCCGGGAGATATCTGGGTCTTTCAAATTCAAATCCGAACACGCCTCATCAATCAGGTCAATGGCCTTATCCGGCAGGAAACGGTCCGTGATGTACCGTTCGCTCAAAAGCACTGCCTGCCGCAAAATCCCCTCGGAGAGCTGTACGCCGTGGTACTTCTCATAGTTTGGTGCAAGGCCTTCCAGGATTTTGAAGGAATCTTCGATAGAAGGCTCGTTGACGGTGACGGGCTGGAAGCGGCGTTCCAAGGCACTGTCTTTCTCGATGGACTTGCGGTACTCGTTAAAGGTTGTCGCGCCAATCACCTGGATTTCACCCCGAGATAGGGCAGGCTTGAGGATATTAGCGGCATTCATGCTGCCCTCAGCATCGCCAGCCCCAGCGATGTTGTGTACTTCATCAATCATCAAAATGATGTTGCCCAATCGCTTCACTTCGTCGATCAGGCCTTTCATCCGGCTCTCAAACTGGCCGCGGAATTGGGTCCCTGCCACCAGGGCGGTCAAATCCAGAAGATACACTTCCTTTTCCAGCAGCTTGAAAGGGACGTCACCATCGGCGATTCTCTGGGCCAAACCTTCTGCAATAGCGGTTTTGCCCACGCCAGGCTCACCGATCAGGCAGGGATTGTTCTTCTGCCGCCGGTTCAGGATCTGCACTACACGCTCAATTTCCTGCGACCGGCCGATTACCGGGTCCAGCTTGCCATCCTTGGCCTTCTGGCTCAAAGAGAGGCAGTAGTTTTCCAGATATTTGCGCTTTCCATTTTTTGGTTCCTTACGATCTTTTTCCCGACGCTCCCGGCTCTCGCCTTCGCCCTTGGGGGAAGAACTGTCCCCACTGGAAAACAGGCGATTCAGGAAAGGGAACGTCGCCGTTTTGCCCTCCTCTTCCGGCTCGCTGTCGTCATCGCCGCCGGGTAGGTCTTCGATGTTTTCCACGCCATTCATGGCCTGCATCATTTCGCTGTTGAGCGTCTCTAAATCCTCATCGGAAATACCCATCCGCTTCATCATATCGTCCACTTGGGGCAATCCAAGCTCCTTTGCGCACTTGAGGCACAAACCCTCATTGATGGTCTTCTCACCGTCCATCTTGGAAATAAAGACGACTGCGACGTTTTTCTTACATTTTGAACATAGTGTCGGCTGCATAATGTGACCTCCACGCGCCCTTGGGCGCTCTAATAGAAATGACGCCTCCGTCAGGAGGCTCCTCCGTCGGAACGGAGGAAATCAAGCTCCGCCATGAAAGAACTCACAACTTTTTGAGCTGAATGTAACGCATAAATTCAGATAAGGCACTGATTGGCGAATGTGCTGCGAAAAATGCGAGCACACGTCCATGCTCTCCCGATGTCAAGGATACGCCCAGCTGCTGTAAAATCCACGCTGCCGCAAACAGAAGTAAAGCGCCTTCCGCAAACCCCAGTAATCCGCCGCCCCATGTGTTGAGGCCATGCAGGCCTGGCAGCTTCGTGAGCATCTTCAGCGTTCGGATCAGGAACTGGAAGCCGACCCGTAACGCCAGGAAGGACAGAAAATACAGAATACCATGCAGTACGGAATATGCCATACTCTCCACCACAGCGGAGGCAGCCGAAACGCCCGCATCCCGCACAGCGTCCGTCGCCCGGTCTGCCAGGGAACCCCGCACCTGTTTATCCAAGCCCAGCAGGTCCAGCAGTTCATCCACCGGAAGGTCCAGCTCATCCAAAGGGTTACCTGGCATCTGCCCAGGTATACCATGTTGGATAGCTTCATCCAAACGGATTTCGATTTGATTTTCGATCATTGGCGCGGCTACTTTTATTGCCTGATCCGTGAGAGCAGTCGCGATCATATTTGCGCCTGCAAGAGAGACTACCGCGGCGGCCAGTCCGGCCAGAGCCCGGATGAGGCCTTTCGTCGCGCCGAACCAGGTGAAGCCGATCAGCACAGCCACCGCAATCAGGTCTATTATAACAGGTGTCTGCAAAGTTTCCTACCTCCCTCTGTGTAAACGTTTTGTGAACACAGCATAAATTTTTCACATTTACGGCAAATTTATGGCAAATACAAGCTTGCCGACTCAGATGACAACAGCAACGCGGACCCATCAGAACGCATCAGCACCTCTCTAGCATAGTCCGTTTCTTGAAGCGTCGCATAGGCCTGCAGGTCATCATTATAAATCACAAGATGATTGCTGTAAAGCACTGCCAGATACCGTCCAGAGGCAGAGATATCCAAAACCTCCTCCCGAACCTCTAAAGAACCAAGTTCTTTGCCGCTGCTATCCACCGTCACCAACTGTCCAACACTGCCGGAACGGTAACGGTTCAGCAGCAGCGCGGCGAACCCATCCCCCTCCAAAGCAAATTCCCGGAGATAGGAACCCTTATATGTATAGGTCGCCTGGACTTCACCAGCCATACTGGCATAGGTCAGACAAGTATCGGAAACTGTGACAATTTTCCGGTCCTGTTCCCCAATGGCGGAAACCAGCCCGCCAGAAATGTTGTAGTCCGCTGCAGACTCTTCCGCCGGCATGTGGTACAGTACCACATTGCTGACAAATACACCATTCTCCTGTCCCAGCGTCACAACTGCCAGCGTGTTGTTGACAACGCAGGCATCCAGAACAAAGCGCCGGGAAGAGTCAAATACATATGCCAGAGAAAGTTTATTGTTGTAAACGCTGACGCTGCCTTTGAATCCTTTCTTCTCCGACGTGATGGCAAGATAACGGTCCTCATTCAGGGATGCAGCAATGAACGGTTCGTCTTCTGCGGCAGAAAGCTCCCAGATTATCCCGCTTTCATCCGCAAGGTACAGCGTCGTACCGCCTACATCGTATGCAACGGCCCGTCCGCCGCCGCAGCTCAGCGCTGGGGCAGACATGTTGACCGTTACCTTCCAAATCTCGCCGCCGTGTTTATCCAGCAGGCTGAAGGAGGTATCCGAAAGCACCAACAGGTTCTCTCCCAACACCGCGTAACGGTTTTTCGCAGATGCATCATAATCGTAAATGATTTCGTCCTCCGCTTTCTCTGCGGCACCATAGTTCAGGTACCTTCGCAACACGTCAAAGCCTGTGCCATCCCGGTACGCCGCCAGGAGAACTACCAGCAGCACTGCCGCCAGTGTCAGAAAGAACGTCAAGAAGCCGCTGTGATAGCGTTCTTCCTCTTCCTCATCCGTTTTTAACTTGTCCTTGCGTTCCTCACCCATTCAACCTTCCATCCTCGTACCAAAGTCTTGTTAAATACAGCCCTCCTGGAGGAACGGTTGGGCCTGCGGCAGTCCGGTCGCCTCGTTCCAAAATATCCGGAATGTCCGCCGGGGCTAATTTCCCCTCCGCCGCGTACAGCACCGTACCAGTAATTGCCCGTACCATATTATATAGGAATCCATTGGCGCAGACCTTCAGCTCCAATAACTCGCCGTTCCGGGTCACATCGCACCAGTAGATTGTACGGACTGTACTTTTCGTTTCCGTGCCAACAGAACGTACCGCCCGGAAGTCGTGGGTACCAACAAACATGTGTGCAGCCTCATTTAAAAACACCTCATCCAAACGCTTGGGATAGAAATAGGCGCGGTTGACGTAAAAGGGGTTTTTGAAACGGGAATTGTAAATCCGATAGGTATATTCCTTTTTCAAGCAGGAACCGATGGCATTAAACATATCGTCTACTTCTACCGCTTCCCGGACGGCAATGTCCTCTGGGGTATGGGTGTTGATTGCAAAAGGCAAGCGGTCGATTGGAATCCGGGACTCCGTATGGAAGTTGGCCACATAATGCTCTGCGTGAACGCCTGCGTCTGTCCGGCCGCAGCCGGTGAGGTGTACTGGTTCGCCGCAAACCTTGCTGATGGCCTTCACCAGCGTCTCGCAGACGCTGGAGGCGTTTTTTTGCACTTGCCAGCCGTGATAAGCGGTTCCGTTATAGGTTAGTTTCAAAGCAATGTTGCGCATAGATAAATTCCTCATTTGTCCCGGCAAAAAAGTGCAGTTTGCCGCTGGGTATCATGTTCTATATAATTTTACTTTCGAAACATGATACCCCATTCTTTCCATTATTTGCTATATCCATATTATCCGGCCCAACATGATGGGCCGTTATCAAATAATGATTCTCTCAATAGCAGAAATTACAATTTATTGAAGTTGTTCTAATGGTTTGCAGCTACATTCTACTACAGGCGATCTAAAATGTAAATGTTTTTTATTTAGAGAGTGAGAGTAGGGCATCCCAGTCAATCCTGCGATCTCGATGGTAATATTCCCGGTCCCGTTCATCCAGCTCCCGCAGTACCCGACAGGGGTTTCCCGCCGCCAGCACATTCGACGGAATATCCTTCGTCACGACACTGCCTGCACCGATAACCGCATAATCGCCGATGGTCACTCCAGGGACAACGACAGCCCCTGCGCCGATCCAACAACCCTCGCCGATATGAATGGGCAGATTGTACTGAAGTCCTTTTTTCCGCAGCTCTGGCAGGAAAGGATGGTTCGCAGTCGCCAGTACAACGTTTGGGCCAAACAAGACATAATCTCCCACATAAATATGGGTGTCATCCACACAAGTGAGGCCGAAATTAGCATAGACCCATTTGCCAAAATGAACATGGTGGCCGCCCCAATTGGCATGGAAGGGCGGCTCGATATAGCAGTTCTCCCCTACCTCGGCCAACATCTCCCGCAGAAGACAGGTACGCCGCTCCCCCTCACTGGGACGGGTCTGGTTATAGTCATACAATAACTCCAAATATTGTGTCTGCTCTGTAAGTATCTCATTATCCAAAGGAGCATAAATCTCCCCGCTGTGCAGGCGATCATAAAAATCCATATCGCAACAATCCTCTCATTCAAACCTTTGGCACAATGTTAGCAATCACCAGCTCCGGACGGTTGAAAATACGTGGAACGCGGGTGCTCTCCCGGGCAAGGCCCCGGCTCACCAGCATCGTCCCACCGGCGTAATCATACCGCCCTCCGGCATAGTCGGGGAACAAACCTTGCCCCGGCGCATACAGCCCGTTCAGCAGACCTGGGATTCGCCATTGCCCGCCGTGGGCGTGGCCGCAGACGACTAGATCAAAGGAATACTGCTGGTAAAAGCTTATCCGCTCTGGACGGTGAGCGATCAAAACTGTAAGGGCATCCCCCTTTACAGTTTCTCCAACCCGCTCCAGCTGCTTGAGACTTTGCCCAGAATCTGGGTCGTCAATGCCGCAGATGGTAATTGGCTGCTCATTGAGCGTAAGAGCAACGCTCTCGCCCCGTAGAACCGTTACACCGTAAGCTTTCATCTGGCAGCAAATACGCTCCGCTCCACCAGACCACCACTCATGGTTGCCTGTAACGTAAAAACAGGGATACACCGCCGCCAGGGCTTCAACCACAATCCAAGCATTTTCTTCCGGAAGTTTGTCGTCCACAATGTCGCCTGCCAGTAAAACTGCGTCCGGCGACTGTGCTGCAACGGCTTTCAAAAGCGTCTGCTGCCCGTCGCCATAACGGCAGTTATGCAGATCGGACAACACCGCCAGCCGCACAGGCGCTGTGGCTTTCGCAGAGATGACGGTATACTCCACAACTTTCAGCCGGATATCCAACGCTGCCGTCAAAAGTCCAGCACACAGCGCAAAACCAGCGGCTTTATGGATTTTATGTTTCATACTGCCTCCTTCTCTTTCGCGCTTAAAATCCCATGAACCGCAGAACCATCACGCTAGCCAAAATGAGACACCCGAAAAACAGCGCGATATAATCCCGCCGTGCATAATGCAGCACATGGAGCTTCGTCCGGCCCTCGCCGCCATGGTAACACCGGCATTCCATAGCTGTCGCCAGCTCGTCAGCCCGGCGGAAGGCGCTGATGAACAGCGGCACCAGGATCGGGATCATGGCTTTGGCCCGCTGGACGATGTTCCCACTCTCAAAATCCGCGCCCCGGGCTTTTTGCGCCGACATAATTTTATCTGTTTCCTCGATCAGTGTTGGGATGAACCGCAGGGCAATCGACATAATCATTACCAGCTCATGAATTGGCACACGAAAGCGTTTCAGCCCATTCAGTAAACGTTCCAGACCATCGGTGAGGCTGATGGGGCTGGTGGTGTAGGTCATGAGGAATGTGCCCATGATCAGCAACATAATCCGAAGAACCATAAAAACAGCGTTCCGCAAGCCTGCCTCCGTCATGTGGAATGGTCCCCAGGCCCAGAGGTATTCCTCACCAGGGGTAAAAAAGAGGTTCAGGACACCCGTGAAAACGATGATGAACAGAACTGGTTTTAAGCCCCGTACCAAAGCTTTCAGTCCCACCTTTGACACACGAACGCACACTGCCAGCGTCACCGCTAAGAGGCCGTATGCAAGAATGCTTTTCGCGGTAAACAGTGCCGCAATGTATAAAACGACCAGCAGAATTTTTGTCCGGGGATCCAGCTTATGGGCCGCAGTATTTCCTGGGAAATACTGCCCAAGGGTGATATCCTTCAGCATGAAGCGCCCCCCTTTCGCAGGGTGAGGATTTCCCGCTCCAGCGCTTCCGCTGTGTAAACAGCAGGATTGATGGCAAGCCCCCGCGCCCGCAGGGCCATAGCAATCCGTGTTACTTGGGGAACGTCCAGCCCGGCGCTGAGCAGTTCCTCCGCACGGGCAAAAATTTCCGGCGGCGTACCGTCCATCAGCACATGGGCAGATTTCAAAACCATGATGCGGTCGACATTCTGGGCAATCTCATCCATGCTGTGGCTTACCAGCAAGATCGTTGTTCCTTTGTTGCGGTGGTAGTCCCGGATATTAGCCATCAGGTTTTCCCGGCCCGCTGGGTCCAAGCCAGCCGTAGGCTCGTCCAAAATCAGCACCTGGGGCTCCATCGCCAGTACGCCTGCCAAAGCTACCCGGCGTTTCTGCCCACCGGATAACTCAAACGGCGATTTATCCAGCTGGTCGTCCTGGATGCCAACCAATCGTGCCGCCTCCCGGACACAGCGGTCGAGGTCACTGCCAGTCTTGCCCATATTCGCAGGGCCAAAGGAGATATCCTTATATACGGTTTCTTCAAACAACTGGTATTCAGGGTATTGAAACACCAATCCCACCTGAAACCGCACCCTTCGTATTTTTTTCGGTTCTGCCCATATGTCCTGCCCATTCAGCAAGATTTGACCGCTTGTCGGTTTCAGCAGACCATTTAGATGCTGAATAAGAGTGGATTTCCCAGAACCTGTGTGGCCAATGATTCCCAGGAATTCTCCTGTGTGCACCTCAAAACTTACATCCTCCACTGCGCTGCGCTGGAAGGGCGTTCCCACGCCGTATGTGTGGGTCAGATTTTTTACTTGCAGAATCGGCACGGTCATCCCTCCTGGCTAATTTTATCGAAAGCGCCTGCAATGGCGTCGGCGCACTCCTCAACGCTCAGAGCATCCAACGGAACCTCCACCCCGTCCTTTTGCAGGCGGTCCAAAAGGTCTATGGTGTCCGGTACGGTCAGACCCATCGACCGCAAAGAGGCAACCTGCGTAAAAACCTCTTTCGGTGTCCCATCCATAACAGCACGGCCGTCAGACATGACGATTACCCGGTCAGCGTCCTCTGCCTCGTTCATATGATGGGTGATCAACACCACCGTGACGCCTTTTTCCTGGTTCAGACGGTGAACGGTAGAAAGAACTTCCCGCCGTCCAATGGGGTCCAGCATAGCAGTCGCTTCGTCCAAAACGATACACTCCGGCTCCATGGCAACGACACCCGCAATCGCGATGCGTTGCTTCTGCCCACCGGAGAGCAGGTGCGGCGCATGGGTGACAAATTCCTCCATTCCTACCGCCTTGAGCGCATTGTCCACCCGCTGGCGGATTTCTTCTGTAGGAACGCCTAAGTTCTCCGGCGCAAAGGCGACATCCTCCTCTACCACATTTGCAACAATCTGGTTATCTGGATTCTGGAACACCATGCCCACCCGCTGACGGATCGACAGCAGTTGGTTTTCGTCGCGGGTGTCCAGGCCCTCTACATACACAACCCCCTCTGTTGGGAGCAGCACAGCGTTAAAGGTCTTGGCAAGGGTGGATTTGCCGGAACCGTTATGGCCCAGGACTACGACAAAGCTTCCCTTCTTGATGGCAAGGTCAACGCCTTGGAGCGCATAGACGGGCGCTGCACCCTCCTCTACCGGATATGAAAAACGGAGGTTTTCTGTTTGAATCATCTCGCTCATAGTCTTTCCTCTTTTCCATATACATGGAATTTCTTAGAATCCGCAAAGGCCGCCAATGCAAACAGCATACCCCACTTTAGCTGACAAACCAGCGTCCAGTTGCCCCACAGGGCAAAGCAAGGCCGGTTTCTGTGACGGGAAGTCCAAGCTCGTCCCAGGTACACGTTCCGCCATATTTTCCGGCAACCAGCAAGTTTAAGAGGTAACCCAAAACAGAGGGGGCAAGGCCAGTGGTGTAGGAGTTGATCAGCACAAAAAGGGGCTTATCTGACAGTACCCCGGCGCAGAGCTTGATGAAGGGATAAAGATTTTCCTCCAGCTTCCAAACTTCGCCGCCTGGTCCGCGTCCATAGCTGGGCGGGTCCATAACGATGGCGTCATAGGTCCGCCTGCGGCGAATTTCCCGTTCTACGAATTTGGCACAGTCGTCGACAATCCACCGGATGGGTGCGTCTTCGAGACCGGAGAGTCTGGCGTTTTCCCGCGCCCAAGCGACCATACCTTTGGCAGCATCAACGTGGCAGACGCTGGATCCAGCTTTCGCACAAGCGACTGTTGCGCCGCCAGTGTAAGCAAAGAGGTTCAATACGCGGACAGGGCGTCCAGCGTTCCGGATTTTCTCCGCCATGAAGTCCCAGTTGACAGCTTGCTCCGGGAACAGGCCGGTATGTTTGAAGTTCATGGGCTTGACTTGGAAGGTCAAATCGCCGTAGTGCACTTTCCAGCTTTGGGGGAGGGTATTCTTTTCCCAGTGACCGCCGCCGCTGTGAGAGCGGAGGTAACGGGCGTCGGCACGTTTCCAGGCAGGATTTTTGCGTGGAGTTTCCCAGATGGCCTGGGGGTCGGGGCGGACGAGGTACTGTTTCTCCCAGCGTTCGAGGCGCTCGCCGCGGCCGCAGTCGAGGAGCTCATAATCCCGCCACTGATCAGCAATCCACATTCTCTTTCCTCCATTTTCCAGCATAGGATACCAAATTAAATTATTATAACGCCAACAACATCCATTCGTCAACCTTGGCAGGTGCTTTTTATCCTTTTGTTTCAAAATGTTTGAAAATTTGTCCGTTTTCCCAAGCAGCCAGCGCGCCTTGCGGCGCAGAAGGATGGTCTGCTGCCATCATGGCAGCTGGGCTTTTGACCCCCCATTTTCTTTTCTCTCGCGAGAGAAAAAACGGGCCGTTCACGGTCCAAAAGAAAAGATCGTTTTTATTTTAGACCGGTGGAATCCTCTGGTACCTGCTCCTTTACACGAGAAGACCACACTGATTTGACTCTGCGTCTATTTTCGCTGTCGCTGCTGCGGTGGATGATGGAAGAAAGCAGCGTCTACCGTTTTTCTGACGGTAGACGCTGTTTTATTGTGACAAATCCTTTTGCTAGAGTTTACTACTTAATTACTACGTTTTCTTCGCCTAAAACTTCTTTCGCTTCCGCAATCAACGCCCTGTGCAGCATCGCATGTGTCCCATACACCTTGCGTGTATCCGCCATTACCATTTTTACCTGTGTATTCCCCGGAAACATCGAAAACACTAACTTCATGTGCCGCACAGATTTGTCTTCTATACTCGGAAATTTCAAATACAACGTTTCCCCTTGCAGTACCTTATCCTCTTTCACCGCCGGCTTCGGTTGAGGAATTGCCTCCGCCGTCGACAGCGGATACGCAGAATCGCACATCATCTGCGGCGCTTTCTCATCCCGCACCGACAGCTTTCCCTTCACAATCACCGCTTCATTCTCCCGCAAATATGCCCCGCATACATCCAAAACCTTGCTGAAGCATAGAAGCTCTATTGATCCAGTCTCATCCTCTACTACCACATACGCCATCAACGTATTATTCTTTGTTGTCTTTGTTTTGCTGGACGTAATCACACCTGCTATGCTCACATACTGTCCATCCTGAAAACGCGTCGGGCCGCCCTCCTGCGAAAAATCCGCTAAAATCTTTCCAATCGCTGGAACCTTTAATCGCCGAACGATATCCCGATACGCATCCATCGGATGCCCAGAGAGATAGAGACCAGTCGTTGCTTTCTCCATGGTCATGCGCTCCTGCGGCGTAAACTCCGGAATATCCGGTAAAGAAACCTCCTCCGCCTGCGATGCCTGTCCCATATTGAAAAAATCAATCTGCCCCTCTAAATTCTGCCGCTGACGTGCTGCTGCTGAATCTAAAATGCCCTCAAAAACCTTCAAAAGCTGGGAACGCCTCGCGCCAGTCGAATCAAACGCGCCGGAACGGACCAGATTCTCCACCGCCCGCTTGTTCATTTCGCTCCCGGTCATCCTGCGGCAAAAATCATGCAGCGATGCAAACAGGCCGTTTTCTCTCCGCTCCTTCATAACCGCTTTAATAAAGCCTCGGCCAATGCTCTTGATCGCCACTAAGCCAAACCGAATGCCGCTTTCTTCCACTGTAAAGCGGTCAGCAGAAGCGTTGATATCTGGCGGTAGAAGCGCAATCCCGCACTCCTTACACTCGTTGATATATCCTGCAACCTTATCTGAATTGTCCAACACACTGGTCAGCAACGCCGCCATGTATTCCCTCGTAAAATGGCATTTGAAATAGGCAGTCTGATACGCGACTACTGCGTAGCTGACGGCATGAGCTTTGTTAAAGGCGTACTCTGCAAAATCATAAATCTTATCATAAATCAACTGGGCAGTTTTTTCCGGAATCCCCCGGGCTGCACAGCCTGCAATATCCCGCTTCTCATCGCCGTGCAGAAACGCTTCCCGCTCTTTTTCCAGATCCTTGACCTTTTTCTTGCTCATGGCGCGCCGTACCATGTCCGCCTGCCCCAAGGAATAGCCCGCTAACTCCTGGAAAATTTTTATGACCTGTTCCTGGTAAACAATACACCCATAGGTATTGGATAGAATCGGCTCCAGTCGGGGATGGTCGTACTTTACCTTTTCCGGGTTACGCGCACATTCCAAAAACTGAGGAATCGAATCCATTGGTCCTGGACGGTACAATGCAATAATTGCTGTGATATCCTCAATATTTCGCGGTTTCAGGCCCACACAAACGCCGGTCATACCGGTAGACTCCATCTGGAACACGCCGGAGGTTTTTCCGGCAGACAACATTTCATAGGTCTCTGGGTCGTCGTCGGGAATGTCCGACAAACGGAAGTCGGGGCGGCTCTGTTGCAGCAGCTTCACAGCATCGTCCAAAACCGTCAGGTTCCGTAAGGCCAGGAAGTCCATCTTCAACAAGCCCAGCTCTTCCAGCGTCGTCATAACGTATTGGCAGACCACCACATCATCATTCTTTGCCAGCGGCACATACTCGTAGACCGGCTTCTTCGTGATCACTACGCCGGCCGCATGGGTAGAAGCGTTGCGCGGCATGCCTTCCAAACTTTGCGCGGTATTGATGAGCCTTTGAACTGTTGGATTACTGTCGTACATCTCCTTGAGAGATTTAGACAGCCGGAGCGCGTCATTCAAAGTAATGTGCTGACCTGGCTGGTTGGGAACTTGCTTTGCAATTTGATCCACCTCTGCGTAGGGCAGATTCATTACGCGGCCTACGTCCCGGATGACCGCTCGGGCAGCCATTGTGCCGAAGGTCACGATTTGGGCAACACGGTCGTCGCCATACTTTCGTCGAACATACTCAATCACCTCGCCCCGGCGGGTATCGGCAAAGTCCATGTCAATATCCGGCATACTCACCCGCTCCGGGTTCAGGAATCGCTCAAAGTACAAACCATACTTGATTGGATCAATGTCTGTAATATGGAGACAATAGCTGACCATCGAACCCGCCGCACTGCCGCGACCTGGTCCTACAGGAATTCCGACGCTCCGGGCATAGCGCACAAAATCAGAAACAATGAGGAAATAATCTGTGAAGCCCATTTTCTCGATCATATCCTGTTCGTAATGCAGCTGTTCCCGATTCGCCTCATCGTCACCATAGCGTTCCTGATAGCCCTCGTCACACAGCTTTTTCAGGTAAGAAACGCTGTTATAACCTGGTGGAAGCTGGAATTCCGGCAAGTGATACTTGCCAAAAGTAAACTCCAAATTGCACATTTCTGCAATTTTCCCAGTGTTCTCCAACGCACCCTCAAAGTCTTGGAACAGCTCTGCCATTTCCGTCTCGCTGCGGAGGTAAAAATTCCGCGGCTCATAACGCATCCGGTGCTCGTCATCCAAGGTTTTGCCGGTCTGGATGCACAGCAAAACGTCGTGGGCTTCGGCGTCTTCTTTCCGGAGATAGTGTGCGTCATTGGTACACACCATCGGCAGCCCCGTGTCCTGGTGAATGCGCATCAAGCCTTGGTTTACCAGCGCCTGGTCTGGAATCCCATGATTTTGCAGTTCCAAATAAAAATGCTCTGGACCGAAGATTTCCGCCAGCTCCAAGGCATAGCTCTTGGCATTCTCATATTCACCGTTTCGTAGTCGGCGGGGAATTTCCCCTGCCAAGCACGCTGACAGCGCAATCAGCCCGCCGCTGTGCGCCCGCAAAAGCCGTATATCGATACGGGGCTTGATGTAAAAGCCTTCCGTCCATCCCATGGAAACCAGATAGGAGAGGTTACGATACCCCTCCTCATTTTCGCACAGCAGCACCAAATGGCGGCTCTCCGCGTCAAACTCATGCACTTTATCAAAATGGGACCGGTCCGGCGGTGTTACATACACCTCGCAGCCAATTACCGGCTTAATGCCTTCTGCCTTACAAGCACGGTAAAAATCCACTGCGCCATACATCACCCCATGGTCTGTGATGGCACAGGCCGTCTGCCCCATTTCCTTTACAATTTTCGGTAAATCTCGGATGCGGCACGCGCCGTCCAGCAGGCTGTACTCCGTGTGAACATGCAAATGAACAAAGGACATAAGCCCTCCCCCTTCTCTCTTTATTCTGGATGTTCCTGCAAAAGTTCTTCCAGCAGCTCTACCGCCGTCACTACCATAATGCTGCAATGGGCAGTGATACCCAGTCGTTTCGCAGCCGGGGTCTGTTCACTTACGCCAGGGCGGGCCTTCAGCAGCTCGCCGCAGCAGGTCCTGCCGAAAACTTCCGCAAAACGGCGCCGGAACTCTTTGCTTAAAGCGTAGCACCGCCGTTTGTCGCCTGGATACAGCAGGCCCAGAGCTAGTATGCCGCCGCTGATCGCTCCACATAGTTCCGCATGGCTTCCACCGACTCCACCGCCAAACCCAACAGCAAGCCCTGTAACCTGTTCCACAGAAAAACCCGCCAAGTCCGCAAATGCTCCGGCCACTGCCTGGGCACAATTGTTCTTTTGGCGATGCAGCTGGTACGCGAATGCACAACGATCTATTTTCACTCACCTCTCTTCCTCTTTTTTACATATTTCTTTCAGCTCTTCCGCAAGGGCCAGGATTTTTCGCAGCCGATGGTTCAAGCAGGATTTGGTGACCGGCGGGTCAAACTCCTCCGCCAACTCCGAAAGGGTCAGTTCTGGATATTCCAAACGCAGGCCGGCTGTCTCACGCAGCTTGTCCGGCATCTGTTCCCAAAGACCCGCGGCTTTCAATTTTCGGATGGCTTCCATCTGGCCCTGGGCAGCCTCAACCGCTTTGTCTAAGTTGGCGCTGTCACAGTTCAGCCGTCGGTTGACGCTGTTCCGCAGCCCCTTTTCCTTCTTGGTCGACAGCATCTCTACCGCTGCCTCCGGCGCTCCGATCCACTTGAGGAACTCTGCAATCTGTCCGCTTTGTTTATAGTACGTCACAAAACTGCTGTTCCGTGCCACGCTTTTAGGCGGATATCCACACTCTCGCAGCAGAACTTCCAGCTCCCGGCTGGCTTGCATATGGGAACTGGTCAGCTCCAAATGATACCGCTTAGATGGGTCCGTCATACTCCCGCCAGCGAAAAAGCAGCCCCGCAGAAACGCTGCCCGACAGCACTCCTCCTCCACCATGGCGAAGTTGATGTGCAGGGCCAGGTTCTGCCGGGGGTCATATCCCAAAAGGTTAATGATATGGTCCAGCTTTTCCCGCTCGGTAATCTGGAATACCAACTTTACTCCGCCGCTGAAACTGCCGGAAATGTCCGGACAGCGGTCAAACTCCACATCAAAGGCACGGCGGAACAATTTTGGCAGGCGAGCTGCAAAATTGAGGTTTTCCGTAATAATCCGAACCTCATCAGAACGGAAGGTATGGCAGTAGAGCAAAATGCCATACGCCTCTGCCCGGGCACAACACAGCTTCTGCACTGGCAGACGGCACAATTCATTCTTTGTCTCAAAAGAAAACGACATCGGACACCTCTTCTTCTTGGTATGTTTTGTCCGGCATGACGCATTACTTTTTCTCCTCTACTTGGTAAGCGTCCTGCTGACGGTCATAATGGCCCCCAGCAATACGGACGCTCCGCTCCGCATGAAGCAAAATCAGCTCCTGCGCAAGGTTTTCCGCATGATGGCGCACATACCCGTCTACCACCGTTGCAATGGGGCGGCTCACCAGCTCCACTCCTAAGGCAGCGCAGCGAGCGACATCATATTTCAGCATCTCCGCACCTTCCTCGGCATAACGGGCGGCCACATATTTCGGCACTGGCGAGGAATTCGCCAGGCACAGATGGAACAGGCCATTTGTAGAATGTTTAAATATGGCTGCAATGTGGTCGGATGCGGTATAACCTTCGGTTTCCCCTTCCTGGGTCATGACATTACAGACATAAATCTTCAGCGCGTTGGAGGCCTCGATTGCCTCTACAATGCCATCTACCAAAAGATTCGGAATGATGCTGGTGTAGAGGCTCCCCGGTCCCAGGACAATCATGTCAGCCTCCCGGATTGCCGCCAAAGCCTCCGGCAGCGCTTTGGGACGCTCCGGCAGAAGACGCACTTGTGTGATGCGGCAGTCCTCTTTTTTCTTACAATAAAAAATTTTCGATTCGCCCACAACCGACGCGCCATTTTCAAACTCTGCTTCCAGCTGCACATCAGCAGTCGTCACCGGCAGGACACGGCCTGTAATTGCCAGTACCTCGCTCATGCGGCGGACGGCAGCGTCAAAACTGGGGGAAATGCCGTTCAGTGCTGCAATGAACAAGTTACCAAAACTTTGGCCCGCCAGAGTACCCTCCTGGAAGCGGTAGCTCATCAGCTCGCTCATCAGCGGCTCTGTATTGGCAAGAGCCTCCAAGCAGTTGCGGATGTCCCCTGGAGGGGGCATCCCCAAATCTTGCCGCAGTGCGCCGGAACCGCCGCCGTCATCCGCTACCGTCACGATAGCAGACAGGTTTTCGGTATATTCTTTCAAGCCCCGCAGCATATTGGACAGGCCGTGTCCGCCGCCGATGACGGCAATTTTTGGCCCATTCCTCCGGGGAATTCGATATGATTCCATGATCCCACCTCAGCTTTCCCGCTCCATGTCCCGGTGATTCTCTGAGACACGGTAACCCTGACTCTGGATAAATTCCGTCAATGCATGGGTGACCGCTACGGAACGATGGTGACCGCCAGTGCAGCCGACCGCGATAACCAGCCCAGTTTTGCCCTCTTCTGCATACAGAGGAAGGGTGAAGCCGATGAGATCTTTCAGGCGCGCCAAAAAATCCTGATTCTGTCGGAAGCTCAACACATAATCCGCCACCGCCCGGTCCAAGCCTGTCTGATGGCGCAGTTCTTCCACGTAAAACGGGTTTGGCATGAAGCGTACATCAAACACTAAATCTGCTTCCAGCGGCAAACCATACTTGAATCCGAAGGAGGTCACATTGACACTCATGCCGCCCTTCTCCCCCTCGCAGCCAAACAGCGACAACAACTCGCTCCGAAGCTGGGCGGTGGAACGGTTCGAGGTATCAATAACAAAATCCGCCCGCGCTTTGATCGGTTCCATCAGTTCCCGTTCCTGCCGGACCGCCTCCGCCAGGGAATCTACATCATCCCGCAGGGGATGGCGGCGGCGGGTTTCCTTATAACGCTTGATCACAGTCTCCGGTGAAGCCTCCAAAAACAGCATCCGGCAGACACCCTTGGCTTTCAGCGTATCCAGCACCTCAAACAGCTCTGTGAATGTGTTTGCTGTCCGTACGTCGTAAACCAGAGCCACCCGGTCATAACGTCCGTTGCCTCCGGCGCAAAACTCCGCAAATTTCAAAATCATAGCGGCAGGCATATTATCCACAATATAAAAGCCGATATCCTCTAAAAACGATGCCGCCTTGCTCTTTCCGCCGCCGGACAGGCCGGAGATAATCAGTATTTCCATGGCTGCCTCCTATCAATTCCACACGACGTCCTAGTGTACAATGCGGACTTCCGGCTCCAGCCGAACGCCGGTTTCTGTAAGCACCCGCTCTTGAACCTGACGGATCAATTCCTGTACGTCGGCACAAGTAGCGTTTCCGCAGTTAATGATGAATCCCGCATGCTTCTCCGACACCTGCGCTCCGCCGACCGTCAGACCCTTCAGGCCGCACTGGTCAATGAGCGTACCTGCAAAATGGCCCTCCGGCCGTTTAAAGGTACTGCCCGCACTGGGCCACTCCAAGGGCTGGCTGGTTTTTCTCCTCTGCATCAAATCTCGCATTTTTTCCCGGATTTCTTCAGGGTTTCCGGGCGTTAGACGGAAATTTGCCGCTAAAACTACAGCCTCCGGATGTTCAGTCAACAAGCTATGCCGATAACCAAGATTCAAGTCCTCCACCCAAAGAAACTGCGGCTTCTCTCCTGGAAACAGTACGGACGCACCAATCAGCACCTGCTTCATCTCACCGCCATAGGCCCCAGCGTTCATGCACACAGCACCGCCGACGGTCCCTGGAATGCCATGGGCGAATTCCAGCCCTGACAACCCATGCTTACAAGCGAAATCCGCCAGCCGCGCTAGCGGAACGCCGCACGCCGCTGTAACATCGTTCGGCTCAGCTCCGCTCTCCAAGAGGTTAACGTTAGAGGTTTCGATCACAAGCCGGTCAAGCCCCTCATCAGAAACCAGCAGGTTTGTGCCATTGCCGATCACCAAAGGCTGCGCTCCGCAATCTTGACCCAAATGGAGCAGGAACGCCAGTTCCCCCGTATCACTGGGAAAAGCCATCCGCTTCGCCGGTCCGCCGATGTGAAAAGAGGTGTGCCGGTGCATCGGCTCCTCCGAGACAATTTTTATCGTCCGGGGGCATTCCAATACCCTCCGGTCAAACTCCGCTACCCAATCCACAAAAGGGCCTCCTGTCACTTAAAATCCGTCCTCAAACCGCCCGATGCAGCAGCGCCGCGCCAATAATGCCCGCGTCGTTGCCCAACTCTGCCGGAATAATTTTCGGCAATTTACCCGCGTGACGCGGATAGCATTCCCGGGCCACCAGATCCCGCAGCGGTTCCATCAAAAGGGCTTCCGGCGCGCCGGCAATACCGCCTCCTACCGCCAGAATCTCCGGCTGGAGAATGTTCACCAAATTTGTCACGCCTGCGCCCAAATACTCAACATATTTCTTACAAAGCGCCTTAGCTGGTGCATCCTCCCGCTCTGCCGCCTGGAACGCTGCACGACCGTCCACACCGCCGTTTTCCAGCGTGACTGCCCATAGCTTGCTGTTCGGATGCTCATTCATCGTTTCTTTCGTCATACGAATCAAGCCTGTTGCAGAAGCATACGCCTCCCAACAGCCCCGGCGGCCGCAATTGCAGGGTTCGCCATTCTTCTCAATAACCATATGGCCTACTTCGCCTACAATCCCGCCGCCAGTATACAGCTTGCCGTTGAGAATCAAGCCGCCGCCAACGCCAGTCCCCAAAGTGATGATAACAAAGTCCTTGGCCCCGCGGCCCGCACCGCAGATCCACTCGCCGACAGCGGCGCAGTTTGCATCGTTCTCCAATAATACCGGCACATCCAGACGCCGTTGGAACAGCTCCGCAAGCGGCACATTGCGCATGGGGATATTGCAAGTATACAAGACGTCGCCGCCAGCTACCGCACCGGGAATTCCAATGCCAACATGCCGGATATCCTTAAGATCCGTTCCGCTGGATTGCAGGATGGCTTCCGCCAAATCCACTAAAGAGTTTGCCAGTGCGCCTTCGCCTTGGAACTCGCCCAAGGGCATCCGCTCTGCTGCCAGGATTTTTCCGTTCTCGTCCACAAGACCGGCCTTTAAGTTGGTTCCGCCCACGTCAATTCCGATGTACATAATCGTATATCCTCCTATCTTCTTCCATCCACCCAGGAATCTACCCGGTTGGCAAGCTCCTGCCCCGCATTGTAACCAAATTTCCGGTAACGGTTATTCATTGCTGCCACTTCCACAATGCTGGCCAGGTTTCGGCCCGGCCGGACGGGAATGGTGACAGTTGGTACCTCAATGTCCAAAATATCAATAAAATGTTCTTCAATACCCATACGATCATAAAATTTACTGCTGTCCCACGGCTCAAAGTGAACTACAATGTCTAAAATAGCATCGTTTTTGATTGCCCGCACGCCGAACAACTGCCGCACATCAATCACACCAATGCCTCGCAGCTCAATGTAGTTGCGGATCAACTCCGGAGCCGAACCAGTCAGCTGGCCGGAAAACCGCCGCAGCTCTACCGCGTCGTCCGCCACAAGACGGTGACCACGCATAATCAATTCAATCGCAACTTCACTCTTGCCCACACCGGAATCACCAGTAATCATAACGCCCTCGCCATAGATGTCCAACAGGACGCCGTGGCGAGTGATGCAAGGGGCCAGGACACGGTTGAGGCAGTCAATGACCCGACTCGTGAAAGCTGCTGTTGTCTCCGAAGTGCGGAGCAATGTCCGCTCGTGTTCGACAGCGCTTTCCAAACAGCAAGGGAAGCAGTCCAAACCTCTGGAAATCACCAAGGCAGGAATGTCGTACATAAAGAGGTCATCAAAGCACTTGCGCCGCTGTGTGGCAGACAGGCTTTTCAGATAAGTTACCTCCGCTTTGCCAACCACCTGCAAGCGGCGGGGATCGAAGTAATCATAAAACTCGTGGAACTGGAGGCCGGGCCGGTTGATATCCGTTACAGTGAGCCGGGCGGAATCAAAGTCGCTTCCCTGGTTGAGTACCTCCAAATCAAATTGGGTGATAAACTCTTTGAGTTTTAATCCATTTTCTTGCATGCATATTCCATCCCTTTCCGGCCTTCGATAAGGGCCATCCCGCCCATACGGGCGTACGCACAGCGTCGCCTTCCCCAAAGAAGCCCAATCGCTTTCGCGCTCCTACATTATATATGAACTTCTGCAATTCCGCAACACCTTCTGCCTTTTCCCTTCGAGAAAAAACTTCAGTTTTTTTGAAAAATCTTCTTGCATTTTCGGCAAGATTCTGTTATCATAAGTTTCGTGCTTGTATGGCAAGTACAGATTTCTTGCAGCAGGGAGGTGCAGCGGATGGCTAAGTGCGAGTATTGCGGCAAAGGCGTGACCTTTGGCATTCAGGTTTCTCACTCTCACCGGCGTTCCAACCGTCCCTGGAAGCCCAATGTGAAACGCGTCAAAGCGATTGTCAATGGTTCCCCCCGCCACGTGTATGTCTGCACGCGTTGTATGCGTTCCGGCAAAGTAACCCGTGCGGTTTGATTCCTTAAAAGAGCTTCCAGGGCTTTGCCCTGGGGCTTCTTTTTTTACCCATCCAGTGTGGTACGTTTTATTTCAGCCATTCCATAGCTGGAAGGTTTGAAGGCCCCCATTTCTCTTCTCTCGCCAGAGAAAAGAGCGCTGCGGGATGCCGTGCTTGCTGCCAGATGGTGCTTCTGTACACGAGAAGCCCACACTGATTTGACTCTGCTCCTGCCGCCGCTGTCGCTCTGCGGTGGTTGTCGTTGGTTATTTGCTCCTTCTGCTGTTACTGCCACGGATTTTTGACAAGTTTCCCTAGTTGCTTAAATGCCCTGCCTTTTGGCAGGGCATTTCTATTGGGAATCCGGCTGCTCATTTTACTTTACAGCCATGTTGTCTCAAGCAATTCATCCTTCTTGGCTCGGGTCATCAGCTCGGAAACCACATCCTTTGGCTGCTTCCCTTGATACAAAATCTCATACGCACATTGCGAGATCGGCATCTCAATTCCCTCCCGTTCCGCCAGCTGGTGAACGCTTTCCGCCGCATAATAGCCCTCTACAACCGCGCCTACTTCCTCCATAGCCTCGCTCGCACTCTTTCCTTGCCCAATCAAAATCCCTGCCCGGTTGTTTCGGGAGTGCATCGACGTACATGTTACAATCAAATCGCCCATACCTGCCAGGCCGCCAAATGTCCGGCGCGTACCGCCCAACTGCTCACCTAGCCGCGTGATCTCCGCCATGGCCCGGGTCATCAAAAGCGCTTTCGTGTTATCCTGAAACCCTAAGCCGCTGCATATGCCGCAGCTCAAAGCAATGACATTTTTCAACGCCGCCGCCAGCTCTACGCCGATGATATCATAGCTCGTATAAATCCGAAAGCAGTCATTCATAAAGGCGTCCTGCACAAACCGTGCCGCCGTTCGGTCCGGACACGCTGAAACACAGCCCGTTGGCAGACGAAGCCCCACTTCTTCTGCGTGCGAAGGCCCCGAAAGCGCAACCACTTTACATTGATATTTGGTGGTTTCCTGCAAAATCTGGCTCATGCGGAGGTTTGTGTCCCGCTCAATCCCCTTAGAAACTGTTACCAAAACGGTCTCCGGTTTCAGATGCGGCGCAGCCTTCAGCCCTGTCTCCCGCACAGCGAAGGATGGACTTGCACACACAACCAACTCCGCCCCCTCCAGGCAGTCCAAATCGCTTACAATTTTGAGATTCTCCGGCAGGCTAACACCCTTTAGCAAAGGGTTTTCCCGTGTTTTGCATATACTTTCTGCCTTTGCGGGGTTATGGGACCATAGCGTCACATCATGCCCGTTATCACAAAGAACCAGCGCCAGCGCCGTCCCCCAGCCGCCGCTGCCCAACACAACTGCTTTCACGTCTTCCCCTCCTTCTTCTTGTGCAAACTGAACTTGTTTTCTGTGCCGTTCAGCAATCGTTTGATATTTGCGCGGTGCTGCCAGACTACTAAGCCGCCGCAAAGAAATGCTAAAATGATAATCCTGATGTCTGGATATTGATACCAACTTACAAATGGGAAGCTGGCCCCTGCCCACAACGAACCAAGGGAGACATAACGGGTCAAAATGGCCAAAACCAGGAAACCTCCCCAAACCACCAGCGCAATTCTCCAGTCAATCATGATCGCAATTGTGCCGCCGGAGAGAATTCCCTTACCGCCTTTGAAATGGAACATACAGGGGAACATATGCCCTAACAGGCAGAACAGCGCCGCCCAATATTGGAATATGATCGCTGTAAACTCTGGGGATGGCTGTAAGGCTTCGATTCCAATCCCTGTCTGATAAAAGCGGGACAGCCATACCGCTGCCAACAGCGCCACAACCGCTTTCAATACATCGCACAAAATTACAACAAGCGTCAGCGCCCCGCCGAACGTGCGGTGAAAATTCGTCAGCCCCGCGTTGCCGCTGCCATGGTTCCGCACATCGTCCCGCAGGATATATTTGGAAACGATTACAGCCCCGTTAAAGCAGCCGCAGAAGTAAGCAATCACAGCGGCGATGATAAATTGCAGCCTCTGCATAACAAACAGCGACATCATGATCCCTCCTTTTCGCCCTTTTGGCGAATAGAAATCCGGATGGGCGTACCTTCCAGGCCAAAGGTGTTACGGATGCAGTTTTCCAGATAGCGCTGGTAGGAAAAGTGGAACAACCTGGAGTCGTTGCAGAAAATCACATAATGCGGCGGCCGGATACCAACCTGCGTCATGTAATAGATTTTCAGCCGCCGCCCCTTGTCCGTCGGGGGCTGTACCCGCGCTTGGGCGTCCGCCAGAACTTCATTCAGCATCCCGGTCGTAATCCGGGTGCTGGCCTGGTTCGAGACATAATCAATCAGCTCAAAAAGCCGATCCACTCGCTGTCCGGTCTTAGCGGAGATAAACAAAACCGGTGCATATGTCATAAACGCCAGGCCTTGGCGGACTTCCTCCCGCATACGATCCATGGTTTTGCCGTCTTTCGTCACTAAATCCCACTTGTTCACAACAATAATGCTGGCTTTCCCAGCTTCATGTGCCATTCCCGCAACTTTGGTATCCTGTTCGGTAACACCCTCTGTTGCATCAATCATGATCAGGCACACGTCGGCGCGTTCGATTGCCATGACTGCTCGCAAAACACTATATTTCTCAATATTTTCCTCAACTCGGGATTTTTTGCGCAGTCCAGCGGTATCAATAAACACAAACTTGCCTTTGCCGTTTTCAAACCGTGAATCAATCGCGTCCCGGGTGGTACCCGCGACATCAGAGACAATCATACGGTTTTCGCCCAAGATTTTATTAACCAGCGAGGACTTACCTGCGTTCGGCTTGCCGATGACCGCAACCTTGATGGCGTCATCCTCCGATTCCTCCTCCCCCTCGGGCGGAAAGTGCTCTACGCATGCGTCCAGCAAGTCGCCGGTACCATGGCCGTGGACAGCAGAAACGGCGACAGGGTCGCCCAATCCCAGATTGTAAAACTCATAGAAATCCGGGTCCGGCGCGCCGATGGAATCCATTTTATTTACCGCCAGCACAATCGGCTTTCCACTGCGGAGCAAGAGGTTTGCGACTTCATGGTCCGAAGCCGTCAGGCCGGTGCGGATATCCGTCAGGAACACGATCACTGTCGCGGTATCAATCGCGATCTGCGCCTGCTCCCGCATGAACTCTAAGATTTGATTGTCCGTCCGCGGTTCAATGCCGCCGGTATCCACTAAGGTAAAGGCGCGTCCGTTCCAGTCGCTTTCCCCATAGATTCGGTCCCGTGTAACGCCGGGGGTATCCTCGACGATGGATAGGCGTTTTCCAATCAGTTTATTGAACAACATGGACTTCCCCACGTTGGGACGACCCACGATGGCGATGATAGGTTTTGGCATGATACGTTCCTCCCGTCGGCGCAGTGTGCACCGTCTCTTTTAACAACACGTGAAACAATAAACTATTTGTTATTATAACCGGGATGGGCTTTGGGCGCAAGGAAAATCTTTCCGCAGCAGCAAAAGACGGAGGCGAAAGCCTCCATCTTTTTAAGCATGTTTCTTCCGCGAAAAGCTCCCTACGCGCCATAGATAACCCGCTAGGCTGACCAAATAGGACGCTGCAAACAATGCAGCAACACAAGCCGCTGCAAACGGCACATACTGCGCAATTGAAAGATTCAGTGGAAAACCGTTTGGACTGTCCTCAAAATATTTAACTGTATAAAAAATCGGGAAAAGCAACACAATGCCCACATACTGCGCTGTCTGGAAGCCAAACCAATAGCACGCTGGGAGGCTTACTGCCGTCCAACATAACGGTACGGCAACCGCGCACACAATTGAAAGTTCTAACATCGGCAGGCTGAACGTTTGGTAAACCGCGGAAACAATAAGGTTACACAGCAGGCTTCCAATAATGCTCACTAGCAGCGTTACGATTACCGCCGCATATTTTCCCGCAATCACTTGCCCGCTCTGGACAGGCATGGTATGCAGGTACTTCTCCCATTCCGCCTTATCCTCCACGGAAAAGGTCAACACATGTTGCATTCCTACTGCCATTGCCAACATGATGGATATCATCAACCCCGCAATGGCGCCGTTGGACACTACTAACAAAACAACAACTACCCCTGCCAGTATAAAAATACGCTTATCCAGGCCTTTGAAAAACAAGCATACGTCCTTATAAATTATTCCTCGCATGATGCATCCCCCTTGATGTAGAACAACATGATATCTTCCAGCGAAGCGGCGTCCGCCACCGCTTTTGGGTACTTCTTCCCCGCTGCCGCACGGTCACAGACAAGGTACTCTACGCTTACGCCCGTCTCTCGGCGGACGATGTAGTCCTTCGGCTCCAGGACAGTGCTCCGGCCGCAGCGAAGGATCCCATAACGGTCCAGCAGGGTATCCTTTTCTTCCTCGAACACAATCTGTCCCTGATGAATCAGCACCACATAGTCGGCGACCTTCTGGATGTCTGATGTGATATGGGAGGAGAAAAACACCGAATGCTCCTCATCCTGTAAAAAATCCAGCAGCAAATCCAGAATCTCATCCCGGACAACTGGGTCCAAGCCGGCGGTCGCCTCATCAAGGATCAACAGCCGCGGATGGTGCGCCAGGGCGCAGACAATGGATAATTTCATCTTCATCCCTTTGGAAAAAGACTTGATCGTCCTTCGATAGGGAAGCTGGAAACGCTCCAAGTACTCCTGGAAAAGCGCATTGTCCCAAGTAGGATAAACCCCGGAAAGAACGCGCTCCACATCCTTGACGGTAAACACCTCATGAAAGTTGCATGCGTCAAAAACCACACCAATCTCGTTCTTGATCGTCGGGTCTGTGTGGTCCCGACCAAAAACCGTCACTTCTCCTGCGTCCTTTTTCAGCTCGTTCAAAATCAAGTTGATAGTGGTACTTTTGCCCGCGCCGTTCTCGCCGATAAACCCGACGATCCGGCCCTTTGGCACACAGAAGGATACATCCTTCAGCATAAAGCCGTCGAAGCGCTTGCACAGACCCTGAACCAAAATGTTGTTGTCATCCATAACGTTCAATCTCCTTCTTCATAAAATAACTTGAGGATTTTTTGCAGCTGTTCCAGCGGAATCCCATGGGTCCGGCCAATACTGGCTGCCTTTTGCAGCAGTTCTTCGGCAATCCGCAGCTGTTCCTCCTGGATGAACTCCCGGTTTTGCGCAGCAACAAAGCTGCCCTTTCCAGAAACGGTTTCGATAAACCCATCTCGGGTCAAATCTTCGTAAGCTCTCTGCACAGTGATTACGCTTAAATGTAAATCCCGCGCTAGTGCCCGCATGGAGGGCAGGGCCTCCCCAGCAGACAGCGTACCGTCCATGATTTGACTCTTGATCTGTTGGCAGATTTGTTCATAGATCGGCTTACCGCTGCTGTTGCTGATTAAAATTTCCATGTACCCTCTCCTTTCATTTGTGCTTTCTGTAATAATCGTACCGGTTCGATAAGCACAGTATAGACACATAGAAACCGTTTGTCAAGAGGAGTTTTGTAATTCAGCAAAAAGAAAAAGAGGGGAAGCAAAGCTTCCCCTCTTTCCAAAGCAATCTTATTTCGAGACGACGGATTTTACAACCTTGATTTCCCGACCGTTGTAAGTACCGCACTCGCGGCACATTCTATGAGGCAGGTGCATAGCACCGCATTTCGGGCACACGACCAGATTGGGCGCTGCCAGCTTCCAGGTAGAACTGCGCCGTTTGTCCCGTCTTGCTTTGGATACCTTCCCCTTGGGTACTGCCATTTTGACACCTCCTTATTCATACAAAAGGCCCAGGTGTGATCCCGTCCTTCTTTGGTCTTTATTTGTTCTCCAAGAGTTTGCCAAGAGCCGCCAGCCGGGGGTCTGGTTCCTTTTTACAGGAGCAGGGGCCGAGATTCCAATCGGCGCCGCACCGGGGGCACAGTCCTTTGCAATCTTCTGAACACAGGTTTTTCGTGTCCAAACCGAGGATGAACGCTGTCCGGGCCAAGTCTCCTACATCTACCTTGCCATCCTCCAGCAAAACGATCTCGTCGCTGTCCTCATTTTGGACTTCCTCCGCCAGCGTACAGCGATAGAGGATTGCCTTTTCCCGCGAAAACGCCTTTCCACAGCGGTCGCAGGTCAAGTTCAACACAGCCCGCGCCTCCAGCTCCAGCTCCAACAGGCCAGCCGTATTCCGCACCATCCCCTCCACCGCAACCGGCTGGGAAATATCCGCGTCAGACAAGTCCATCTCAAACTGGAACGCCAAGCGTTTACCAGGCGCATATAAAATTGGTCTTACATCCAACAGCATAAACTACCTCGCAATGACACACGTGCTATTATAAGGGATAGATTCGCTGTTGTCAAACTATTTTTTCAACTTTTCCCGTTTTTGTATCCAATGTATCATAAGCCGCTTCAGTTGCCAAGGCCTTTTCAATGTGCTACAATAAGAATATCTTATCCGCAAAGAAGGGGTTTTCATGCACCGGCTCTGGTTGTGTTTACTGGTATTTTTTCTGCTGGCCAGCTGCGCTGTACCCACTGCACCTCCTGTTTCCGCGCCAGAGGTCCCAACAGAAGCGGCACAAGTTTCGGAGTCCCTTCCAGAACCTGTGCCAGTTCCCGAACCAGAACCGGAACCAGTTCCCCCGCTAGAACCGCTGCCGTCGCCTGAAGAATTTGTACGCGTTCAGGATTGGCTTCCGAACATTGAAACAGATTTGCGTTATGCATCCGAAGATAATTTTACTGGCTGCGTCATCTATGATTTTACCGATGCGTGGCTTCGCTATGGTACGGTGGAAAAACTGGCTGCCGTCCTGGATCGCCTGGAACCAGAGGGATACACCCTCTTGATCTGGGACGCCTTCCGGCCCATAGAGGCCCAGTTCCGCCTCTGGGAGGTCTGCCCGAATTCAACCTACATTGCCAATCCGAACAAAGGATTTTCCTCCCACAGCCGCGGCAATACAGTTGACCTGACATTGCTCAGCTTCGACGGCGGAACAGTGGAAATGCCCAGCAGTTTCGACGACTTCTCTCTGCTGGCAGACCGGGACTACAGCGACGTACCGCAGAATGCCGCTGAACACGCCCGTTTTCTGGAGGATGTTATGTCTGCCTGCGGCTTCCAGCCCTACGCAGGAGAATGGTGGCATTTTTCCGATGAAGATTCCTACCCAGTCGAAAAAGATTTCTCCCCTCCAGCGGAAAATGGATAAACGAAAGCGAGGCAACCCTTATGCGTATCATGGCGATCGACTACGGCGATGCCCACACCGGTATCGCCATCTCCGACCCCACCGGCTTCCTTACAGGCTTTACAACCACCATCACCGCCTACCGTCCAGAGGTTGTCGCGGAACGTGTTGCGGAATTGGCGGAAGAGCACGGAGTAGAAGAATTGGTGTTGGGTCATCCCCTGAACATGGATGGTACCTTCGGCCCTCGGGCCAAGAAGGCGGAAGATTTCGCGGAACTTTTGCGAAATACGGCCAGATTGCCCGTTATCCTTTGGGACGAGCGTCGTACAACGATCGACGCACACCAAATTTTATTGAACACTGGGAAAAATGCTAAAAAACGGAAGAAAATCGTGGACGCTGTGGCTGCCTCCCTGATTTTGGACGGCTATCTTACCTTTAAAAAAGAAAAATAAATCCACCCGCAAGCAAAAAGAGCGTCTTTTTCACCAAATTTATCCATCAAAATGCAGCTCAATTTAGCGTTTCCAACGAAAAAATGTACTCTTGTGCAAATTTTCTCTTACATTTTTTATTAAAAATGTGGTAAACTATGGGTATAGCGCGGAATCCTGGCAGAATCCGTAATTGGAGCCGCGCAATTTGATGGATGAAGGAGGTCCCGTTTCATGTTTCAGCCAGGAGATATGGTTGTCTACGGTTCCACCGGTGTTTGTCGGGTGGAAGACGTCTCCGCTCTCGAAGGAGCAAAAGGCTCTGACAAAAACAAAAAGTATTACCGCCTCAGCCCCCTCCAGCAGGACGGTGTGATCTATGCCCCGGTGGATAATGCCAAGGTGCCTATGCGTCCGGTCATTTCCGCCGAAGAAGCAGAAGCACTTATTGACCTGATCCCCTCCATCGACGCCTCCGCCTGCCGCGCACCGACCCTCCAGGCCTTAGCGCAGCACTATCAGTCCGCCGTCCGCAGCAGCGACTGCCGGGATTTGATTGGAATGATGAAATCCATCTATAACAAACGACGGATGGTGGAAGCACAGAAACGACACCTGGGGATGGTGGATGAACGCTATATGAAGCAGGCCGAGCGGCTGCTGTACGGCGAATTCTCCGTCGCCCTAGGGATCCCCTTCGACGAGGTGCAGCCCTATATCGCCAGCCGGATTGATAATGGCCTTGACCCCGCAGTTGGGTCTTGAGAACAATCGAATTTACCAGAATCAGCGCCGCCGATTTTCCGGCGGCGCTTTACAGATGTTGCCGGCCTTCTTCCCCCTTCGCTGTTACTATCCCTATATCCACCCGACCACTGGTATACAAATTCCCGGCCTGGCACGAGGTTTTAAGACGGCTACACATACCTGTGCAAATTTGCTTATCCCTTTCTGTCAATTCGTTAAAAGCGATTTTGTAATCCGCGCTGTCATGCCCCAAACTGCATGGCCTTGATAGTACCATACCGGTACCTCTACCCGGCCGCCAGACCATGGATAGTTCCGGGAAACTCCAATCTTTTCATAAGGAAAATTCTCTGGAACCTGGGGCGTCAGATCGTATTCCCAGATTTCCGGCGGCGTCTTCTGGAAAAACACCAGTGGAACCGTGAACGCCTCCGCCACCTCCGCCGGAGATGGCTTCATCGCAGCAAAGCCTGCCGGGGATACCATTCCCAGGATGGGGTGAAGCAAGAACCCCCGTTGGTTACAGATGAAATCCAATGCTCCCAAAACACGCACCTCCTGGCGGGGGATTGCCAGCTCCTCCTCCGTCTCTCGAAGAGCGCAGCCCGCCGGGGTCTCGCCTGGCTCCATCCGTCCGCCAGGAAAACAGACCTCTCCTCCTTGCCGCAGGTTGGACGCCCGAACCTCGTACAGCAGGTGCAGGCCATCTACCCGTTCCACCAACGGACAAAGGACAGCATAGCTTTGTTTCGCTCCCAACAGGCCCGGCTCGTGGTTTGTAAAGCGGCCTGTCAATGCTTCCAATCCGTCCATCATAGCAGCATCGTCAAGGCACAACGGCAGTTCACCGCATCCACAACCGGCACACTGGCGGCATACTCGCCATCCAAGGACCAGGGAAGGTTCTCATCCGTCTCCAGATGGATGGAGGATACATGCCGGAATACCAAACCATGGCTATCATATTCCTGGTTCAAAATCGCATGAACCAGATTTTGCAGGTCGGCGGCAGTCTTGGGACTGGGAATCAGGAGCATTTCAAACAAGCCGTCATCCAGAACAACCCGCTCCGGGTCCAACTTCATCAAGCCGCCAATGGAGGTAGAGTTGCACACCGCCCCGAACAGGTATTCCCCATCCATGGCCTCTCCATCAGCGGTAAGCCGAATATTATAGGGCCGGAGACTGTTGAGATCCTTCATTCCCTCCAGAATGTAGGCCAGATGGCCCAATGCGTTTTTGGCGCTCTGGGGCGCAGCATAGGAACTACGGGTGAAAGCCCCAAAAGAAGCCACATAAACAAAACTGCGGAAATTCCAAAGGCCTACATCCAACTGGCGGGGAACATTGCGGGCAATCGCCGTAGCGGCAGAGACCGGATTCCGGGAAATGCGCAGGCTGGATGCAAAATCATTTGTGCTCCCTTGGGCAATATACCCCAACAAGGGGCGTTTTTTCTTTAACTGCATCAGCCCGGAAACAACCTCGTTGAGTGTTCCGTCACCTCCTACCGCCACAATCAAATCATATTGCGAACCCTCCCGCACAACTGTCTCTGTCGCGTCGCCGGAAGCGGCGGTTTGGTGGATAGCAGTCAGATATCCCGCGTTGGAAAAAATCGAAACTGCGTCAAACAGCGGCCCTTTGGATTTGTTCCGGCCCGCACGAGGGTTGACGATCATCAGCAGTTTGCGTTGTTTCATGGCAGATCGGCCTCCTTGCAAGATTCCTTTCATTTAGTTAAATTGTTAAGATTTAGTATATCATACGTAATTCAGGATTGCAATTCTTACAAACTCGGGGTACAATGTTTTTATAAAAAGGATGGTGAAACCATGAAGCATGAAAACGGACATATCGCGTTAGGCGTAACCGTCTTTTGCACGGTAGCTGCAATCCTGCTCTTTTACGATACCCTATTTGGCGGCAAAGTCGTGCTCAAGGTCGGCAGCCAATTCCTTACGTCGGTCCAGCCGATCCTTTATGGCGCATTCATTGCCTACCTGCTGGCTCCGATGGTCAACTGCTTTGAAGAAGTCCTTTTCACCGGTGCGATGCAGCGGGCGAAGGATAACGGACGAAGCATCCATGCCGGCATCCGGGCGGCAAGTATGCTGCTGACATGGGCAGTTATCGCCTTTTTCGCCTACCTGCTGGCATCATTCCTGCTCCCGGAGCTGTATAAGAGCATCCTTCAGCTTGTAACCAGCGCGGACGATTATTACCGTACCATCAGTGACTGGGTAATGCATTTGCTGGAAACCAATCCCACTGTAGCGGGCTGGGTATCCCAACAGATGTCTGGATATTTTACGGATATCAACAACTGGCTGACCAAGGGCGTATTGCCTCAAATCCAAACAGTGATGACTACCGTTTCTGGCGGCGTAATCTCGCTCCTGAATTTTGCAAAAAACATGCTGGTGGGTATTATTGTCTCCGTTTACCTCCTGGCTACTAAGGAACATTGCTCCGCATACGGGCGCAAATTGATCTGCGCTCTGTTTTCCCAGGAGAATGTCCGCTGGGTGCTGAGGGGCGTACGGAAAATGGACAGCATTTTTTCCGGGTTTGTCCGGGGCAAGCTGCTGGATTCCATCATCATTGGTATTTTGTGCTTTGCTGGCTGTTCCATTCTCGGCTTTCCTTACACGCCGCTGGTTTCCGTGTTTGTCGGCGTGACCAATATCATCCCCTTCTTCGGTCCCTTTTTAGGCGCCATTCCCAGCACCTTCCTTATCCTCTTGGTCTCCCCTATGAAAGCATTGTATTTCCTCTTTTTCGTCCTGGCCCTCCAGCAGCTGGACGGTAATGTCATCGGCCCCAAAATTTTGGGCGATAAAACGGGACTGTCCAGCTTGTGGGTGATTGTGGCAATTTTGGTTGGCGGCAGCTTCTTCGGCGTACCAGGCATGTTCTTTGGCGTACCAGTGTGCGCCTGCTTTTACTGTGCCGCCAATTTTATTCTGGACGTTCGTCTGCGCAAAAAGGGCTTGCCTGCGGAGATCAAGGCTTATGAAACCGGCCAATCAAACGGCAAAAGTGACATCGATAAGAAACTGGAGAATTTATAATGAGGAAGATTCTGTTGATGAATTTTTCTGCCATTCACACCCCTAGACGACTTTCCAGAACCTTTACAGTTCTTTGAACGCAGCCTTGAACATTGGAGGAATCTCTGCGTATTTGCGGCAAATGCGGTAGAATCGTCCTAAAAAGGATTCATATATGGATTTAAAACACTTTTTCTTTCGCTTTAAAAAACTGCATATCTGGTTTTTTACCGATCTTCTTTTCCTGGCAGCTTTCTGGCTGCTAAGAAGCCAGAAAGCCCTGATGAATGCCCTGGCAGACAACATTACCGGCCCCTTCCGCCGAACCGTCGGGCGGCTGTGTTATCTGACCAACGTTTCGATTATGGAAGTATTGGGTATTTTATTGGTGCTGTTTGCAATCGGTTATCTGGTTTGGAGCATCCTCTCGGTTATTCGAGCCAAGGGACAGCGCGGCGTCAAGGCATATGCTGCCGCACTGGGCGCGGTCTGCATTATGCTTACTATCTGTGTTGGGTTCTGTCTTCTTTGGGGCGTAAACTACTGGACTGACAGCTTTCAGGACAAGTCCGGCATCTGCGCACAGCCTGTTGCCTTGGATGACCTGCGGGCCGTCACAGAACGTTTCGCAGCAGAACTTGCCCAAGCGGCAAATGGGGTTGAACGGGATGAAAACGGCCTGTTTGCTGTTTCGCGGGAAGAAATCCTTGCGTATAGCCCCCAGGTTTATGACCAGATCGAGGAACAATTCCCGTTCTTGGAATTTGATGATCCTGGCGTAAAAGCTATGCGCTTTTCCCGCCTTATGAGTATGATGGATTTCACCGGCTTCTACTGTCCTTACACTGGAGAGTCTAATGTCAATGTAGACAGCCCTGCCTGTCTTCTCCCCTCCACGGCCGCCCACGAACTTGCGCACCAGCGCGGGATTGCCTCTGAGCAGGAGTGCAATTTTCTGGCAATCTTGGCCTCCACCACTTCTGGCAATCCAACCTATGTATATTCTGGACTGCTTTTAGGCTATATTTATCTTGGCAATGCCCTTTACTCAAAGGACCCTGATGCCTACTGGGCCATCCGCGATACACTTCCGGAAAGCGTTCGGGCAGATTTAAGCTATAACAACGCTTATTGGTCACAGTTCCAGGATACTGTCGTCCAGCGGGCTTCCAACAAAATTTATGACGGCATCCTCAAGAGCTACGGCGACGAGCGGGGGATCCAATCCTATGGCACAGTGGTGGATTTGTTGGTCGTATATTACCGCTGACCGTTGACAAAAACTTAAAACGCAAACAGGAGCGGCAAGGAATTTATGTTCCTTGCCGCTCCTATCTTACTTGATTGTTCCACATACACAATGACTTGATTCGATATAATCCTATCCGCCAATGGCCATACCTACCAACACACCCGCAACTGCCGCCAACGCTGGAATCTTACTCTGCCACAACCCCGCTGCCTCCGGCAAAAGTTCGCCGAAAACAACATATAGCATCGCCCCAGCGGCAAAACTTAATGTGGCCGTTAATGCCGTAGGGCCAAGAGTTCCCAGGCAGTAGCCTACCATAGCGCCCAGTACTGTCGGCACGCCTGTCAGAGCCGCTAAACCCGCCGCCTTCCATCGGCGCGTCCCCCCGGCTATCAACGGCGCGGCAACTGCCATACCTTCTGGAATGTTATGCATACCAATCACTGCCGCCATCGTCCACCCATGCTTGGCCATGCCTTCTCCGGCAAAAGACGCTCCAATCACCATGCCCTCCGGAACGTTGTGTACCGCAATCGCCGCTGCCATAACCAGTCCTGCCAAAACCAGTCCGCCCTTCGGACTGCCTAGGGCCAGCAGCCCATTGAGAATCCCCGTCACTGCACAGCCCACCAGAACGCCAATTGCTACCGGAAGCATCGCCCCCGGCGCGGCAGCTTCCGTCAGAAGGCCAAAGCACACTACGGATACCATTACCCCCGCTGCAAAACTCAAAAACAGGCTGGCCTCCCGCCCAGAATCCCGCCGAAACCCGCAAGCCAAAGTCCCGCCTAAGCCGGTTCCAAGCACCCCCGCCGCCGCAGTGACCAGGATTGCTTCCACCATGCTGCACGCCCCCCTCTTCGCTTTTTCCAGATGTTTATTGCCACTCTATTCTTTTCTTGTCCAAAACATACCTCCATTCACGGTCGTTCATAGTAAATTGCTACAAATTGTTAAATCCCTCTTGTTTATTTCGGTAAACAATGTTATATTGTCTTGGGCACAACTTTGTGGCTTCCGTGGAGTCTTAGAAGATTTGAGGAGGATGTTTGATGAACGCATATATTGAAAGTGTCATTGAAAATGTCAAGGCACGGCACGCGAATGAACCGGAGTTCGTCCAGGCGGTGGAGGAAGTCCTTTCCTCCCTCGAGCCGGTGGTGGAAAAACACCCCGAATACGAGAAGGCTGACTTGCTGACACGTATGGTAGAGCCGGAACGGATGATCACCTTCCGCGTTTGCTGGATGGCCGATGACGGCACGTGGCACACAAATATTGGCTGGCGCTGCCAATTCAACGGCGCAATTGGCCCCTATAAGGGCGGCCTGCGCTTCCAGAAGAACGTATACCCTGGCATCATTAAATTCCTGGGCTTTGAGCAGGTGTTCAAGAACAGCTTAACTGGCCTGCCCATCGGCGGCGGTAAGGGCGGTTCCGACTTCGACCCGGCAGGCAAGTCTGACGCCGAGATCATGCGCTTCTGCCAGAGCTTTATGCAGGCTCTGTATCGCTATATTGGGCCGGATGTGGACGTTCCTGCGGGAGACATGGGCGTCGGCGCACGGGAAATCGGCTACCTCTATGGCGAGTACCGTCGGCTGAAAGGCGCGTTTGAAAACGGCGTCCTCACCGGCAAGGGCTTCAGCTATGGCGGCTCCCTGATTCGTCCTGAGGCTACCGGCTATGGCGCGGTGTATTATCTGGAGAATGTCCTCAAACATGAGGGTGAATCCATCCAGGGCAAGACGATTGCCTGCGCCGGCTTCGGCAATGTGACCTGGGGCATCTGCAAGAAGGCTACCGAGCTGGGTGCGAAAGTCGTTACCCTCTCCGGCCCGGACGGCTATGTTTATGATCCCGACGGCATCTGCACTCCGGAGAAGATCGAATACTTGGTTGAAATGCGCAACAGCGGCCGCAATAAAGTGCAGGATTACGCCGATAAGTTCGGTGTGGAGTTCCATGCGGGAGAAAAGCCTTGGGGCGTGAAGGTCGATGTAGCAATGCCCTCCGCCATGCAGAATGACGTCCACATGGAACATGCAAAACAGATTACTGCCAACGGCGTGAAGTATTATATTGAGGTGGCCAATATGCCCACCACTAACGACGCCCTCAAGTACCTGATGGAGCAGAAAGATATGATCGTAGCCCCCAGCAAGGCGGTGAACGCAGGCGGCGTGGCGACCTCTGCCTTGGAGATGGCTCAGAACAGCGAGCGTCTTGTCTGGACGGAAGAAGAAGTCGATAAGCAGCTGCACCAGATCATGGATACCATTTACAACATGAGCGTCAAGGCCGCCGAGCAGTACGGCCTGGGCTACAACCTTGTCGCCGGCGCAAATATCGCAGGCTTCCAGCGCGTCGCCGATGCCATGATGGCGCAAGGCGTATTCTAAGAGGTATCTTTTCTCAAGAGCGAAAAAAGCTTTCACAAAGGGCGGGGATTGATATCCCCGCCCTTGCTTTTCTTTATAACGCACCTTGTATATTATCCAAAGAGTACCGGTGAAGCATTCCTAAGGGCTCTGCACTATGTGCCGCGACACCTGCCGCATATCCCGGGAAAGCGTCCAACGCATAATAATGCTCCCCCGCCTGCAAGGGTGCTTCCCGCATACTGCCGATTCCCCTTCCACTGCACTTGCTCCGGGCTTCCCAACACACCCAGCTTTCAAAAAAAGCCTGTTCTGTCTCAGCATGAAAGAAGCGCTCCATCATCCGCTGTCCTACCGGGCGAACCCGTTCAATATCCACACCCAAAGGTTCATCCGACACCCCCACCAGCACCGCCCCCTTTGTATGACTGAGGTTGAAATGCACATCCGGATGTTCCGGGAAATAGGGCTTGCCAAACCGGGATGCTGCAATTTCCGGCAGTTCCCGCCAGCGCTGATGCTTCCACAGCGCCAAGCACAACAAAAAATAGGCGCATAAAGGCTCCTGCTGCTTCTCCAGTGGCGACTGCAAAAGCCGCTCCCGGCGCGCTGGCGGCAGCATCGTCAGCATGGTCTCCCGCTCATTCTCCCGCAAAGGACGTTCCAGCCGGGCCGTCCATAATTCAATGGGCATACCGCGCCCTCCTTTCTGTTATTTTTACTATTTTACCCACTCTTTTCCAAACTGTAAAGCTTGTCTGGAAAATTTTCAAAAAAATCGGCGCAAAAAAAGAGGAAATCCAAAATCTGCGGCGTATATTTAAATATCGCCTTTCCCGCGATTCTCATTTTTTTGGTATGACAGACGGGGATTTTGGCTAAACTGACCGAATGGAGGCGGTATCTATGGCGTTTCCACAGAGTTTTCTGGACGAGCTCCTCGCCCGCAGCGACATTGTGGACGTTGTTGGCAGCTACGTCCAGCTCACCCGCAAAGGTACAAACCTGTTCGGCCTTTGCCCCTTCCATAGTGAAAAAACCGGCTCCTTTTCCGTCGCTCCAGATAAGCAGATGTATTATTGCTTTGGTTGTAAAAAGGGCGGCGGTGTGGTGAATTTCATCATGGAGGAAGAAAACCTCTCCTTCCCTGACGCCGTGCGGTTCCTCGCCAAACGGGCCGGGATGGAAGTCCCGGAGGAACAAGGTGACCGGGATGCCGGACGCCGCCGGGCAAGGCTCCTGGAGCTGAACCGGGAGGCTGCACGTTTTTACTACCAGCTGCTTCAGCAACCAGAAGGCCGCGCTGTCAGGGATTACTTGGAACGCCGTCAAATCCGGAAGGCTACCGCCGTCAACTTCGGTATGGGAGCCTCGCTGAATGCCTGGGATGTTCTTCTGACTGCCATGATGAAAAAAGGATACACGAAAACAGAACTCCTTGACGCAGGATTGGTGGTACAAAACAAAAAAGGTGGGCTGTATGACAAATTTCGAAACCGTCTCATGCTGCCGGTTATTGATACCCGGGGAGATGTGGTCGCCTTCGGGAGCCGGGTTCTGGATCAGTCGGAACCAAAATATATGAATTCTTCGGAGACACCGATTTACAGCAAACGGCGCGTGCTTTATGGACTGAATCTGGCAAAAAAAAGCAAGCGGCCTAATATTATCCTTTGTGAGGGAAACCTTGATATTGTTACACTTCATCAAGCAGGTTTTGATAATGCGGTTGCTTCCATGGGCACAGCCCTGACGGTGGAACAAACCCGGCTGCTCTCCCGCTTCACAAAAGAGCTCGTTCTTTGTTATGACAATGACAACGCGGGAAAAACCGCAACCGAACGGGCCTTGCAGATTTTGAACGGGTCAGAGTTTTCCGTAAAAGTCTTGCAGCTGCCCCGACGGCAGACAGAAAACGGAGAACTGGTGAAGCAGGACGCAGACGACTTTATCAAGTTCCAAGGCCCCAACGCCTTTGAACGCCTTTTGCGCGGCAGCGAGAACGGTATCGAGTTCCGGATGGCTCAAGTCGCGGCCAAGTATGACTTGAACAGCGACGAGGCTCGGGTGGCTTACTGCGCCGAAATCAGCAGCCTTTTGGCGTCCCTTCCCGGCGCAGTGGAACGAGAGGTCTACAGCAACCGCGCCGCTGAGCTTGCGCATATAACGCCGGATGCTATGAAGGTGGAAGTCCAGCGTGCCCGGAAACGCCTGACAGCCCGGGAAAATCGTGCTGAGCTCCGCCGGGAACTCAATCCCGCTGCCAAAAACCAGCCCCAGGAGCGGTCGCTGCGGTACAACAATATACGCTCCGCGATGGCAGAAGAAGGCGTGCTCCGGTTGCTGCTTTTGGATGCGTCGCTCTTTCCGGCAGAGCTTCCCCTGACAGAAGAACAGTTCTCCTCCCCCCTGCTGGGGAAAGTATTTTCCTCCTTCTGGCAGGCAAAATGCGAAGGGCGGGACGTATCCCTCGCGGCACTCTCTGGAGCGCTGTCCGCAGAAGAAATGAACCATATGGCGGCAGTCTGTCAGAAACCAGAATCCGTACAGCGGGGTAAGCAGGCTTTGGAGGATTACATACGGGTCATACACACAGAGTATCAACGGCGCACTGGTGGTGCAACTGACCCGCTGCTGGCAGCGACAGAAAAATACAAAGACAAAAAGGGAGAAAAACGGAATGTCTAACAAACAGGAATTGACCCCCAAGGAACTGAAAGCACAAGCCGACGCCATCCTAGCTGCCGCTGATGCGGCGGAAAAGGAAGACGAAGCTAAAAAAACCGAGGTTCCCCGTTTGGATGATAAGCAGGTTGCGGCGCTGCCTGCCGCCCCGTGGCTGGCGGGTAACGAAAAGCTCCGGGAACTGCTGGCAAAGGGCAAGAAAAAGGGGAAGCTGGAATCTTCCGATTTGATGGACGCCGTGGATGACCTGAACCTTGAAAGCGAGCAGATGGACCAGCTTTATGATTCCTTGGAGGCGCTGAATATTGATATCAGCGCCGAGGAAAGCCTCCTCTCTGAGCTTCCAGAAGAGGGACCAGCCGCTGAGGAAATCGCCGACGTGGAAGAAGAAGAACTGGTAGACCCCAATACACTGGTTAACAGTTTTTCCATCGATGACCCCGTCCGAATGTATTTGAAGGAGATCGGCAAGGTACCCCTTCTGACCCCTGAAGAAGAAGTATCTTTAGCACAGGCGATGTCTGACGGAAACGAGGCGGAGAAAAGACTGGCGGAGTTCCGGCGAATGCGAGATAACGGCGAGCCTGTTGATATCAAAGAGGAAGCCCAATGGAAACAGAAGTATCGGGCCGGGGAAATTGCCAAACAAAAGTTGGCTGAAGCCAATCTACGCCTGGTCGTTTCTATCGCTAAGCGCTATGTAGGCCGGGGAATGCTGTTCCTGGATTTGATCCAAGAGGGCAACCTGGGCCTGATCAAGGCCGTGGAAAAATTCGATTATACTAAGGGTTACAAGTTTTCAACCTACGCAACTTGGTGGATCCGGCAGGCTATCACCCGGGCCATCGCTGACCAAGCGCGGACCATTCGCATCCCTGTGCATATGGTGGAAACGATCAATAAGGTCATCCGGGTCAGCCGTCAGCTTTTGCAGGAGCTGGGCCACGACCCCTCTCCAACGGAAATCGCCGCAGAAATGAATATGCCTGTGGATAAAGTGCGGGAGATCATGAAGATTGCCCAGGAACCAGTCTCCTTAGAGACACCCATCGGTGAGGAAGAAGATTCCCATCTCGGCGATTTCATTCCTGATGAAGCTGCGTCTGAGCCTTCTGAGGCCGCGTCCTTCACCCTCCTGAAAGAACAGCTTATGGATGTCCTCTCCACCCTTACGCCCCGTGAGGAAAAGGTTCTCAAGCTTCGTTTTGGCATTGAGGATGGACGGACCCGCACACTGGAAGAAGTTGGTAAGGAATTCAATGTTACCCGCGAGCGTATCCGGCAGATCGAAGCGAAAGCCTTGCGGAAGCTCCGCCACCCCTCCCGCAGTAAAAAACTGAAAGATTTTCTCAATTGAACGCACAAAAAGCGCCTGCATAAGCAGGCGCTTTTCCTTTTATTTTCGATCATGGCTGCGCTCTGGGATGGGCCTTTTGATAGACCTCTTTCAGCTGTTTCTTGACCACTTGCGTATAAATCTGCGTAGACGAAATATCCGCATGGCCCAACATTTCCTGGATGGACCGCAGGTCGGCGCCATTTTCCAGAAGGTGTGCCGCGAAGGAGTGCCGTAGGGTGTGGGGCGTGATCTCCTTCTCAATCCCTGCCATCTCCTGGTAATGCTTCAAAATCTTCCAAAACCCTTGGCGGCTCATACGCTCCCCGTTCCGGTTGAGGAAAACCGCCGGCTCCCCACTGTCTGCAACCACTTGCAGGCGAATATCCTGTACATAGTCCTCCAACGCTTTCACCGCCGCTGGATAGAGTGGGATTACCCGCTCCTTCCCCTTGCTTCGGCAGCGGATAAAACCCGCCGCCAAATTCAAATCCTCCATATCCAAGGAAATCAGCTCGCTGACGCGGATGCCTGTCGCATACAACAGCTCCAGCATGGCGTGATCTCGAAAGCCCTTGGCATCTATGCATTGGGGCTGCTCCAAAAGCAGCTCCACCTCCTTGGATGTCAGAATCTCTGGATATTTCCGCTCCGCTTTTGCAGCAACAATCCCTGCAGCCGGATTAGCATACATCTCTCCGATGGTGATCATGTAGTTATAAAACGATTTGATGGAAGCCAGGAACCGTGTAACCGAGGCGGCAGATTTACCTTGACTCAGCATCCAATCCATATATGCTTGGACGGTTTCATCCCCAACGTCCCAAAGGCTGCCGCTGCGGTCTTTCAAATAAACCGCAAACTGCGACACATCCCGCAAATAAGATGCAACCGTATTGGGGGAGGCATGCCGTTTCTCTGTCAAATAAGCTTCATATTGTGCAAGTTCGTCCATGACTGCTCCCTTCCATCAATTTCTGATCCCAGTCACGGCATCAGCCGTTCCAGCAAAATCTGTAAAAATTCCGGCGAGAGCATCAGCTCTGCACACATCCCCGCCAGCAGCGCCGCTGAGACCATCCCCAGCCGGGCCCACCAGTCTCGTCCATAAACCACTGGCGCCGACCGCTTGCCCCTACCGAAAGAGAGGGCTGCCAGTGTAGCAGACGCTTCCCAAGAAGGAACCGCCAACAGAAAATAACAAGGCAATGTTACTGCACAGCGCAGGCCAAACACTGCCAACGCCAGCAAAACGCCGTCCGAACCGAAAGCAGCGGTGAAACAGCAGACCGAAAAGGACAGAAAAAAGCCGAACGCACCTGTCAGCATTGGCAGCAACACCACACCAATCGAAGCAAACCCCAGCAAAAACGCCGCCAGGGGATAGCGGAAGTACAAAACCGCTGCTGTCAACGCTACTTGGGGGGTGGTCTCCCCGCCTATCTGCAAATAATCAGAGAGGTAACGGTCCAGTTCCTCTCCTGCCGCAGCAGGCACCTGGCCTGCGGAAACCTGTCCTAAAAAAATGCCGCCTAAAAAGAACAGCGCCAAAAATAGCAGACGGAAGGGCAGCCGCTCCCACTCCAGCCCACTGCGTTTTTTCCAGTTCAAACCGCCTCACCTCGTTGCATCTTATGAGCGGGGTGGGCGGTTTATACACGGCAGAAACGCCTAGGCTTTCATATTAGAGGAATTTTCCGAATTTCGCAAGCAGATTTCCCTGGAAAATCATTTTTCAGCAGTTCCGACAAATGTTAATGAAATCCGTCTTATGTCAACTTGGATCTCACTCTTGGAGTCTTGCCTGACCCATTCAGGCAGAAAAAACAACATCTAGGGACTGGCGGCGGAACAGCACACGATATCTGCTCAACTGCCGCCTCCATCCCCCTAGATACCATCCTCTGGAAAATTTTGTACAACGATTCCGCTTTTGTGAATTATGACTAAAAGTCCTATTTTCGTCTCCGGCGGCGTCCGCCCAACAGTGTCGCAGCAAAACCGCCTCCTAAAGCACACAGCAACAGAACGCCTCCCTGGCCCAGCCAAGTGATACCATCCTTCCAGCCGGTAAGCCCGATGGCCAAGAGCGCCAGTGCAAAAATGACTCCCGTCAGGAGTCCGGTGGCCTTCCAGGCAGTTTTCCGGACTGCCAACAAGCCGCCGCACAGCGTCGCCAGAACACACAGCACAGCCACTATAACAAAGGCACTCCCTTCAGAGACAGTCCCCTTTGTCAACAGCAACGCCAGGAACAGCAGTCCCAGCAGATAGACGCCTGCTGCCAGCAGTGTCCCAGCCAAAAAGCCTGGCCAAAGCGCTTTCGCTTTCTTCTCTTTCCGCCCTTTTTCCATAAAAATCCTCCCTCGCAATTGCTCTTACTGGAACATATTCCGAGAGAGGATGCTTTTATGCTTTTTTGCGTTACTTTTCCGCTTTCTCTGTGGCCTCAGGCAGCGCTTCCTTCTCCTCTTTCTTTTCCTCCTTGTCCGCTTTCTTCTTAGTGTCGGCGTTGTTGGTCATGGCAGAGGTGTTCACAGCCGTCTTGAGCAGTTCCATACGGACACGGTCCTCGCTGGTTTCGATGATGATGGTCTGCTCGTTGACCGCCACGATCTTACCCACAATGCCGCCGATGGAGGTGATGGTGTCGCCTTTTTTCAGGCTGTCCCATACGGCTTGCGCTTTCTTCTTCTGCTTATTCTCGCGGAAGTAAATGAACGCCATCATAGCCACCAGGATAAGCAGCATCACCATACTATACGTTTGATTCATTTTGTAAAATCCCTTCCTAAGTTCAGAATACGACTATTATACCAAATAACGGCCGTTTTGCAAGCCTTTTCTTTTCGTCCTGTCAATTACTATGGGTTACCTTGCAACATCTTTCCAAAATTTTGAAAATTCGTCAAATTTACTATATCCACCTTTACAACAATTTCAGACCTTAGATATGGATCTTTTTTATTTATTTTCGCTGTTTTTGCGAGTTCAGAAAATCAATCTGCTAGGAAAAATGTTAAGTGCTTAACAAATCAGCTAAAATTCCAATTCGAATTTGTAGGATTTGTAAAAAAGAAAGGTGCTGGTGGATTCTGGCACAATTTGGACTTGATAAATGTAAAAAATACTTCTATAATAAAGTTTGTGAGTAAATTGGCAAACCCTCAGATTTGCTCCACATCTTTGTAACCCCAAAGCACCTAAAATTGATCAAAACAGGAGGAATCAACATGAAAATCGCAGTATTTGGCGCGGGCACCATGGGCAGCGGCATTGCCCAAGTTTTCGCCGCCAAAGGACACACCGCGCTGATGTATGCTAGTTCCGTTGCATCTGCTCAGCGGCACAAGGATAAGCTGGCTGCTTCTCTCCAGAAGCGCGTTGAAAAGGGCAAAATGGCTCAGGAAGCCGTTGATGCGCTGCTCGCCAATGTCTTGGTGGAAGAAAAGTCTGCCTGTGCTGACGCGGACCTCATCATTGAATGCGTCAAGGAAGATATGGCAACCAAGAAGGAACTGCTCAATGAGCTGGATGCTATGTGCAAGCCTGAGGCTATCTTCGCCTCCAACACCTCCTCCCTCTCTATCACCGAGATGGGCAACGGCCTGAAGCATCCCGTCATCGGTATGCACTTCTTCAACCCTGTCCCCAGCATGAAGCTGGTGGAGATCATCCGGGGCGCCAACACCACCCAGGAAACTTTCGACTTCATCTATAAGCTGTCTCAGGAAATCGGCAAGGATCCCGTTGAGGTCTCCGAAGCTCCTGGCTTTGTCGTCAACAAGATCCTGATTCCGATGATCAATGAGGCTGCTGGCCTGGTAGAAACCGGCGTCGCTTCTGTGGAAGATATCGATAAGGCTATGCGTCTGGGCGCTAATCATCCCATGGGCCCCCTCGCCCTGGGCGATTTCATCGGTCTCGACGTTTGCCTCGCTATCATGGACGTCCTCTACAACGAGACCGGCGATTCCAAGTACCGCGCTGCCCTGCTGCTGAGGAAGATGGTCCGCGGCGGCCTGCTGGGCAAGAAGACCGGCAAGGGCTTCTACGATTACAGCAAGTAAACATAGTAAAGGAGTAAATGGCAATGGATTTTCATCTGACAAATGAACAGCAGATGCTCCGTAAGATGTACCGCGAGTTCGCCGAAAATGAGGTCAAGCCTCTGGCGGAGGAGCTGGACGAAGAGGAGCGTTTTCCTACGGAAACCGTAGAGAAAATGGCCAAGCTGGGGATGCTGGGCATCTACTTCCCCAAGGAGTACGGCGGCGCCGGCGGCGACGTCCTCTCCTATGCGATGTGCGTTGAGGAGCTGGCAAAGGTTTGCGGCACCACCTCCGTCATCATCTCTGCTCACACCTCCCTCTGCTGCGCGCCAATCTTTGAGAACGGCACCGAGGAGCAGAAGCGTAAGTATCTGCCCGATCTGCTTTCCGGCAAGAAGCTGGGTGCTTTCGGCCTGACCGAGCCCAACGCTGGTACCGACGCTTCTGGCCAGCAGACTACCGCCGTTCTTGAGGGTGACCATTATGTCCTCAACGGCTCCAAGTGCTTCATTACCAACGGCAACGTGGCCGAGACCTTCGTAGTCTTCGCTATGACCGACAAGTCCAAGGGTAACCACGGCATTTCTGCGTTCATTGTCGAAAAGAGCTTCCCCGGCTTCTCTACCGGCAAGCACGAAAAGAAAATGGGCATCCGCGGCTCCTCCACCTGCGACCTGATCTTCGAGGACTGCATCGTTCCGAAGGAGAACCTGCTGGGCAAAGAAGGCAAGGGCTTCAAGATCGCTATGCAGACCCTGGACGGCGGCCGTATTGGCATCGCTGCACAGGCTCTGGGCCTGGGCGAAGGCGCTGTGAACGAGGCTATTAAGTACACCCAGGAGCGTGTGCAATTTGGCCGCCGCCTGAGCCAGTTCCAGAACACTCAGTTCCAGCTGGCCGATATGCATACCCGTATGCAGGCTGCTCAGTACTTGGTTTATGCCGCTGCTTGCAAGAAGCAGAATCATGAGGATTATTCCATGGATGCTTCTATGGCAAAGCTGTTCGCTGCAGAAGCCGCTTCTGACGTTACCCGCCGCGCTGTTCAGTTATTTGGTGGCTATGGCTACACCCGCGAGTATCCCGTTGAGCGCATGATGCGTGATGCCAAGATCACCGAAATCTATGAAGGTACATCTGAGGTCCAGCGCATGGTGATTTCCAGCCGTCTGGGCGTGAAATAAGATAGGAGGTAAAGGATAACATGAAAATCATTGTCAGCATCAAGCAGGTGCCCGATACCTCCGGCAAGGTTGCGGTGAACCCGGACGGCACCCTGAACCGTGCGTCTATGCAGACCATCACGAACCCCGACGATATGAACGCCCTGGAAGCCGCCCTCAAAATGAAGGACGAGACGGGGTGCAAGGTGATTGTCGTCACTATGGGTCCCCCTCCTGCGGCTGGGATGCTGCGGGAAGCCCTC
>JAAWGR010000048.1 GCA_022795445.1 Oscillibacter sp. | reverse complement strand
GCGCCGCATATGCGGCGCTTCTGAGGGGGGAACAGGTGGAAAACTACCCTGGATCTTTATTGGATTGAGGTAACGGCGTAGTCTTGGGCTTCGACTGCCTGCTTGAGGGCGTCATTGGAGAGGTTGGCAGAAAGGGTCACAACAGCTGTGCCATTCTCATGGCTGACAGCGGCTTCCGCTACTTCCGGAAGGGCTTCCAGCGCTTTCTTGACACGGGCCTCGCAGTGACCGCACATCATACCTTCAATCTTCATCGTCTTTTCCATAATCTTTGCTTCCTCCTTGTGTTTCGTTTTGATGGGTTTATCCTTTTTCGCATCCTGTAGGTTGAACAAATTCAACCGCAGGGCGTTGGATACAACGCAGAAGCTGCTCAGACTCATTGCCGCCGCACCAAACATCGGATTCAGCGTCAAGCCTAGAGGAATGAACAGGCCAGCGGCTAGAGGAATTCCGATTGAGTTGTAAAAGAATGCCCAAAATAGATTTTGATGGATGTTTCGCAGCGTCGAGCGGCTCAGCCGGATTGCAGCCGGAACATCTAAGAGGCGGCTTTTCATCAAGACAACATCCGCAGCGTCCAGTGCGACGTCCGCGCCTGCGCCGATGGCAATGCCAGTGTCGGCCCGGGTGAGAGCGGGAGCGTCGTTGATGCCGTCGCCGACCATGGCAACTTTCCCTTGCTGCTTCAAGTGGCGGATCACGCTCTCTTTGCCGTCTGGCAAAACACCCGCGATTACTTCATCCACACCGGCCTGCTTGCCGATGGCCTTTGCAGTACGCTCATTGTCACCAGTGAGCATAACAACACGAATGCCCATGCCTTGTAGTTCTTTCACAGCTTGGGGGCTATCTTCCTTGATGACATCCGCGACAGCGATGATACCTAACAACAACTTTTGGCTCTCGTTGGCGAAGAACATGGGGGTTTTTCCCTCCGCTGCCAGGGCTTCTGCCTGGGAGGCCAGGGGGCTGGGGTCGATACCTGCTTCCTGAATCATGGCGAGGTTTCCGCCGATCAGGGTATCTGTTCCCATTGATGCCCGGACGCCGCGTCCATGAACAGCGGTAAATTGGTTAACAGGAGTAATCGGTAAGCTCCACTTTTTGGATTCTTCCACAATAGCGGCGGCTAAAGGATGTTCGGAAGGACCTTCTAAGGAAGCAGCGGTAATGAGCACGTCATCCTCTGTGCGGCCAGGCGCGGGGAGGATATTGGTCACTTTCGGTTCGCCTTTTGTGATAGTGCCGGTTTTATCCAAAGCAACGATTTCTGTCCGTCCGGCGGCCTCCAAAGAGGCGGCGGTTTTGAACAGAATGCCGTTTTTTGCGCCCATACCATTGCCAACCATAATTGCCACTGGCGTAGCAAGCCCCAAAGCGCATGGACAACTGATTACTAAGACGGAGATGCCCCGCGCCAAAGCGAAGCCTACAGATTGGCCCAGTAGCAGCCAAACAGCCATAGTGATTATGGCAATTGCAATCACTGTTGGAACGAATACGCCGGAAACCTTATCGGCAATTTTTGCAATAGGGGCTTTTGTAGCAGCAGCATCGCTGACCATCTGGATAATCTGGGAAAGGGTGGTATCCTCTCCGACACGGGTTGCGCGGCACTTAATGAAACCGGATTGGTTCAGTGTAGCAGCGGAAACCGTATCGCCGGGTGCTTTGTCCACTGGAATGCTCTCACCGGTCAAGGCAGATTCATTGACAGCGCTGCCGCCCTCCAAAACCACACCGTCGACTGGGATGTTCTCGCCGGGCCGAACAACAAACACATCGTCCTTCTGTACCTGCTCAATGGGGACTTCTGTCTCTACGCCATCTCGTTCTACGACGGCGGTTTTTGGCGCCAGTTTCATAAGACTCTTGAGCGCGTCGGTAGTGCGGCCTTTTGAACGGGCTTCCAGCATTTTACCTACGGTGATCAGGGTTAGAATCATGGCGGCGGATTCAAAATAGAATTCCATCATATAATTCATGACGGCTTCCATATCTCCGCGCATCTGGGCATCCGTCATAGCAAACAGGGCATAGGTGCTATAAACAAAGGCTGCCGTAGAACCGAGAGCAACGAGCGTATCCATATTTGGCGCACGGTGCCAAAGGCTCTTGAAACCACTGACAAAAAATTTCTGGTTAATGACCATGATCGTGATGGTCAGCAGCATCTGGAGCAAGCCCATGGCGATGTGGTTCCCTTCCATAAAGGAGGGAAGGGGCCAGTTCCACATCATATGGCCCATAGAGAAATACATCAGGACCAGCAGGAAGCCGACAGACCAAAGCAGACGCCGCTTCAGCACGGGGGTTTCATGATCCTGCAAGGCATCGGCGGAATTTTCTGCCGCTGCAGATTTTGCACGGCTTTCAGCCCCTTTTTCCGATGCTCCATAGCCGGCGTTCTGCACCGCTTCGATAATTTCCTGAGGCGAGGCAGAGCCTTCAACGCCCATAGAATTCGTCAGCAGGCTGACGGAGCAGACGGTAACGCCTGGAACTTTTGATACGGCTTTTTCCACCCTGGCACTGCAAGCCGCGCAGCTCATGCCAGTGACGTTATATTGTTTCATAGCGACCTCCCGGACAGGCGCTGAAACCCGCCGGAGAACCGCCGGAATTCAACGCAGGTAGTAGTTTCCCGCAAATTCGTCATTTCATGAATTTTTGCAGGATGGCAATTAAGTCATCAATCGTTTCATCGTTTCCCGCCCGAATGTCGGAAGCGACGCAAGTGCGGATATGCTCGGCCAACAGTTCACGGCTGAACGCATTGAGTGCGGCATTCGCAGCAGCGGTCTGGGCGAGGATATCGGTACAGTAAGCGCTGCGCTCAACCATACCGCGGATGCCGCGGATTTGTCCTTCGATGCGGCTGAGGCGGTTGATTAAGCGTTTTGCTTCTTCTTCGGGACGATTTTTGGTTTTTGTTGTATCATTTAACATGGCGGCCTCCAAATACCCTCAGGGGGTATCTATAGAATATACCCCCTGAGGGTATTTGTCAAGGGGATTCTGCAATATTTTTTTAAATCTGCAAGGAGGCTCTATGAAAGATTGCCAGACACGATACCCCATTCTTTTGCTGCACGGTCTAAACTGTCGAGATGACTGTTTTTCCGGTTGCTGGGGGCGTGTTCCAGAGGCGCTGCGGGAGCGGGGCGCGGTGGTGTATTTGGGCCATCAGGACGCGTGGGGAAGCATAGAGGGAAATGCCAGAAAGCTTTTGCGCATGGCCGAAAAAATCTTAGAGGGGGAGGGAAGCGAAAAGCTCAACCTGATTGCCCATTCCAAAGGCGGGTTGGAGGCTCGTTATCTGATTTCCTCGTTAGGCTTCGCAGACCATACAGCGTCATTAACAACGCTCTGCACGCCTCATCGGGGAGCACGGTCGGCGGAGGTGTGGCAAAAGCGCAAGATTATCTGCGCCGCAACAGGCCGTGCCTTAGAAACTGGATGGCGGCTGTTTGGCGATCAGGCGCCGGATTTTCAGAGTGCAGTTGCTTCTTTGACGCCGGAGGCTTTGGAGCGTTTCAACCAGGAGAACCTGGATAGTCCCCAAGTGTACTATCAAAGCTGGGGCGCATTGCTGGTAAAGAGGACATGGGACCCAATGGACTGCGCCCAGCTGTGGCTGACGAAATCCGACGGTCCTACCGATGCGCTTGTAACGCCGGAATCAGCCGCATGGGGAGCATACCGAGGAACGTTAACCGATGTGTCGCATCAGGACTGCGCCGGAGCACGCAGGCGCAGATTATCGCATTTCTCAGCGGAGGATTTTTTCATCCGTTTGGTGCAGGAGTTGGCAGAGAAGGGATTTTAGTAACGTAAAAATGGAAAAGCGAGGGACGGGCTTTCGCCCGTCCCGTTTGTTTGTGCAAGATCAGAGGAGATGGTGGATTCCGAACATATCAACTGGGAGCAGTCGAAGATTCTTCCTGTAGCTTTAGCCAAACGATATTGTTCAGACGATCCCAAATGTTCTTTCCTTCTTCAGTAACCAGTTCTCCACTATAAATCCTCAGATAGTCTATGATATCTCTCCACTGTACATATCCAGCAGTTCCTGCATTTGTGTTAATAGACGCGACAAATTCACCTAAGGTTTCCAGGATAGGCTGCCTCTGCGTCTCCGGACGTTCCGCCAAATCATTCAGGAATCTGTAAGGGTTGCTTGCAAAGATGTTCAGCAGTGTTGGTCCGTCCAGCTGGCCTAAGGATATCAACCCCAGTCCTTCCAGTTGGTAGACTTCACCCATCCAGAACAGGTCGCTGGTGGGGTCACTGTCGTTTGCCATGACGCTGTACAGATAGTCCCGGGAACTGTCTTCTTCGATATGGAAGATCAGCCAGTCGCAGCCGGGATAACCGGGGCTGACCCAGCCATCTTCCGTGACATAGCGGCCGCCTGCCAGGACGACATATTCCGGTGTGTCTGTATGGAACTGGTAATCCACCCGCCAAGCTTGGAAATTTTGGTCATAGAATGTATATGTATATGGTCCTTCCAAGAGAGAAATGCGCCAATCGTCAAACTGGAGGGGCATGGTGATGAACTCGTCATCCTCCAGTCTCCACCCCTCATTTTCTATTGCAGATTTCTCCATAACCATATTTTTTGCCGTTTCCTGCACATCTGCTGGAACGTCGATGTCCTCTGCAATATGATTTGGGTACAGGCGTTGATCTTTATAGAGGCGCAGGTTTTTGCCGTCAAAGTAGAGATAGCGGAAAGCGGTTCCGGCGGTGTTTCCGGTAGGATCGTGCGTACCCTGGAATGGTACTTGGCCGGAAAGGCTGAGGTAACGGCCAGGGACATCCAAGCTGCCAAAATGGATGTGTTCCACTTCTTTCCAGGCATTTTCAACAAGGGCAGTCAAATTGGCTTGATAGATCTGTCCATCGCGTTGGAAGTAGATACAGCGGTCATCCCAAGGGCCAGCGATCAGCTCCTTTTCCCCGTCGCCATCCAGGTCGATGGGGCGGTTGCTCCATGCGTCGTCTGCTGTCCGAAGCATTAGAACCGGTGCGCCGTCCTCTTGGAAATAGTAATAATCCGTAAGGGTTTCGCTGCCATTGCTGTAGGTGATGACGAGGCCGTCATGGCCGAACAGATTGGTAAAGCGTTTGATGGGGTAATTGTAGTCGCTGGAGATCAGGAAATACGTGCTGGGCCAGGAGCTTAAAAGGGCACTCTGCACACCAAAATGGACGTTGCCGTTTTCCGTCCGCATAACACATACGGTGTAAAGGTCCACACCCGTAGACATCCCGTCCAGCATTTCTGTGTATTGCCCGCCATAGGTTTTCAACTCTACCATAGACGGCGCATAAGGCTGTGCATCATCCAGAGGAATGGTCAATTCCGGTTTCCAGGTGGGATAAGCAGTGGGGAGTGCGTCAACCAGTTGGTTGGAGAGGAACCAATATTCACCGTTAGGCCGTTTCAGCAGGGTGAGATGGAAGGAGTCGAACAGCACATCGTCGCCGTTGGAAACTGCGCCATCATAATAAAGGTGGATCAAGTCCCCGTCCTGTGTCCCGGCGGTGAAGGTAACAGGGCTGACATTAGTATCACCATGGAAGTGGTAATAAGCGTTGGAACTGGAAAGGTAAGTGAACTTCTCCACTCCGACAGGGGAGAGCAGATCCGAAACGCCGGTGTTTTCCTCAAGGAAGTCCATCATGTTTGTATAAGAAATTTTAGTGAAATCCACCCCAGGGTCGAAGCCGCCGTAGCCAACGTTGATGACCCGTTGCTGTTCCTCAGGAGTGATTACCTCTGGCAGAGGCGTCCCGGCGTAGCAAAGTTGGAAAAGATCGATATCCTCAGGCTGGTCATAGAGCGAGGTGAGGAACTGCGCCCGGCGGTTTTTGCCGTAACCGTAGGAACCATAGGCTTCGGTGAAAAAGCTGTCATTAAAATAGGCAAGTTCTTCGGCAGTCAAAGACCGCAGGTCGTTATCAGGTTGGCCGTTTTCTTCCAGCTTGTTTGAGACAAACCAATATTCGCCGTTAGACTGTTTTTGTAAGGTAAGACAGAACTTGCCAGAAATTCGATGTCCGTTTTGCGAGATATAGCCTTCGTAATAGAGTCGGACAAGATTGCCTTCCCGCTCACCGGTATAGCTAGAGAAAGAGCATTCGCGGGAGAGGTCAAAGTCAACAAAGTGATAATAAGCGTCATATTCTGGCAGGTAGATGAAGCGGTCGAGGCCGATTGGATTGGCAGCGCGGGGCGAACCGGTATATTTTATGAGGTAGGAGTCTATCCGGTCTGCACTGATTTTGATCATCGTATGACTGGGAGCTTCTCCGCCCAATTGTTCCACGACGAGGTCGTATTCCTCTCGCGTATATTCCTCCTGGTTTAAGCTAATACCTACATGGCAGAGCTGATAGAGGTCAATTTCCTCTGGGCGGTCGTAGAGTGTGCATTGGAACTGCAAAACATTAAAGTTGTCTTCTCCGCCATCAAAAACGGATTCCCCAAAGGCTTTAACTTCCTGTTCACTCATGGCCGTTGGCGTTTTTGCACCCGTGAAAGTGACCACACACACTAATACTGCAATCAGTGCGACCACAAATATAGCGGCCCGCGCCGTCTTATGATTTTCAGCGATGCGGGAAATGCGGTCTTTCAGCTGGCGCTTGTCTGCCGTCATAGTGGTAGCGGAAAGCAGCGGATTAGCGGGCGTTTTGCGCACAGGGATTAGGGACAGCAGCGTTCGGCCGTAGGGGATACGTTCATCTTCTCCCAAGCGGCGGAGGGCGCCTTCGTCACAAGCGAGTTCGCAGTCGGTACGGGAGGCGGCGGAGGCCCACCATACCAATGGATTGAACCAGTATATGGCGAGGCACACGCTCCGCAAGAGCGCCCAAAGGGGGTCCAAGTGCCGTGCATGGGTTTCCTCATGAGCCAAGACATGCCGCAGGACATCCGGCGAGGAAAGGGAAGCAGGGGTGAGGTAAATGGCGGGCCGGAGCAATCCAAACAAGCAGGGAGAGGGGAGGCCATTTTCGATCAAGTAAACGGGGTACTTGCAGTCCTTGATCTGGTAAGGCGACCGGTTTTTTCGCAGTTTCCGCCAGAATTGTAGATTTGAAAGGAGCAGCCAACAAGCCATAAGCCCAATACCTATTTTCCAAACAAGCAGCAGGATTTCGGAAATAGTAAGCTTTTCCGCGTAAGTGGTTACTGTGGCACTACTACTGTCGCGTACCGGATAGCCGAAGGATTGGTCGTTGGGAACCAGCTCGCCTGGTTCCAGGTCATAAGCGGCAGGGAAGTTTGAGATCGGGGTGCGGTTGACCGGAAGGACATAGACAGGCTGCTGGAAAACCTGTGTGTCAACGGATTCCCGTGCGGGTTCGGAGAGGGTCAGAACGCTGAAATTGATGCCTGGCAGATTGACAGGAATCAGCAGCCGCAAGAGTACGAGCCCCCAAAGGGCGTACTGGGCACGGCGAGAAATCTTATTCCGGAACAGCCGCCGCAGAATCAGCAGTGCGAAGATCAAAACGGATGAGGTTAACAGGATTTCTTTCATGATTGGGCACCTCCTGCCTGTTCCAAGATTGCGGAAAGCTCTGCAAGGTCGGCTTCGGAAAGCTGTTTGCTTTCCACCATAGCATGGACCATCAAGCCGAAGCTGCCGCCGTAGACCTTGGAGAGGAAGTTTTCGGTTTCAGCCCTGGCAGCATCCTTCTGTTCCACGGCGGGGAAATACTGCCGGGCTTTCCGGCCCTCCTCGTAGCGGACGGCCCCTTTGGCCTCCAAGCGGGAGAGCATGGTGATAATGGTGTTTTTACTCCATCCGGTTTCATTCCGAAGGGCGGCGGTCAGTTCGGTGATTGTCATAGGCGTATAGTTCCAAAGGCGGTTCATCAGTTTCCATTCGCTGTCGGAGAGATTGATTTTCATAGGCACATACCTCCTCTATCAAAAATGGTATACAGCTGTCTACCAATAAGATAACAGAAAGGTAGACGTTTGTCAACCAAAAGAAAATGACAATTTGGATACAGAATCCATAAAAAGAAGTCCCAGGACAGCTGCCACGTCCCAGGACTTTTCTTATAAGGTTAATCCCACCAGAAGAACCAAACGGTAGAATTTTTCAGCTGGTTTGCCAGTGCCTTGATGCTGCCAATCCCTTGGTCAACAATATCCGGGCACCAGAAATACTGTTCTTTCGCCAGTGCTTCTGCGCGCTCTGCTCCAACCGGTGCAGACAAGTTGAATTCCAAAACATCGTGTGTTGCCACGGCAGGGACAGCCCCATATTCTTCAAACCAATACTTTGCCGCTGCAATCATATCCTCAGGTGCAGGGCACTCATTCCAGCCGCCGATAGGCAGCCACGCGAAGACCTCCCAGGGATGTTTTGCCGGGATTTCCGCCAGAAGGAGGGGAAGGGTCTTTTTCGAGAAGCAGTCCGTATATCCGGCAAAGGAATGACTAGGTTTGGCATTTACGGTGTCTTCTCCCATAATTTCTTCTAGGTAATCGTCGTCCATCAGATCTTCCATACGGGAGCGCTCCAACTCCTTGAAAATCTCGTGTCCTGCCCGCAGGGGGAAATCCAGGGTTTCTTTCCGATACTGCCGTACTTTTTCCAAGTCAAATGTAAAGATGTTCCGGTCGCCATCACCACAAGCGTTGAAAAGGAGCATCTCCCACAGGATGTCATCCTCTGGGATAAGCATCGGGGTAAAGCCTTCTTGTTTTCCACGCGTTTGGGCCGCACGGTATGCGGCCATGATGGGCGCGTCATTCTTCATGGGTGGGAAGTACGTACAGGGGCAGTCGAGGTATTGCGCCAGAGCCGAAAGCAGCTCCGACATTTTTCCTTGTGTTTGCATGGACGGTTCTCCTTTCTGATTCAAAAAAACAATGGTATGTTAAGCCCTCTGCCAAAGCAGCATCTTGTCTGTAAAGCTGGCGCTCAGTTCTCCTTGATCCAGCAGGTAAGAGAGATAAGAGCGGATCGTGCTTCCCACCAGTACATATTGATTAAAATCCATCGCCAACTGGTAATGCTGAAAAACCTTTTGCAGGATTGCATCAAAACTGAGGGGATTCTGGCAAAAGGTCAGGATGTTTTCACAGATTTCTAAAACTTTGGCGCGATTGAGGGCCGCCAGGGGCCGGATATCTTCTGCGGGTTCTGCATGAGCCGGGATAAACAGCCTGCCATCCAGTTTACAAATATTATCAAGAGTTTCCAGATAAGCGGATACATCGTAGATAAAATTCACGTGGTATTTTTCCACGATGTTGGCTCCAGACAGACAATCAGCCAGGAACCAAACATGGTCCGCTGTCTGAAACCCGCACATATCGAAGAAATGACCCGGCAGCGGCAGCATGGTCAACCCGTCTGGCAGGTTTTCGGTCGTTAAGGGTTTGCAGTTACTGGGTTGTGCCAGGAGAAACTTGTTCCGCAGAGCCTTACAGGGAAATCCCCCATATAAAAATGCGGGTTCTAAAATGGGGTAAGTGGTTATGGCAGCGTCAATACCGGGTGCGAATGTGGGCACGCTGAGGCGCTGTTGAAGCAAGGCGTTGCCGCCGTTATGATCAGCGTTAGCATGGGTGTTAAGGATGCAGGCTAGATGCCAGCCCTGGGCGTCGAAGATTTTTTGCACTTTCTTGCCTGCATCTTTGTCGTTGCCACTGTCGATCAAAACCGCATCTGTATCGTTGAGCTTCCAGATGCCCATTTTGGCAGGACATTGGAGATAATAGGTGCGTTCTGCCACTTGGATGAGTTCATACATAAAGAAAGCCTCCTTTGAGACATATGAAAGGTAGCTCGGGGTTGAAAAAAACGGAAAGAGCGGATATAATAAAAACCCAAATCCATTGTAGCGAATGGCGAACCGAAATGCAAGAGCAAATGGAAAAATTATGTAACCCGCCGGACAGGCAGGAAAGTGAGGAGGAAACCATGCCAGGCACAAGAGAAAAAAGCGCCCTGATTGCCATGAGCGGCGGGGTAGACAGTTCTGTAGCGGCACATCTCATGTTGGAAGCCGGATACTGCTGTGAGGGGGCTATTATGCACCTGCACTGGGATGCAGATCGGGGGCTGAGCCGCAACCGTACATGCTGCACCCGACGGGACATGGAAGATGCTGGGGAAATTGCGGAACAGTTAGGGATTCCCTTTACGGTTTTAGCCTATGCAGATGCATTTAGAAAACAGGTAATTGATAAATTTGTCCGGGTTTATGAGGAAGGAGGGACGCCGAACCCCTGTATCGACTGTAACCGCCATTTGAAATTTGGTAAAATGCTGCAAGCAGCGGCAGACAAGGGCCTGGAATATGTCGTGACAGGTCACTATGCCCGGATTGTTTACGACAAGGCGTCAGGGCGGTATCTGCTAAAAAAAGCGCTTCACGCGGAAAAGGACCAAAGCTATGTCCTCTACATGTTGACTCAACGACAGCTTGCACACATTCAGTTTCCGTTGGGTAGTATGGAAAAGCGGGAAGTTCGGGCGATCGCGGAACGTTTGGGGCTTATCAGCGCAGAAAAGCAGGAGAGCCAGGATATTTGCTTTGTGCCGGACGGCGATTATTGTGCTTTTATGGAAGAGTATACCGGTAAAACCTATCCGCCGGGAGCGTTTCTTAATTTAGAAGGGCGTCCGGTAGGATGTCACCAGGGAGCCGTGCGTTATACCCTGGGTCAGCGTAAGGGCTTGAACCTTGCCATGGGAACGCCGGTGTATGTTTGTGGCAAGAGTATGTCTGACAACACAGTGACAGTTGGCCCGGAGAGCGCCTTGTATACAAAAACAGTTTTTGCGGAGGACGTGAACTGGATTCCCTTTGAGGCGCTGGAGGGCCCTTTACAAGTAACGGCTAAGACCCGGTATCGCCAGAAGGAACAGCACGCCACGGTTTATCCTATAGAAAGGAACGGTATCCGCTTGGAGTTTGAGGAACCCCAGCGGGCAGTCACAGCGGGACAAGCAGTCGTTCTTTATGATGGCGACCTGGTTGTTGGCGGCGGAACTATCACCAAGACAAAGTGAGGGCAGACATGGATATGATCAGACAAATCCAGGGTTTCTGTCCTTGGAACCGTCAGGAGGAGCGCGACCGTGGAGAGCTTCTGCGGCGTTTAACCAGTGGCGAGGAGCTATATACACGGGATAATGCATCAGCACACCTAACGGCATCGGCTTGGGTAGTAAGCCCCGACCGGCAGCAGATCTTACTGGCATATCATAACCTTTACAACTCCTGGGCCTGGCTCGGCGGCCACGCAGACGGCGACCATGATTTATTAGCGGTTGCCCTTCGGGAAGTCCGGGAGGAAAGCGGCTTGGAGGATGTACGCCCGGTTTCATCGGATATTTATTCCCTGGAAATTCTAACCGTAGACGGTCATGAGAAGTGGGGGGAGTATGTATCGTCCCACTTACACTTGAATGTTACGTATCTGCTGGAAGCCGACCCACAGCTTCCTATACGCTGCAAGCCAGATGAGAACAGCTGTGTGGGTTGGTTTGGTTTGGAGGAAGGGATAGCGGCCTCATCAGAGCCATGGTTTCAGGAACGGATATATGCCAAGCTGAACGCAAAACTCTCCACGTTTCCGCCGCAGTTTTAAACGCAGAAAGGAGCGGATTAGATGCAGACGGCAGAATTGGCCGTACTGGATTGGATACAAGTACATTTTCGCTGTGAAGCGCTGGATACGGCGCTGACGTTTATCAGTTGGTTAGGGAACCATGGGGAAGTATGGATTGTGCTGGCAGCGGTGATGCTGCTTGTGCGGCGCTATCGCCGTTGTGGGGCTGCTGTTTCCTGCGCGTTAATTTTAGACCTAGTTTCTTGCAACATTTTACTGAAGCCTATCATAAACCGCAGCCGTCCTTTTTTATTGCGTCCGGAACTGACGCTGTTGGTTGCACCACCCGGGGATGCTTCATTTCCGTCGGGCCATACTGCGGCTGCTTTTGCGGCAGTGTTTGCCTTGAAGGCTTCCGGAAGTCCATTGTGGAAGCCTGCCCTGGTGTTAGCAGTGTTGATGGCTTTCTCCAGGCTGTACTTATATGTCCACTGGCCAAGCGATGTGTTAGGTGGAGCACTATTGGGAGCTGCTGTTGGATGGGCGGGAGCGAAAATTGTGGAAGGTCTTCCGAAAGCGAAGGCATCGTAGCAAAGGGGAAGCGCCCCGGGTCGAAAAAGACCCAGGGCGCTTTGCGTTATGCGAGATTAGCAGCAGGGATTGTTGTTGCAGCAGTTGTTGTTGCAGCAGTTGTTATTGCAGCCGCAGTTGCAGCCGCAGTTGCAGCCACAGTTACAGCCACAGTTATTGCCGCCCCAGCTGTTGCCGCAGCAGCACCAGATGATGATGAGCAGGATGATGATCCAGCAGCAGTTTCCGCCACCAAAGCCGTTATTACACATAATTGGAACCTCCTTGAGATGTAGGCCGTTTGGATTGGCCTCAGTTCATCATATGCCATCCCGGCAAAGTGGTTCCAAGTTGGATAAGGTGTCTTGAAATTTTTCCCTCACAGCCTCCGGTTGTCAACGAGGGCGGAAGCGTCCTCCCAATCCTGTAATTGGAAAACACCTTTAGCCATTAAGGATTCACCCAAGGTTTGGTTGCTGTTTGCGAGGAGAACATCTAAAGCGTAGTAAGAGATGTACACCAATTCTGCCCGAAGAAAGGAAGCGGTTTGCAGCATCTGCGCTTCCCCAAGGGTGAGCAAACCAGCATCCTGGGCCCGCAGGAGAGCGTCCGAGAGGTTGGTATTAACGGCGGAGCTGTAACCCATTGCCCGGAGGAGGAATTCTGTATACTGGTATGCATTCACTGGGGCGGAGGGACGAAACTGAGTTGAGCTGTATCCGTTGGTGTAGCCGCGTTCGTAAGCATAACCAATATAACGCTCTGCTTGGGACCCAAGCTGAACGTCTGTAAAGGGAATATTGCCATTCCAAGAAAGGGCTTGTTCTTCTTCACCCAAGACACGGATGAACATAATCAACGCCTGCAAGCGGGTAGGGGCAACTTCCAGGTCAAAGCCTTGGCCATAGCCGGTAAAGCTGCCCCGGAACAGGTTCAAGGTTTTTAGGGCAGAAGCAATCGCGTTGTAATTGATGGCGTTGGAATATTGGAAGGAGCAGCTTCCCTGGTAATCTACCACAGCGGTTTTGCTTGTGATGGTGAAACTGGCGGTAGTGTCTTCAACAATGAGATAGCGGTGGTTGGTGTTCATAGCACTGCCACTGGAAACGACATCTCCCGTAGATATATCTACCACAGCGCCGGAAGGATAAGTGATCTTCCCACTCCCAGCTAGGAGTAGGACGCTGACGCCAGTGGAGGTTTGGAGCATGTCATCCTGCTTGAGCCGTGTTTCGGCCCAAGTCGGAACACGGTTGAAAGAGTCTGTGGGAGTATAATCGTTCTCATTGAAATTCTGCCAAAGTCCAGCGGCATCCAGGCGTTGATCGACCTGTGTATTTATCGTATTGGTGAAGATATCATTAAGATAAGAGAGTGTCACCAGTGGGTCAGCCGCATCTCCGGCGGCAAAGACCCACATAGCCCCAATGATCACAATACAAAGCGGGAAGAGGAAGCAGTATTTTTTCCGCATGGGCAAAATCCTTTCTCCGTTGTCAGCGGTTCGCAATACGATAGCTGAGGGTTAGAAGGCTGTCTGCGAAGTGGATGTTTTCAAACTGTACATCGGGCACAGAGCTGGAAAGCTCCACATTGGTAAAATTCCAGAATCCCCGTACACCCAGCCGGACAAGCCGGTCGGCGGTTTCCTGGGCTATGGATTGCGGGACAGTCAAGACCACAACATCGACGCTGTGAGAGCGGATATAGCCCTCTAAAGCTTCCATTGAATAGATAGGGACACCGTTGATAGAGGTACCGATGGCAGCGGGGGAGATGTCGAAGGCGGCATTAGCGGTAAATCCGGTTTGAGAAAAGGGGAAATTATGCAGCAAAGCCCTCCCCAGATTGCCTACGCCGATCATAATCAAATGATGGTTTTTATCCACACCCAGAATATGTCCGATCTCAGCACGGAGCTCCTCGGCATTATAGCCATAGCCCTGCTGTCCAAATTCCCCGAAGCAGCTCAGATCCTGACGGATTTGGGAGGCGGTGATGTTCATTTCCTGCCCTAAAGAGTGGGAGGAGATGCGTACAACCCCGCGGGCACAAAGTTCTGTAAGTTGGCGGTAATAGCGGGGGAGCCGTCGGATTACCGCGTCCGATATATTTTCTTTTTTCAATACGTCCACTCCTATCGCTCGAATGGTTTGGAAAATGCTGGCGATTGAAGAAAATCTTCTGCAATGGTATTGGTACACAATTGATTGTATTAGTTTAGCCCAAATAAAAGGGCTTGTCAATTTGTTTGCACATTCTTTTGATAAAACTTTTTATCTTTCCAGAAAATTTAACAATTTCTTTCATTCCGTTTAACGGAAATGAAAGCCTTGTGCCTTGAAGACCCACACGAACTGCGGTATAATCATTTTAACCCATCATGTTGATGGATCCAGGCACTGGCAATTTCACAAGTCGCAGCTTGAAACAAAAGATTGGTTGCGCGATCATAGAATCATAAACCAAAATTTGTGCACCTAGACGAAGGGCCGGTAATGGAGGCTGTTGAAATGGGAAGTCATATAAATTATGTTTTTGTCGTGTCCCTCGCTGTAATATCAGTTGCTGCGGTTGCTCTCGGTTTGGTGCGTGGTAGAGGAACACCTCGAAGAAAGCTGTTGCGCTCTGTTCTCTTGCTGAGCGGGGCAGTGTTGATTTGCTTCGGCGGAGCAGCTGCGCTGGCTCAATTTGATATGGGGTGGCGTTGTACCCCGTTTAATATCATGCTGTTATTCTGTGTTGTTCTGTCTGTCATCACGCTGTGGCGTTGTATGAACGTATTCGCTCTCTTGGAGAACACGCACTCAGCCCTACAGGCATCTGGATTTGTCTCCTTGGCGCTAGTGCTGGTTATAACATTAGCGTGGACGACCGTTTACTTCCATCTTTTTAGCTGGGAGGATAAATTATCTCCCCACAATGGTCAGATGATTGTATGCGCCAACGATATGCATGGTGGGAGTGGGTCTTGGCGCTACTATACCCACATAAACAACTTGGTCCATGGTGTTGAGATTGCGCACAATGGCTCGTGGTGGGGTACCCCGCCTCTTCGGTCATAAATTTAAAAATTCCAGTTTATCGGGCAGTTACTCATTATGGGTAACTGCTCGTTCAGTCATTTTAACGCAAGAGGCAGAGAACCAGATATCAGCAACACAAAAGGTTCAGGAAAGCGTCGTTTTTCCCTGTTGCACTTCTCTTGCAAATTTGTTATACTGAAATAGAATGCAAATTGGAAGGACAGAGCTATGCGTATTTTAGGGATTGACCCAGGTTACGCCACGGTCGGCTTCGGCTTGATCGAAGCAGAGCAGGGAAAGGTGTGTATGCGGACATACGGAACAATTACGACTCCGGCAGGCCAGCCCCTCAGCCGCCGCCTTTATCAGTTGGGCACAGACATGGAGAAACTGATTACGCAGTTAAAGCCTTCTGTTATTTCGATTGAGGAGCTTTTTTTCAATACCAACATTACGACTGGCATTGCGGTAGCTCATGGGCGGGGTGTGATTTTATACGTAGCCGAAAGATGCGGAATTCCGCTCTATGAGTATACGCCGTCCCAGGTGAAGCTGGCGGTCACGGGGTATGGAAAGGCGCAGAAGCGGCAGGTGATGGATATGACTCGGCGGTTGTTGAAGCTGAATGCCGTCCCACGACCGGATGACGCCGCTGACGCCCTTGGCTTGGCGCTGTGCCACGCCAGGAGTTTTACCTCCCAACTGCCGCAAATAGGCAATGTGCGGGAAACGATCTGAAAAGAGGGCTGTGCGCGATGTTTTATTATCTTAACGGAACAGTGGCGGAACTTCTGCCGTATTTGGCGGTGATCGACTGCGGCGGTGTGGGTTATGCCTGTAAGACAACAAATAATACACTTTCTGTGCTGGAAAAGGGGAAACGTAGCAAACTGTATACTTATTTAAATGTGGGAGAGGAAGTGTTTGACCTCTACGGTTTTGCTACGCAGAGCGAGTTGAACAGCTTTAAGCAGTTGATTGGTGTCTCTGGCGTAGGGCCAAAGGCTGCGTTGGCGATTTTGTCTGTAGGAACACCGGAAAGCTTAGCTATGGCCATTGTCACCGGAGACGAGAAGGCTTTAACTGCCGCGCCGGGTGTGGGAAAGAAGATTGCCCAGCGGATTATTTTGGAACTGAAAGATAAAATGGCAAAAGCGGCCGCAGGCGGTTTGGATTTTTCTGGCGGCAAAGGCGCGCCTGCTGCGGCGGTTTTTTCTAACAAGGCGTCGGAGGCGGCACAGGCCTTGGCCGTGCTGGGATATACCAGCCAGGAGGTATCGGTTGCCCTGAAGGGCTTGGATGTAGACAATCTGCCTCTGGAGGAGATTATCCGGCAGGGGCTGAAACGTATGGCAAAGCCATAAAGAAGTGGAGGAGGGGACTATGTTTCTTCTTACAAATGAGCAGCGGGCCTGTATGGGGCTTGGGCTTGTAGAACCGGAATGGGAATGGGTGTGCCTGAAAGGTGCAGAGAACGGAAATGGTGTGACTTGGGCTTGTTTTGATGGGGACATCATCCGAAAATCCATCTTGGAAGGGCCTTGTATCTATATGGAACGGGATTATCAGGAGAAGACAACGGACAACCGTACAATCCTCCTTGCCCGAACAGGGAGAGGTGCACCGAAAAAGCTGTCGGCAACTTCACTTTCCTGGGGACGGCGCCCCTTTGGGATGCAGTTGTGCTGGTCTGCGCAAACTGCTTCAGTGGAGCTGCGGCACACAGATACGATGAGGCGGTTTTATAGTTCTGAACTAGATGGTGTAAAGGTAAAAACCTTTTCAGATTTTGAACGCTGGGCAGAGTGTTGGGCGCAGGAAACAACTCCGGAAGATCGTGTAAGGTTAGAAACCTTTACAGCGCAGAAACGCCAACATCAAAAGACCAGAGAGGGGGACTTCTTCCGCTTCCAGATTGGGCGGCGGGAATATGGCTATGGCCGTGTGCTTCTGGATTATGAAAAAATGCGCAGGCAGAAAAAACCATTCTGGGATATTCTGACGGGGAAGCCCCTTGTGACTGCCGTCTACCGTATCATCACAGAAGACCCCAATGTATCGATTGAAGAGCTGCGGCGTCTGCCTGCTTTGCCATCAAATTTTATGGCAGATGATCTGCTTTATTATGGTGAATATCCCATTATTGGGAATCTGCCGTTGGAACAAGAGGAACTGGATTTTCCAGTTATGTATGGTGCCAGCACTTTTGGTAAGGACCGGGGAAAGCGTAAAATTTGCTTCCAATGTGGCCGCATTTTTCGGGAGCTGGAGGGCGAAGAAGTTTTGCCCGGATGCGAGGGTTTCCGAAACAATACCGTACCAATTTCTGCACTATATAGCCGAGAGGCTTTGGAGGAGTGTATTGCTGTAGGAGATAATCGTCCTTTTTGGAAGAACCAAAGTGAAGATCTGCGGGCATTTCCGCGGAAACTGAAAGCCGTGAGCAGGCAATTTAGTCTGTTGGTGGAAGACCTGTATATTAAAAAGTAAGTTGGTGGAATGCAATGGCAAAGTATGAGCGGAGGTTCCAGGGAGATTTCGGCGCTGTTTTATCCCAGCTTCACAACGGTATTTTGAGCGGCAGCATATCGGCAAGCTTTGAAGAAGGCAGCAACTATATCGCTGGAGACTTCCGCTGCACGGTTCGGGTGTATGAACGGTACAGCTTTGTCGGCGGCAACCGACTCAGCGTGACTGTCACATTAGTTGGGCAGGGGGAGGAGTTGTTTTTGTCTGCCATTGCCTCTGGCGGCAGCCAAGCCATGTTTTTTAAAATCAACACCTGGGGCGAGGAAGCTTTTTTGGAGAAGGTCCAGGAAATTGCGGAGCGGTTTTGAGCTTCCGCGGAAGGGGGGCTATGCTGTGGATTTGTCACTTTTCATTGTGATTGGCTTTTTGGGCAGCATTATAACGATGATGCAATTTGCGAAATATTGCAGGCTGTTGAACAAATGCCGGGGGCTGGACCCGAAAACTGTGGAACACTACCAAAACATGGCCCAGCGGTATCTGGGTGCGACAGTTGGACTGTTGGCAATAGGCATCCTTTCGTTCATTGTAGGGATTTTTATTACCTGATGTTTCCCGGGAAAAGGAAGTGAGCGTTTGAGCATCGATTTTGAAAGCGATATTTATGAGGAACCAATTGTAACGAAAACTTTCCTTCAAGAAGACGCCCAGGAGGGTTCCCTACGGCCTAAGACTCTGCGGGAATACATCGGGCAAGAGAAAGCAAAGAAGAATCTGTCTATTTTCATTGAAGCTGCCCGAAGACGGGAGGAGGCCCTGGATCATGTGCTGCTCCACGGCCCTCCAGGCTTGGGTAAGACAACCCTCTCAGGCATTATTGCTCAAGAGATGGGAGTCAATATCCGCATTACCTCTGGCCCTGCTATTGAGAAACCAGGGGATTTAGCGGCGCTGCTGACGAATCTGAATGAAAATGATATTTTATTTGTGGATGAAATCCACCGTTTGAACCGATCCGTGGAGGAAATCCTTTACCCAGCAATGGAAGATTATGTGCTGGATATTATTGTGGGCAAGGGGCCTTCGGCCAACTCGATCCGGCTGGACCTTCCAAAATTTACCTTGCTCGGCGCAACTACCCGTGCAGGCCAGTTGTCTGCACCACTGCGGGACCGCTTTGGCGTAACGCTGCGGCTGGAGCTTTACACGGCGGAGGAATTGTCAAAGATTGTAACCCGCTCTGCTGGGATTTTGAATGTAGATATCGTGCCGGAAGGGGCCTATGAGATTGCCCGCCGTTCCCGCGGAACGCCTCGGATTGCGAACCGGATGCTCCGCCGGGTACGTGATTTTGCCCAGGTGCAGGCGGACGGCATGATTACAAAAGAGGTTGCCGACCAGGCGCTGTGTGCCTTGGAGGTGGACTATTGGGGATTAGACCCAATTGACCGCCGAATGCTGGAAGCCATTATTGACCATTACAATGGCGGCCCAGTGGGTCTGGAAACCCTTGCGGCCACAATTGGGGAGGAATCCGTGACACTGGAAGACGTCTATGAGCCTTATTTGATGCAGTTGGGTTTTTTGACCCGGACACCCCGGGGCCGCTGTGTGACACAGAAGGCTTACCAGCATTTGCACAAACCGATTCCTGGCGGTGCATCGCCAGTGAATGTCTTAGAGCAGCTGACACTGGATGGGGAATGACTGTGAAACCGGTTTATCTGTTGTCTGTCCGTCTCCGGCGGGAACTTCCGGAAAATACTTATTTACGCTATCTTGGTCCGGTGCGGTATTTGATGGAAGGAAATAAGCTGGAATTTGACCAGCCTGTTACCTTTTTGGTAGGAGAGAATGGTACCGGGAAATCCACGCTTTTGGAAGCCATTGCCGTAGCCTGTGGGTTTAATCCGGAGGGCGGTACGCGGAATTTTAGTTTTTCTACCCGAGCGACGCATTCGGTTTTAGGAGAATACCTAACACCTGCCCGGAAGCGGTATCCCCGAGATGGTTTTTTTCTGCGGGCGGAAAGTTTTTATAATGTGGCAACTAATATTGATGAGATGGACGAGGTACCTGGTGCATCTCCGCGTTTGATCGACAGCTATGGCGGTGTGTCTCTGCATAAGCAGTCCCACGGCGAGAGTTTTTTGGCCTTGGTACAGAACCGTTTCGGCGGCGAGGGCCTGTATCTCCTGGACGAACCGGAAGCAGCGCTGTCTCCGTCCCGGCTGCTGACGTTGCTGGCAGAGATGAACCTGCTGGTGAAAGCGGATTCCCAGTTTATCGTATCGACCCACTCGCCAATTTTGATGGCTTATCCCAATGCTCGAATCTATGAATTAAGTGGCGAAGGCATCCGAACTGTAGCATACAAGGAAACGGAACATTATCAATTGACGCGGCATTTTTTAGAAAATCCGGATCGTATGCTGCGTTATTTGCTGGAGGATTGACATAAGATGGAAAGTGCATTTTGGGTTTTTGTCTTTGTGATGACACTGCTGACTCCAGGGGTGATGCTGTTTTATGGCTGGCTTTTCATCAGACAGCCGCCCCAAAATGTAAACAGTACCTATGGGTATCGGAGCGCTCGTTCCATGAAAAACCAGGAAACATGGGTTTTTGCCCATGCATATAGCGGACGGTTCTGGGTTCGTGCAGGTGTGGCTGTGCTGGCGATTTCCGTTATGTGGATGGCGGTGACGATTTGCGAATTCTTGGAAGTGGCAGGCCGTTCTGCTTGTATTTTAATCGCCCTTCAATTGGCAGTGGCTCTGTCGGTGATCCCTATAACAGAGCGGGCACTGAAGCGGGAGTTTGATGAATCCGGAAAAAGAAGGGAGCAGTAGAAATGTTGGAAGGCTATACATCTTTCATAGAAAATGATGTTCTGGATATTCAAATCTTATTGGCAGAGGGAGCATTCAAAGAGGTGTATCAGCGATATGCGCCTGTACTGCAAGATATGTTGGGTGTTTCTGGGGAAGTGGAATGGCTAGACTTCGTGGAGCAGCAAAGCGGGGAGCTGGAGGAAGCACCTTTACGTCTGCATTTGTCTGCGTGGCAGAAGTGCTGCTTAGAGTTGGGCGGCTATGAAAAGGATGTAACGGAAAAGTTGGCGTTATTTCTCCAGGAGGAGCTGCCGGAGAAGGTGTTCTCTAAACTGGAATGTTCACCTGTTTATCTGGATATCGACGAACCGTCCCACGAACTGGAATCCCAGCTGGAGCCCTATCAGGAGCAGATAAAGCCTTGGGGGTGCCGGATCAAGCTCTTTTTTGACGATACCTATTGTGCAGGTGTTTATTTTCTGTTTCTGGAAGTCCCAAAACAGTGGTAGACAGCTTTGCAGTAAACTGAAAATAAGGTGGTTGGAATCGAAATGGGTAAATTGTTTGGAACCGACGGTATTCGCGGCGTCGTTGGTGAAAATTTGACGGCAGATTTGGCTTTCCGCGCCGGGCAGGCCGTAGGTATGGTTTTAATGGAGGAAAAGGGGCGGCGTCCAACAGTAGTGATCGGTAAGGATACCCGTATTTCCTCCGACATGCTGGAATCTGCACTGATGGCGGGTATCTGTTCGGTTGGTGGAGATGTGAAGCCAGTGGGGACGATTCCCACCCCTGCCGTGGCATATCTCACCCGACACGAGAAAGCGGACGCAGGCATTGTTATTTCTGCATCACACAATCCCTATGAAGACAATGGAATTAAGATTTTCAGCAGTCAGGGTTATAAACTCTCTGA
>JAAWGR010000047.1 GCA_022795445.1 Oscillibacter sp. | reverse complement strand
TTTTTCAGTTGCTGCTTTCGGAAGAATTGACTCACTTCCTACTCACCCACAACCTTGGCTGCTCCGTTGTGCATTCCGCACAACTTCGCTTCCGTCTGGTGCTTTCTTTTCGTTACGTTGTTTAATTTACAAGGTGCATCCGCCTCGCGGAACGTTTTTCATTATACATCAGCTTTCGACTTTTGTCAAGCACTTTTTTCAAGTTTTTCAAAAGTTTTTTTGCTGTGTAGTTCCGCTTTTCAGAAGTTCTTTCCGTTTCTGTTCGGCGCGGAACATTTGGCATTATACAACAGGTTTCGACTTTTGTCAAGCACTTTTTTCAAGTTTTTCAAAAGTTTTTTCTGTCTTGCCAACCACTGCCTTCGCAGGAAGTCCGTTCCTCGCTGACAGCCTTGTTAGAATACCAGATGTCTCTCGAAATGTCAACCCCTTTTTTTCATTTTCCTCAATTTTTTTCATTCAGCTTTTTGTATCAAAAACCTCGCCCCTGAACAATGTCCTCGGGCGAGGTTTTATATCAAACTGGCGTTTCCTAGAATGGCCCCGTTATTTCTATTAGTATCCCCTCTTCCATCAATTCATCCGCTGCATCCGCAGAATATACGCTGTCTATCTCCATTGCTTCCAGAAGCTCCTGGTACTGTTCTGCCGTCAACGAATACCAGCGTACATTGTCGCCTTCCTCTGCCAATATCCAGCCATCCATGAGCGACCCCACTTTTTCCGCCCTCAGCGTCAGCATGACCTTCTTTTCCGCCGCATCCTCTATTATCGCTTCCGGCGCCCCAGGCGCCTCTTGTGGTTCAGCCGCTATGGGAGCCGCTGCAGATTCCTTTCCGCTTTCATAAGAAGCTGATCGATCTTCTACGGTATCTGACTGCGCAAACACGCCTCCTTGTTCCATCGCATTTGCCTCTTCCGTTTCTGCTGTTCGTGCGCCTGACCACACAGACGATTCACCGGTGTCCAGATCAGAGCCTGTAGCTGCATATATATCGCCAGATGAATCAACGCCAGCATCTGCCCCTCCGTCAGACTGTCCAGAATATATTGGGCCATCATACAGGAACACCGCCAGCGCACAGCACGCCGCCAATGGAACCAGTCTACTCAACCAGCGCCGTCTTTTTTTCTGTCCATTCCCTTCCGCCTTGGAATCTGCCTGTATTCGTTTCATCACATCTTCAGTGAATCCTTCCGGCACTTTCACACTTTCCACATCAGGAAATTCCGCCCGAATCAGCAGTGCATCATCTACATATACCTGGCAGCCGGGACAATCTGCTAAATGCGCTTGTACCTGCGTCATTTCCTCTTGGGACAGTTCACCGTCGACATACAGGTCCAATAGGGCCGCGTATTCCATACAATATTTCATTTACAGCCCTCCTTCCCTGTTTTTTTAGACGTATGCGGCGTTAAAAAGTTCCCGCTTTCCAGCAAAAACTCTCGCAGCCGCTTCCGCCCCCGGCTGATACGGGACTTCACCGTCCCAACATCCAACTCCAGTGCCTCTGCAATCTCATCATACCGCAGCTGATGCATCTCCCGCAGCACCAAAACTGACCGGTACTCTGGCGGCAGCGTCTGAAGCCCTGCTTCAATCTGCTCCCGCAATTCTTGACGCTCTGCTTCCTCCTGAGGCGTCGGAAGTGCGGCAGGCACATCCAAATTCAATTCCTCATCGTCCAAAGAAGTATGCCCCTGATGCCGGCCTTCCCGCCGCAGAAGATCAACACAGGCATTGGAGGCCAAACGATACAGCCACGTTGAAAAGCGGCTTTCCTCCCGGAAAAATTTGATCCCCTGCCACGCGGAGAAAAACGCCTCCTGGGCGGCCTCCGCGGCAACCTCCGGATTTTTGCACATCCGCATTGTCAGCGCCAGCACCCGTTTTTCATACAGGCGCACCAATTCCGCAAACGCCTCCTGATCGCCCTCCTGGGCAGCGGCAATCCAATTTCGTTCCTGCATCTCATTCATAGAGGCCCCTCCCCAGAACGGACAGGCGGGTCAGCCAAATCCCGCTGGATGCCTCTCGTCACCCGGTAAACATCCTCCAAAGTGCTCATTTGAACGATCTGTTCCTTATAATAATTTGAGTGGGGAATCCCCCGGAGATACCAGCTAAAATGCTTCCGGGCTTCCAACACCGCAGAGCGTTCCCCCTTCGCCTCCGCCGCCAGTTCAAACTGCCGCACCGCCGTCTCGCAGCGTTCCGCCAAAGGCGGACGCAGGGGAATGGGCTTTCCAGTAAGCACAGCCTCCGCCTGCTGAAAAATCCACGGGTTGCCGAAACACCCACGGCCAATCATTGCCATATCCGCTTTCGTATGCTGTAAAATCCTTGCGGCGTCCTCTGGTTTCCAAATATCGCCGTTGGCGATTACCGGGACGGAAACAGCTTCTTTTACCGCCCGAATGCAGTTCCAATCCGCCTCACCACTATATATCTGCGCCCGTGTCCGTCCATGGATGGCTACAGCGGATACCCCTGCCTGCTCTAAAACCTGGGCAAACTCCACACAGTTACAACTGCCCAAATCCCACCCCCGGCGGAATTTCGCCGTCACGGGAACGGATACTGCCCGCACCACTGCCTCAACAATCTGCCCAGCCCGTTCAGGGCTGCGCATCAGCGCCGCACCGTCGCCGTTTTTGACAATCTTGCCCATAGGACATCCCATGTTGATATCCAGGATATCCGCCTTGGTATATTCGATGGCAATCTGAGCGGCTTCCGCCATGCAGACGGGATCGCTGCCGAAAATCTGTACGGCCGCCGGGTGTTCCTCTGGAAACTGCCGCAGAAGGGTAAATGTCTTTTGATCATGATAACACAGCGCCTTGGAAGAGATCAGCTCTGTACAGGTATAACCCGCCCCCAGTTCCGCGCAAATCTGACGAAACGCCGCATCTGTCACGCCTGCCATAGGGGCCAATGCCAGTTTTGATTGTATTTCCACAGTCCCGATCCGCATAGGGCGGCCTCCTTCATCGTTTCTTGGAAAAGTGTTTTTCATCATAGCATAATTTTGTCAAAAAGTCTACCGCTCCCCGCATTAGTCCCTTGTAAGAAAAGTGTTGCTGTATATAAACTCTGTCGATTTCGCTAAAGCGTCCATCCACCATTCATTTGGAAATGAGCCTGGAACAGTTTCGGCCCATTTTGAATCCTTGCAATAAACAAGGGGATATTATATGATAATTTATGATGATTTTTCAAAACGCAACCGCTGGTTGCGGAAGTTTCAATAGTCGTTGATAGTGTGCTGCGGAGGATTGCAGTATCCTTTTGATAAGGAGGTAAAGCAAATGTTGTCTGAAAAAATATATACACTCAGACGGAAGAGCGGGCTGTCGCAAGAACAGCTTGCAGAAATAATCGGCGTTTCAAGGCAGGCAATATCAAAATGGGAAGGAGGCTTATCCCTTCCGGAAAGTGAAAAACTGATAGCAATCAGTGAATATTTCCATGTCACGCTGGACTATTTGTTGAAAGAGGATGCTGACGGTATTCAAAAAACGGAGCAGAAAACGGTAAATGGACAATCGTTCAAAAGTCACGAAGGGATGCCGTTGGGAATCATCACTTGTGTTGCAGGGATTATCGGTTTGGTTATATGGGGGCTAATTTCCATTTTGAGTCCTCCAATGTCAAGCCAAATCAGCGAGTCTTCTACAATATATATTGATGGGAATGGAGTTTTTCTTGTTATCTGTACCATAGCTGTCATTTGTGGTGCCAGTCTTATCCTCAGGGGCAAAAAATGAAAGGAGCCATTTGTATGAAGAGCCTCAGCACTTTTTTTAGTATTCTGGCAATTCTGTTGACCAATGTAATGTGTGGAGTCGTTGGATTTAACTATGGTAAAATGGTGTGGGGCGTTGAAAACGCTGGGTATAGTGCTCCCGCCAGCACTGCGTTACTTCTGAGCATCCCATATTTCATTGGCATTGCCGTTTGTGTGGTTTTGGCGTTTGTTTTTAGAAAGAGCGGACACCAGTCGAGGAGCATAACGTCATAACGTATAGTATTAGGACAAATACAGGGTGATTGGATTCATTCAGTTGCCCTGTATTTTCTGCGCCTTGTCTGGCATTTTTACAAAAAATCTGAAAAGGGGGACGCATTATCTGGAAATAAGCGTAAAAGCAGGTGCGCATGGTTTCAAAGCCACACGCACCTGTTTCATTTCTACAATTTTCAATTTTAGGCACTCTCGTTAACCGTCCTCCTCCGGACCCTGCCTATAGAGCGCGTAAATCTGGTTTTCTACTGTGAAAAAGTTCTTCAACAAACGCGGGCTGAACAGGCCGCACTGACCAGTATGAATCATTTCCAGCACCTGCTCCCTTGGCAGGGAGGGTTTATAGACCCGCTTACAGCTCAGCGCGTCGTATACGTCCGCCAAGGACACCACCTGGGCCCACGGCGAGATTTGTTCACCGCGCAAGCCATCTGGATAACCAAAGCCATCCCAGCGCTCATGATGGTGCCGCACAATATCGCAGGCGTATTTGTAAATACCGCTGTCCCGGATCTGAGGGATGCTTTCCAAGAGGTCAACTCCCCATGTAGTGTGACGTTTGATGATCTCAAATTCCTCGCTGGTCAGTTTTCCAGGTTTGGTCAAGATCGAATCCGGGATCGTAATCTTTCCCACATCATGCAGAATGGCCGCCAGAGCAATGTTATCGATCTCCTCCGCATCCAGGCCCACGCCGAATTCGGTGTTTTCCAACATGATTTTTGTGAACAGGCAAATACGCTGCACATGACCGACAGACTCCTGGTTTCGGAACTCAATGGCGGTCGCTAAAGCTTCAATCATACCCTGATTCAGTCTAATAACCCGTTCCGCCTTCTCCAACAACTGCATCTGCCGGTTTTCCATTGCAATATCCAGCTTTTTCCGCACTGCAAAGAGTTCCACCGCCGCCAGCACCCGCCGCAAAGCCACAAAAGGAATCACCGGTTTGTCAAGGACGTCCCTCACGCCAAGTCCGTATACTTCCTGCATGACAGTCTGTGCCGGATCTTCCGCAAGAAGGAAGGTTGGAACCTTTTGCAGGATTCCCTCCTCTTTCAGTCCGCGCAACAGTTCCATGCCATCCATCTCCGGCGTCAGCACATCCAGCAAAATCGCGCAAAAGCGGCTGCTGTCCTTCTGGATTTCTGCAATTCCGTTCTGTACATTCGGGATTTCTTCAACTATGTAAAACTCCGAAAACATCTCCCCAAGAATTTTACGATTGTTTTCGTCGCCGCTTACGATTAAAACCGTGTTTGGCGTCTGGAAACCGCCTAGATAGACGCTGGAATTCTCCATCGGAACAACATCCTTTCTCCAAACCGCAAAAGCATTTCTCAATTTTCCAGCAATCAATTCATTTTCTTTCTTTCGAAAACATCCTAAATTGACGCTCTTACAACCTTCAATCGCTAGAAATCCAAGCAGAGCCTCCTATTGCTCTCCATAGTATAGTGGAAATATTGGGAAAAAGCAAGCAGATTCTACAAAATCGTTTCCACTTTACATCCAAATGCTGGAAGCATTACGCCGCAGGCGGCAGCTTCATATGGATTATGGTTGATGAGCATCCGGATTTTTTGGCCCGCACCACCCCGGACAACCACCTCCACGCCATGATCAGAGGAAATGGTTTCTATACCAGCTTCTTCTATAACTGTCTGGATGACCGACTCGGCAGTCGCTTCATCCAAGCCGCAGCCCAGATAATACACAGCGCCGCCGCCATAGCATTTCCGCGTTACTGCGGCGTATTCCTGATAAAATTCATCGCCATAGTGGTACAAAACTTCCGCGTCACGGCACACCAGCATATCCCGGAAAATGCCCCCGCTCCCTTGCCTGCCATCCTTGCCAATCAACGGAAAAGCGTCAAAATCTTGGAGGCTCTCAGTTTCCACCACGGACACTCCGGCCAGGTCCTGATAACCCACCGGAACCACCTCGCCAAAGGGAAGGTTATTGTCTTCATCCTTGACCGCCGTCCGATAGGCTAATACCAGTATGCCGCCATTCTTGACAAACGCCTCCGCCCGAGCTTGTACATCCGGTTTTGCAATTATCATCTGCGGCAAGAGTACGATCTTGTACCCGGAAAAATCCGCCTTTGCCGGAAGTACATCTACCGGAACATTTGCATCAAAAAACACCTTGTATAACTTCTTCATCTCAACAGGAGCATCCAACAGCAGGCTCTGCCGCTGGATGCGCAAAGACGCCAAGGAGTCATAATCATAGGCAATGGCAACCTTGCTCACGATAGGCGCAGTCAACGCCTTTTCATACTTCCGGATATCTGCAAAGAAGCTTTGCACCTCCCAGAACTTTCTCCTCTTCCGATTGTCCACATCCAAAATACCATAGCAGAATTGCTCCGCCCCTTTTGACGCGCCCCGGTAACGGAAATACAGCAGGGATTCACAGCCATGGGCCATGCCTTGGTACGACCACATTTTCGCCTGGTTCGGGCGGGGCAAATAGCCTGTCACATCGTGGCCCTGCGCCCCCATAATCGCCTCTGTAATCCAAAAATTCCGCTTCTTCAAGCCACGGATATAATCCAGTCCAAAGGCAATCTCGTGCGGCGGCAGCGGTGCCTTTTGCCCGCCCCAGACCGGATAATTGTTGTAAGAGACAACATCCAAATTACAAGCAACTTCTGCGTAGTCCACATGCTTCTCCAACCCACCGCCTGGAAAATCATGGGTTATGACTGCATTTGGGATGATCTCCTTGAGCAGCCGCACCTGGAAGTCCGCGAAACCCGAAATGCTTTCGCTGCGAAAACGCTCCCAATCCAGGCGCAGGGCTGGATTATGCGCAACGGTGGAAGCCGTCGGAATCGGGATTTCTCCAAAGCGGTTGTACTCCTGGGACCAGAAAGCAGTGCCATAAGCGCTGTTAAGCACGCTGATGTCTCCGCTAAACTTCTTTGCAAGGTAAAGCTGAAATTCCCTGCGGCAGTTGTTGCAGAAGCATAGGTCGCTGCCCTCGTGGCCCAGCTCGTTGTCGATCTGCCAAGCAATGATGGCTTCCTCGTTTTTATAATGCTCCGCCATAGCGCGGATAATTTTTTCGGAGTATTCGTACATCACCGGGCTGTTAAAGCAATACACATGACGGCTGCCGAACGTCCGCTTCTGTCCATCCTCCCACTCTGCCAAGATGTCCGGATGCTTCGCTGCCAGCCATGCAGGAATCGTGGCGGTAGGGGTCCCCATCATGATTTTCAGTCCCCGCGTTTTTGCCTGTGTGATCACATGGTCAAAAAACGAAAAATCGAACGCTCCCTCCGTTTTCTCTATCAAATGCCAAGAAAATTCCGCAATCCGGATAAGATTACATCCCAGCTCTGCAATGGTGTCTAAATCTGTCTCCAACAAAGCGGGGTCCCACTGTTCTGGATAATAGTCAACGCCCAGCCACATCCGGCCATGCCCCTTTCTGCCCACGTTTGTGGACGTAAAATTATACTTAACATTTTACTATTTTTTTAGTAAAAGATCAATCACTTTCTTCATTGTTGAATTTTTGAAATGGTTCGAAAGCTGCCAATTCCTTCAAAATACAAAAAATGGATTTATTGTATCTTTTCTTGACGCTGGAAAAAAAATGCAGTATAATGATAAAGCTTACCCCTCTTTTATCAGGAAAAAGGCTTATACTGAGAGCCGTAAAAAATTATGTTTTTTACCGCCATACCGGCGGATGGAGGCATATTTCCATGGCAACCTTAAAAGATATCGCGGATCAAGCAGGCGTGTCCCAAGCCACCGTTTCCCGTGTACTGAACCGCGACCCGTCGCTGAGCGTTACAGAAGAAACGCGGGAACGAGTATTTCGTGCAGCAGCAGCGCTGAGCTATAAAAAAGCTGGGCCGCTCCAAATGGAACCGCCTCCCAAAGCAGTGAACCAGGAACGCCGGGTTGGCGTCGCCCAAATGTTTGACATGAAGGAACTGCAGGAGGATATTTATTATCTGACACTGAAAACCCTTTTGGATGAGGAGTGCTTTGGGCGGCAGTGGACCACCCTTCCCCTCTACCGGGATGCCCAAAAACGCTTTGTCTCCAACTACCCTTTGGATGGCCTGCTTGCTATCGGACGGTTCACCCAGGATGAAATCAACGTTTTTTTGCAGTACACAAACAACATTGTTTTCCTGGACTCCGACCCGGAGCCGCTGAAATTTTACAGCATCCTCCCCAATTACGAGATGGCCCTCCATCTCGCGATGGATCACTTCCGTCAGAAAGGTTATACGCATGTCGCCTATGTTGGAAGCGTCCACACCTTCGGCCACCACAAGGAACTGACGACTGATCCCCGGTTCTCCTATTATCAAATGGACCAGATGAGCCGCAACTGCTATGACCCCGCGCTTGTGCTTGACTGCTCTATGAACGCCCGGAGCGGCTATCAATCCATGTCGCAGTTTCTGGACTCCCATGATGGAAAACCGCCTGAGGCCATGTTTATCGCCAGCGATTCCATTGCGCCGGGTGTGCTGATGGCTCTACAGGAATATGGTATCCGCATACCGGCGGATGTGGGCATCCTTACCTTCAATAATACGGTTTTATCCCAGTTTTCCAGCCCGCCCCTGACCTCTGTGGAATTGTTCATGCGGGAGATCGTTCGAGCGGCAGCGATTTGCTTGGAGCGTTTTTGGCTGGGTGACACCTGCGGAAAACGCATCGTTGTCCCCTGCGACCTGGTCGAGCGCGGAAGCACCAGCCAAAAGGAGGCGCAAGTTTGAAACCCGATTTTGAGGAAGCTCTTCGATACCTTGGCGCGCCCAATGCGCCGGAAAACTTGCGCCAGCAGACCGCACAAATGGCAGAAAACCTTGCAGCTTCTATACAACCGCGCTATACTTACAAAGTATACGATCTGGAATTCCTGCCTATGGGGCCCTCTTTGCGCGGGGCGGGCATCGTCCTCATCGGCGCTTCCGCAGCAAAGATGCTGGCAGAATGTACACAGGCGGCGCTGCTGGCATGTACGCTGGGAAGCCCCTTTGACCTGCGCTTGTCGGCCCTCCAGGCTCGAGATATGGCACAGGCCGTCGTCTACGACGCCTGCGGCAGCGCTTTCGTTGAAGCAGGCTGTGACGCCGCCTCAGCTGAGCTTGCGGCCCGGTTTCCAAACCGTTATCTCACCGACCGGTTCAGCCCAGGCTACGGCGACCTGCCGCTGTCCCTTCAGCCAAGTATCTGCACTGCCCTGGACACATCCCGGCGGTTGGGCCTCCATGTGACGGAGAGCTTTCTGCTGAACCCGATCAAATCTGTCACAGCGGTCATCGGGTTGTCCGACCAACCGCAAAAAGCCCGTATACGCGGCTGCGCCTACTGCCATATGCGGGAAACCTGCGCCTTGCGCAAGGGAGGAAAAAACTGTGCAATTTGATTTATCTCCGAACAAACTCTTCCTTTTAGACGGAGCTATGGGAACGGTTCTCCAGCAAAAGGGCCTCCCTCCTGGCGGTCAACCGGAACTGCTGAACCTCACCAATCCAGACCTGATCCGCTCTGTGCACCGAGAATATTTTGAGGCCGGAAGCCAAATCGTCTATGCCAATACCTTTGGGGCCAACGCTTTGAAGCTGGAAGGAACTGGGTATACTGGACAGGAGGTCATCACCGCAGGAATCCATCTTGCAAAGGCAGAGGCTGGACCAGGACAGTTTGTTGCCTTGGATATCGGGCCGCTGGGGACGCTTCTGGAACCAATGGGAAGCCTCTCTTTCTATCGCGCCTGTGAGCTGTTTGCAGATATGGCCGTATATGGAGAGCAGGCTGGGGCGGATCTGGCCGTCATTGAGACCATGACCGACCTCTACGAAACCAAAGCCGCCCTGCTGGCCGTGAAAGATTTTACCAATCTGCCAGTTCTTGTCACCATGTCCTTCGACGAGGGCGGCCGCACCTTCACTGGCTGCACAGTGGCCTCCATGGCCCGGACGCTGGAAGGCTTGGGAGCCGACGCCATTGGGCTGAACTGCTCCCTTGGCCCTGACCGTCTCGCGCCGCTGCTGAAAGAACTGTGCGAAAACACCCGCCTGCCGGTGATCGCCAAACCGAACGCAGGTCTTCCCGACCCGGTGGATGGGCACTACGATATGGGCCCCGAGGCATTTGCAGAAGCAATCTTGCCTGCTCTTGAGGCAGGCGTCACAATTTTTGGCGGCTGCTGCGGGACATCTCCGGAGTATATCCGGCAGCTCAAACGGGTTTTGGAAGGTAAGTCCCCCTATCCGCGGCACTACGCCGGAGGCAGTTTTGTCTGCACTCCTACAAATCCCCTGCGGCTGGACGGCGTGCGGGTCATTGGCGAGCGGGTCAATCCAACAGGCAAAAAACGCTTCCAGCAGGCACTCCTAGAGGATGACCTTGATTATATTCTTGACGTAGCCATTCAACAGGAGGATGCAGGCGCAGATATCCTGGACGTCAACGTAGGCTTTCCTGGCGTAGATGAGACCGTTATGCTGCCGCGGGTGGTTCAGAAGATTCAAAGCGCAGTATCGCTCCCCTTGCAGTTGGATTCCAGCAATCCTGACGCTTTGGAGGCCGGCCTGCGGGTTTATAATGGCAAAGCCGCGGTAAATTCCGTCAATGGTGAACCGGAATCCTTGGAGCGCATTTTGCCTATTGTAAAAAAATACGGCGCCAGTGTTGTTGGGCTGACTTTAGATAAGCGCGGAATTCCTCAGACAGCGGAAGCACGCGTTGCCATCGCCAAGCGAATTTGGGAAGCAGCTTCTGCACTCGGAATCCCCAGCGAAGATATATGGATTGACTGTCTTACCCTCACGGTGTCCGCACAGCAGGAACAAGCTGCAGAGACCTTGAAGGCCGTCCGCGCTGTCCGGCAGGAGCTGGGGCTCCAAACAGTCCTGGGCGTCTCTAACATTTCCTTTGGTCTCCCAAACCGAGGCCTGATTGCGCAAAATTTCCTTGTTCAAGCCCTGGCAGCAGGGTTGACTCTCCCCATCCTCAATCCGAACCAAAAAGAAATGTTGGACGCAGTTTCCGCTTTCCGCGTCCTCTCTGGCGAGGATGTGCAGTGCCGGGATTTTATCGCCCGGTTTTCCGGCGAATCCCCTGCGGTAAAACCTGTCCAGCGGGCAGAAATGACCTTAGAGGACGCCATTCTCAAGGGACTGAAAACAGACGCCGCAAAACTGGCAAAGGCTGCATTGGAAACCCAGGATGAACTGTCCCTTGTGGAACAGCGGCTGATCCCTGCCTTGGACCAAGTCGGGGAGGGTTATGAAAAGGGCCGTGTTTTCCTGCCGCAGCTGCTCAGCGCAGCACAAGCTGCCCAAGCTGTTTTCGAGGTTATCCGGGCCTGTATTGCAGAAAAAGGCGGCACACCGGTGAAAAAAGGGAAATTAATCGTTGCAACGGTCCAAGGCGATATACATGATATTGGCAAGAACATCGTAAAAACGGTACTGGAAAATTACGGATACGAAGTTCTTGACTTGGGCCGGGATGTGCCGCCGGAAACGGTTGTACAAGCCGTCGCTGAGCAGGGCATTCGTCTTGTGGGCCTCTCGGCATTGATGACCACTACTCTCCCAGCTATGGAGCAGACTGTCCGCCAATTGCGGACTCTTCCGGAACCTCCAGCTACCTTCGTCGGCGGCGCCGTTGTTACCCCAGACTACGCTCGGCAAATTGGTGCAGATTACTATGCCAAAGATGCCCGACAGTCTGTGGAAATCGCAAGGAAGGTGTTGGAATGAAAGACATTCGCACAATTTTATCGGAAGGAAACACCTTATTGTTCGATGGTGCAATGGGTACCTATTTTGCTTCCCTCCCTGGTCAAGCGGAAACGCGTTGCGAGGCGGCAAATTTGATCAACCAAGAAGCGATTGCCGCCATCCACCGTGCTTACCTGGACGCTGGGTGCCGCGCTATCAAAACCAACACATTCACAGCTGGCGTCGATTTGGCGGAGGGACAAACGGATACTGCCCATCAAATCATCAAAGCCGCTTGCCGCATCGCCCAGGATTGTATCAAACCATATGACGCTTATGTTTTTGCAGATATCGGTCCCGCCCCCGAAAGCGGCGCACTCTCCCGTGCGGAAAACTACTGCCGTCAGGCAGACCTATTCCTGTCAGAGGGTGTGGAGTATTTTTTGCTGGAAACTCTCCCCTCTGACGCGGGAATTTCAGAATTTGCCAAGTATCTGAAAGCCCGCTGTCCAAGTTCATTTTTAATCATTTCCTATGCTGTTGCTATGGACGGAACCACCCGGGAAGGGGACTCTGGCCGTACCCTTTTTCAGCGTACCGCCACCTTGCCGGAAGTCGATGTGGTAGGCTTCAACTGTGTATCCGGTCCTCGTCATTTGTTGGACTACATACAGAAACTGGACCGCCAAGATATCCGCCTAACTGTGATGCCCAATGCCGGTTACCCCACTGTATTAGGCCGCCGGACAATCTACCAAGGCACACCAGCGTATTTTGGCGAAAAACTGGCAGAAATCGTCCAAGCAGGCGCACAGATTATCGGAGGCTGCTGCGGCACCACCCCGGCACACATCGCTGAGGCCGCAAAAGCCCTGTCGAAACCACTCCGAATCCCCACCCCACCTCCATCGGAAGTATCGGCGCCCCCTGCCACACCACAGGCTAATCCGCTGTCAGAAAAATTAGACGCTGGACGACAGGTCATCGCCGTTGAACTAGACCCGCCTGCCGACGATGACATTTCCTTCTTCCTAGAGGGCGTGCAAGCTCTACAGACTGCCGGTGCAGACGCTGTGACCATTGCCGATTGTCCTATTGGACGTCCACGGGCGGACAGTTCCCTGCTGGCCTGTAAAATCAAACGGGAACTAGACATGGAGCCTCTTCCCCATATGACCTGCCGTGACCGCAACTTTAACGCTACCAAGGCGCTTTTGCTGGGTCTGTCCATGGAAGGCGTACACAATGTCCTGCTTGTCACCGGCGACCCGATCCCGTCGGAAAACCGGGACGAGGTAAAAAGTGTTTTCAACTTCAACTCTCGTAAATTGGCCCGTTATGTTACCAGTTTAAACCAAACCGTTCTGCGGACCCCTTTTCGCCTGTTTGGAGCGCTGAATCTGAACGCAAAAAACTTTGCTGTCCAGCTTAAAATAGCCCAGGAAAAAGAAGCCAACGGCATCACCGGATTTTTGACCCAGCCGGTACTTTCCAGAGAGGCGCTGGAAAACCTCAAGTCTGCCCATGAAACTCTGCAAGGCAAAATTCTTTGTGGAATTTATCCGGTTGTCAGTCACAAAAACGCCTGCTTCCTCAACAACGAAATCGCTGGAATGCGTATTTCTGATGAGATCACAGCTCTTTACGAGGGCAAAAACTGCGAAGAGGCAGAAGACCTTGCCGTCAAAATTTCCGCCGCTATTGTCAAAGAAGCCACCCCCTATGCGGACGGCCTTTACCTCATGACGCCCTTCAAACGGGTAACGCTGATGACGCGAATTCTGAATGAAATCCGGTAAAAACAAGGCCAGGAGCTGTACAGCTCTTGGCCTTGTTCATTATAGGCTGCTTGTTAAAAATTTATCGTTTTCGTACAGACGACGGCCCAATTCCCAGCTCCATACGGTATTTGGCAATGGTACGGCGGGCAACCTGCACACCGTCTTCTGCCAGCAATTCACAAAGCTGCTGGTCACTCAACGGACGCCTGGGATTCTCCTTCTTCACCAAAAGCAACAGTTTCTGCTTTACTGCCTGGCGGGATGGTCCCTGTATCCCTACTGCCCGGCTGAAAAAATACCGCAATGAATAGGTCCCTTGGCGGCATTGGAGATACTTGTCCCGCGTGGCACGAGAAATGGTTGACGGATGCAGCTCCATCGCCTCTGAGAGGGTCGACAAACTCATCGGCGACAACTCGCTGGTCTCCCCGACAAAGAAGGGTCGCTGAGCCTCCAGCACCGCTTCCGCGCAACGCCGCAGGGTACTTCCACGGCGGTCCAAGCTATTCAGCACCCACCGGGCCTGTTGTAATTTTTCCCGCAGGTAATCCTTCGTCTCCTTCTCATCGGAGTCCTTCAGCAAGCGTGTATAATATGTACTGATGGAAAGTTTTGGTAAGTAAAAATCATTTAACACAGCCTTTAATTCTCCATCCAGCTCTACGATAAACACATCCGGACGTACATAAACAGCTTGTTCCGACGGCTCAAAGGCTTGGCCTGGATGGGGTTCCAATGCTGCGATCTCCCGCTCGGCCTGCTGCAATTCCTCCAAAGTAATCCCCAACGCACGTAGAATTGGCCCATAGTGCTTTCGCCCCAGTTCCGGCAAAAAATCTTCCACAATCTTTAGCGCAATTGGGCTGGAATCTGCTTTCCGCTGCAATTGCAGGGTCAGGCATTCCGAAAGGCTTTTAGCCCCTACCCCCGCAGGCTCCAGGGACTGGATGGTCTTCAACGCCTGCTGGATTAAATCCTCCGGAAGTTTCAACTCCCGCAAGCCATCCAAGTCCTCCTTGTCCAGACGGCCGTCCTCATCCAGCAACTCTGCCAAATACTTGCATAAAGCCAGCAACGGCTTCGGCAGCCGCTTTCGCTCCAATTGGTCGCAGAGGAATCCCGCAAGGCTTTCCGTCTCCCGGTCCATCATCCCCCGTTCTGGGTAAAACGCTCCTTCTTCATGGGTAAATGTTGCGCCGCGAACGCCGCCGTCCAGCCAGCTCGCCTGCCGCCGCAGTTCCTCATAGCTGCTGTATAAATTGGAAGCATCCTCCTGCTCAAGTACCGGATTCTCCTCGGTTAGGCGTTCCAAGTGCTCCAGCAGCTCTTGGGAATTCATCTGTAAGATTTCAATGGATTGCAGCAATTGGGGCAGCAGCTTGATTTCCTGCCGCAGCTCCGCTTTGAGAGAAACAAAACCCATTCTGTGCAGCCTCCATCGTTCAAAGTCTGTTCACAGATATCATAGCACAACCGGATAAAACGTGCAAGCCCAATAAAATCCAAAAAAAGGGAACCCCAAAAAAATCGGGGTTCCCAGCTTTAAGGGAGAGCGGCGCAATGCGCCGGGATGTACTTCTTCAGGATTAGATGAACAGCCCCCAAACCAGAGCCAGCACCAAAGATCCAACTACGGGGATGATGCAGGTAGTAATGCAGATGTCCAGATAGGACTCTTTATGGGTGCAGTTGGAAACCGCCAGCAGGGTCAGGACAGCGCCGTTATGGGGCAGGGTATCCAGGCCGCCGGAAGACAGGGAGGCTACACGGTGCAGGTACTCTGGATTCAGGCCGAGGGTGCCTGCCATCTCCAGATACTTGGGAGCCAGGGCTTCCAAGGCGATGGACATACCGCCGGAAGCGGAACCGGTCGCGCCCGCCAGCAGGTTAACGGCTACGGCCTCGGAGAACAGGATGGAACCAGGCATATTCAGCGCAGCGTTGGTCAGCAGCGTGAAGCCGGGGACAACCTTAACCACGGAACCAAAGCCCACCGCGCAGGCAGTGTTCATGATCGCGCTCATGGAACCGATGGCGCCCTCATTAATTGCGCTGATGAAAATCTGGAACTGAGAAACATTCATGAGCAAGCAGACGATAATGCCGCAGATCAAGGCGATTACAATTGCCTGGTTGGAGTTCAGCTCGAAGCCATTCATGTTCTTCAGAATGTTGGGGAACAGGTTGAGCATCAAAACGACCACAATCAGGGGTACCAAGCCAGACAGCCAATGCCAAGAGGGCAGGGACTTGTCAGAGTGATCCACTTCCTTGTGCTTAGCATCGGCTACGAAATGCAAGCCCTTTGCACGCGCCTGACGGACACGCCATTCCAGATACACATAGCCGGGAATACCAACAATGATGATAGCCGCGATGGACATCGGCAGGCCCGCCATGGGGGTAGTGCCATAATAGGTCGCGGGAATCAGGTTCTGGATCTGGGGAGTGCCCGGGATAGCGGTCATGGTAATACCGAACGCGCCGAAAGCGATTGCGCCGGGCAGCAGGGTCCGGGGCAGGTCAGCGGCACGATAGATGGCATAACCCATAGGATAGATAACAAACACCACGACGAACAGGGAGATGCCGCCGTAGGTCATCAGCAGGCAGGGAATAACGACTGCTGCCACGGCGAATTTGGAACCGATCAAATTTACCAGCGCATCAGCCAGGCTGCGGGCAGAACCGGTCATATCCATGATCTTGCCGTAAACCGCGCCCAAGAAGAAGGCCGGGAACCACGTCAGCACATAGTTTGCCATGCCGGCCATGTAGTCGCCCAGGTAAGCATCCAGCAGGGAATAGCCGCCCATGATGGCGACCACCATTGCGCAGATAGGGGCCAGCCAGATGATGTTGCACCCCTTGAAAGCCAGGAACATCAAGAGCACCAGGCCAATTACGATACCAAGCAAAGATACTAATTCCATAAATTCTCCTTTCTAACATACACACATGCACCGCTTCATCCCGCTCCGGAGGGAGAACTGGCCGGAGCGGGATAAAAGCACTTTATTGGACGTTTACTCGTACAGGCACTTCGCCAGCTTGGTAAACATCTCGTCGCGGTATTGGATCTTCTCGTCGGCCTTGCTGCCGGAATAATCGTAGAAGCCAGCGCCGTTCTTTACGCCGAACTGGCCCTTTGCCGCCCGATCCGCCAACATGCCGAAGGGCTCCTTCTTGTCGCAGAGGTCAGCAAAGAGGTAGGAGGCGATATTGTTGAAGATATCCAGGCCGCCCAGGTCACAGACCTCGAAGGGTCCCAAGCACGCATAACGCAGGCCCAGGCCGTACTTCATCACATCATCGACGGCTTCAGGGGAAGCAATGCCCGTGTCCACAATGTGCAGACACTCACGCAGGATTGCCAACTGGATACGGTTCAGCGCGAAGCCCGGGGCATCCTTGACGATAACCGGCTTCTTCTCCACCTTCAGGGCCAAGTCACGGATGACGCCAGCGGCTTCATCGCTGGTCTTCTCACCCTGGATGACCTCGATCAGGCGGATGATATGGGGCGGGTTGATCCAGTGCATACCACCGAAACGCTCCGGATTCTTGATCACTTCCGCGATCTTGGTGATCGACAGGCCGGAGGTATTGCTGGCCAGGACAACGTCCTCGCCCACCAGACGGGAGGCTTCTTCCCAGAATTTATGCTTCACATCGATCTTTTCCAGAACGGCTTCCACCACGAAGTCGGCGGACTTGAAGCACTCCATCTCAGAGGTGTATGCGATGCGGCCCAGCAGGGCGTCGGACTCCGCCTGGGTGACAATCCCCTCGGAGACTTCGGTTTTCTGGTTCAGGGTAATCAGGTTCTTGGCCTTATCCAATGCGGCAGGAAAAATGTCATACAGGACAACGTCATAACCGAATTTCGCGAACGTCTGGCCCATGGAGGAACCCATGGTGCCAGCGCCTGCAATCACAATTTTCTTAATTTCCCGCATCATTCTTCCTCCATTTTCTTCAGATCCGGGCTGATGATTAGCTCGCAGCCAGTCGCAGCCTTGATGTCATCTAATGTGTAATCAGGATGCAGCTCCGTCAGGACGATGCCCTCCGGGGTAACTTCCATCACGCCCATCTCGGTGATGATCATGTTGACCACGCCGACAGCGGTGAGGGGCAGGGTGCATTCTTTGAGGATCTTATGTGCGCCCTTCTGGGTATGCAGCATCGCAACGATCACCTTGCGTGCGCCGACCACGAGGTCCATTGCGCCGCCCATACCGGCGACCATCTTGCCGGGAATGATCCAGTTGGCGATGTTGCCCTTCTCGTCGACTTCCATGGCGCCCAGGACGGTTGCATCCACATGGCCGCCGCGGATGATCGAAAAGCTCTCCTCAGAGCCGAAGAAATTGGCATAAGGGGCATAGGTCACATATGCGCCGCCGGAGTTGATAACGTCCACGTCTTCCTTGCCCTTTTCGGGTGCGCCCATCAGGCCAGTAAAGCCGTTCTCAGAGTGCAGAACGATGTTTACGCCTTCCGGCAGGCAGTTGGCCACCATAGTGGGCAGGCCGATTCCCAGGTTGGCAATGTCGCCGTCCTTAAATTCTTTCGCCGCACGTTTGGCGATTCTCATTTTCAGATCTGCCAAGGCTGCTCACCTCCTACGATATAGTTAACATACACGCCGGCAGTGGTGAAGGTATCCACGTCCACCTCGCCGATCTCGACGACCTTCTCCGCGCCCAGGATGACCGTATCCGCGGCCATCGCCATGACGTGGTTGAAGTTCTTGGTCGCCTTATAGCAGCTGAAGTTGCCGAATTTGTCGCAGATGCTGGCTCGGCAGAGGGCGTAATCCGCATGGAGGGGCTTCTCCAACAGGTACTGCTTACCGTCGATCGTGAGGGTCTCCTTGCCGTCAGCAATGATAGTACCAACGCCAGTGGGGGTCAGCACGCCGCCCAGGCCTGCGCCAGCGGCACGGATCTTCTCAGCCAAGGAGCCCTGGGGAACCAGGGTGCACTCCAAAGTGCCTTCGTTCATACCCTTGCCGATGATGGGGTTCATACCCACGTGGGAAGCAATCATCTTGTCGACCATACCAGCGGAGAGCAGCTTCGCAACGCCGCGGTCAGTGGTGCCGGTAACAGAAGCGGGGAGACCGCCGTCATTGGCGATCACGGTCAGGTGTTTGACGCCCTTTTCCACCAAAGCGTCAATCAAAATCTCGGGTGTGCCGGTGCCCAGGAAGCCGCCGACCATGATGGTCATGCCATCCTGGATACCCGCAACCGCCTCTTGGGCGGTTCTCATTTTATTGATCATATCGTTTTGTTACTCCCTTCATCTTAAGCAAATCAGCCCGCAGTCCAGCCGCCGTCGATGGGGATGGCGGATCCAGTGATGCTGGAGGCGGCATCAGAGCAGAGGAACTTGACAACCTCGGCAACGTCGGAGGGATCCAGCAGCTTCTTGATCGCGGCCTTTTGCAGCATGATCTTGCCGACAACCTCTTCCTCGCTGATACCGTGGGTCTTCGCCTGGTCGGCAATCTGCTTGTCCACCAAGGGAGTACGGACGTAAGCGGGGCAGATGGAGTTGACCGTAATACCATAGGGGCCGCCTTCCAGGCCGGCGCACTTGGTCAGGCCCATCAGGCCATGCTTTGCAGAGACATACGCAGACTTGAATTCAGAGGCGACGAGGCCATGGATGGAGTTCAGGTTAATGATACGGCCCCAGCCGTTTTCCTTCATGGAATTCCAGCAGTATTTCGTCAGCAGGAACGGAGCGGTAAGCATCAGGGAAATGATGGTGTCCCACTTATCCTCGGGGAAGTCAACGATGGGCGCCACGTTCTGGATGCCGGCAATGTTGCACAGGATGTCCACACGGCCATACTTCTCCATAGCGGCATCCACCAAGTTGCGGCAGCTCTCACGCTTGCTCAGGTCCGCTACGACCGGCAGGGCGCCGATTTTCTCAGCAGACTCTTTCAGTAGCGCCTCGTTAAAATCGCCCATAACGACCTTGACGCCCTCATCCGCGAGCCCCTTGGCGGTAGCGAAGCCGATTCCGCTGGCTGAACCGGTGACAATTGCGACTTTGTCTTTCAACATACTGGGTTCCTCCTTGTTTAGATGTGTATTGCACCAAATGAGCCGGGGTTTTGCTATACCGCCGGGCAGACGGCATGTGCTTGCTATTTTATACAAGCAAATTCTGTGCCAACTTTTACAATCTGTGAAAAATGCCCTGTTTGCAAGGGATTGGAAACTTTTGCTTTTTGAGCGGCGGCAAAAAACCTCCCACTTTTTTGCAAATCACGCAAAAAAGTGAAAGGTTTTTCAAACATTTCCATAAAATCCGACGTGAATGCGTCCGGAATTCCGAACACTTTATAAAAACACGAGCAAAACACGTCCGTTTTTCCGAACATCTATAAGGACGGCCGCCTTTTTTATTCAATGCCGTATTTCTCCATTTTTTCATATAGGGTCGTGCGGCAAATTCCCAGTTTCTTTGCCGCTACGCTCTTGGAATTCCGGCACTGGAGCAGTGTATCCACAATGGCCCGACGTTCCGCTTCCGCCACAATCTCCTTCAAATTACCACTTTTTTGGTAAGTTTCTGACCGCGCCCCAGTGATGTAAACCGGCAAGTGCTCCACTTGGATCCAGCGATCCTTACCCACGAAGTTGATGGCGCGCTCCAAGGCATTTTCCATCTCCCGCACATTGCCTCCCCAGTCGTAGCTGGTCAGGCAGTCCATCGCCGCCTTGGTGATGCCCTCCACCATCACGCCTTCCCGCCGGGCAAATTTTTGCACCAGCGCCTTGGCAAGAAGAGGGATATCCTCCCGCCGCTCCCGCAGGGCGGGGATATACAGCGTTACTACATTCAATCGGTAGTACAAATCCGAACGAAATTTGCCCTCCCGCACCATTGCATACAAATCCCGGTTTGTCGCCGCCAGCACCCGAACATTCACCGGCTCCCGGACATTGGAGCCAATCCGTTGGATTTCTTTTTCCTGCAAAACTCGCAGCAGCTTCACCTGCATCGGCAGCGGCAAGTCGCCGATTTCGTCCAAGAAGACTGTGCCGCCCTCGGCGGCCTGGAACAAGCCCTGTTTACCCTCTCGTTTTGCGCCGGTAAAGGAACCGCCCTCATAGCCGAACAATTCTGATTCGATTAAATCCTCTGGCAGCGTTCCACAGTTCACTGTAATAAACGGCGCGTTCTTTCGGGGGCTGGCTTGGTGGATGGAATGGGCAAACAACTCCTTACCAGTCCCGCTTTCCCCCAGAATCAGAACGCTAGAATTCGTTTTTGCAACCTTTTTCGCCGCTTCTTTCAGGCTCATCATGGCCGTGCAGTTGCCGACGATATCATTGATATTGTACCGGGCAGTATTGATCTTACCATAAGCCTTTTTGTAGGAATTCAGCTCACGCTCCATGGCGCTCATCCGCTCATACAGCGCCCGCAAGTCCTCTGCGTTGCGGAATAACACCCGGCCCAGCGCTCCCACGGTTTTGCCATCCTTTACGATGGGGATGCGGGAGGCAATCATACGGTGCCCCTTGATCTCCTGGAACTCGCTCAGCTCAGCCTGTCCGGTTTTAATCACCACATCCATCCGCGTATTCTCAATGACATCCCGGACGTGCTGTCCTGCCGCTTTTTTGGGGTCGATATTCAAAAACTCCGCGTAAGCATTTGAAATGACCTCAATATACCCCTCCTTGTCCACCACAACAAGCAACTCATCCGTCGCAGACAGCATCGTTTCCCATAAAATGTCCGGGGCAATTTTCACCTTCCAGTCTTTTGGCTCCATGTCAATCCCCCTACCCTCTGATCTTTTCTCTTCAATTCTTATTTTAGATTTTTGTTCTTAGGATGTCAACGCCTGATTTCAAAAGATATTTTCCGAAAGCACTTTGCCGCACCAAAACCAGGCAGCCGCTTCTATCAAGGGAAAACAGCGAAAGGAAAAAATGCCAGAAGTCAAGAATAAATTGCAGTAAATTAGAATAATCAGCACAGCGCACAAAATGCCCCCACCTGTTTTGTGCTGTTTGACGGCAAAATGCGTATA
>JAAWGR010000046.1 GCA_022795445.1 Oscillibacter sp. | reverse complement strand
AAACGGCAAGTATAATTATTCAAGGGCTGTACACCTTTACCCGCCATTTTTCGACATTTCCTGTTCGGCAAAAACTACAAAATCGCTCCGGCGTTGACAATCAGGCCAGGGAATTGATCTACATTGACTCCGGCAACGGGGAATTCACCGGGCAGGTGGTGTGCGGCATCCGGCAGGCGGGCCGGACGATCTACCCGCCCATCGGCACAGCCTACCCCGACGTGCTGGAGGATACCGACAAGTTCCCTACGGAATTAAGCTGTGTCGAAGCGTCGGTTTCCGCCCCGCAAAGCATGGCGGCCAATATCACGGCGGCCACAGCGGTGGTGGACCTGGTGTATAACATCCTGGCCCTGGGCGAGAGTACCGTGCGCCAGACGACATTTTCCACGAAAACCGTCCATGTACAGCCAACCATTCAGCAGCGAAGAAAAAGGAGGAAAGCAGCATGAGAGCGATGGTAGACGCGAAAGCCTTTTCGGAGGCACTGAACCATGTGAGCAAGGTAATCCGGAAGTCCTCGATTCCAGTTTTGGAAGGGGTTCTGATTCGGTTTGAAAACGGGCGCTGCACTCTGACGGGCACGGATTTTACCACTTGGCTGACGGTATCTCTGCCGTCCCAGGGAGATGACTTTTCCTTTGTCCTGCATAAGCCTTCGGCGGCAGTGAAAGCCTGCCAGTACTTCAACGATGAGCTGGCTATTGAGACGCACGAAACCAGGTCAGAATCCCCCAAAGCGGTTTTCTCCTGCGGCCGGCGCTCCGGGGAATTCGATATCCTTCCGGCAAAGGACTATCCCGAACGGCCTGAGTAGAAAGAAGGCGTTTCCTTTACCGCTGACGCCGCTGTTTTGCTGAAGCGGATTGACAGAGTAAAGTACGCTGTGCGGGAACCGGCGGGTTCTTCGTACCGGGCGGATCAAACCTATGTGCAGTTCAGCGGGAACGATGTGTTCTGCGTGGACGGCTGGCGGGCCGTCTGTGATACGGCCCCGGCCCTGAGGTTCCCTAAGCCCTTCCTGACCTGGGGGGATTCGCTGTCCTTTTTGAAGCTGAAGGAGCGTTTTGTGAAAACCATCAAGTCTTTCCAGATTACCGGCACGACCATTTCCGGCTTCAAGTGCTACCAGGAGCCAACCGAACTGGCCTTCGGCAACCTCACCGTTATCACCGGCGGCAATGGCCAGGGGAAAACCAGCGTGGCCGACGCCATTGCCTTTGCGGTCATGGGGCTTCCGTTCTTCGGAGAGCGGGGCCTGGACCGGCTGCACAACGAGGCCAACCCCGAGTGTCCGTAGCCATGCGCTTTGTGGACAATACTGGCAAAGATCACGCGCTGGTTCGTACCTGGCAGAATGGCCGGATGTGCATTACCTACGACGGCTGTGAAATTCGCCAGCTGGACCTGAACGATCTCTTTGGAGAACGGGACGTGTTCCTCTCCATTCTCAATCCCTTGTACTTCATTGAAGAACTGGGGAACGACGGCAAAAATCTTCTGGAACGGTATCTGCCGGAGCTTCCGGTAGAAGCGGTTCTGGAACAGCTCCCACCAGATTTGGCCTTCGTTTTGAAGGACGAATCCCTGCTTTCCCCGGCTACCTACTTGAAGAATAAGCGGGCGGACATCCGGAACCTGGAGGAAAATATCCTCTACATGCAGGGCCAGCGGGACCAGGCGGAGGCCCAGGGCAAGGCCCGCCTCCAAATGGCGGAAACCGCCGCCCGGAAGCAGGCCGCGCTCCAGGAGGAATTGGCCACTCTGGAGGAAAAGCAGTTTTACGGGCTGGATATTCCGGCCATGCAGGAGCGGTTAGTGGAGCTGAGCGCCCGCTATGAGGAAGCTCTGCGGGACAGCGGCGGTCATGAAGAACTGGAACAGCTCTCTGAACTTCAGGCGAAAATCGCCAAAATACAGGCGGAGCGGTATCTGTCCAGGTACGCCCAGCCTCTGGCGGAAACGGATGCCCAGGTGAAGAATCTGGCGGCACGCTACCAGCAGGAGGGACAGAATTACAAGTGCCTCTCCGCCGGGGACCCCAGCCCCACCTGCCACCGGCCCATTCCGGCGGACACATTGCCGGCGGTGCAGGCGGAGATCAAGAAGATTGCCGACGCAATTGTGGCCGAGGGCAAGGCGAAGCGGGCTCAGCTTGTGGAGCTCCAAGAGCTGGACCAGAAGGCCGCTGATACCTTTGAGCAATTCAAGGCCAGCGATCTGGAGCAGTGGTCCTGGGAGGCCGTGGAGCTGGAATCCCGGCGGCAAGTGCTGACAGCGGCTGTCCGGCAGGATGCAGAATCCATGCGGCAGGAAATCCAGACGCTGAGCATGAACATTGAGTACGGCAATCTCAGTCAGAAGGAATTCGACCGCCTGAAGGAGTGCTGGGAGGAATTTCGTCTGTGTGCTGTGGAATTGTCTGCGGCGGAAAAGGCTGCGGTTGTGATGCCGGAGAACATGGACGGCCGGATCAAGCAGGCCAATGAGCAGATCGCGGCGCTGAAAAAGCAAATCGCCAACGCCGCGCAATACGTTTCCAAACGGGCGGAGATATTGTTTTCCGCTTTGAAGATGAACCGTGTGGAGATTTCCCTCCATGACGTGGTGAAGTCCACCGGCGAGGTCAAGGACGCTTTCAAGTTTACTTACGCCGGGCGTCGTTACGACCAGCTGTCTCTGTCCGAGAAGATTCGGGCGGGCATGGAGGTTTCCGAGCTGATGAAGCGTCTCACCGGGCGAAATTACCCGGTTTTCGTGGACAACATGGAGTCTGTGGACGATCTCGCCAACGTCCGGCCCACAGGTCAGGTCATTATGGCAAGGTGTATGCGTGGAGCGGCGCTTTCCGTTCAGCACATGAATCCCATTCCGACGGCAGGGCAGAAAGCCGCGTGACCGATTTGTACTGAGGGGGGAGGCGTACCGCATGGCCTATCAGAAAATCCCAATCGTGGAAACGGCCCGGCGGTGCGGGCTGGTGCTCGACTCCCGGACGCTTCGGCGTTCGGAGGTCGAGGCCAGTTGCCCCTTCTGCGGCGATCACGGGCCGGGAAAGTACCACCTCAGCCTCAACACGGACAAGGACCTGTACCGCTGCAACCTCTGCGGGGCCCATGGCAACAGTATTTCCCTGTATGCCAGAATCAAGGGAATCACCAACAAAGAGGCGTTCCGGGAGCTGTCCGGGGATACGAAATTCTATCCTTTTCCCCGGCAGCCGAAGCCTCGAAACACGGAGCGGCAGCCGCTTTCTCTGGAACAGCGACACGCCGCCTACACGGAGATGCTGGAACACCTGACGCTCCTGGGTCGGCATCGGGAAAACCTGCTGGTCCGGGGGCTGTCCGTGGAGCGCGTCCATAAGAATCAGTACCGCAGTATGCCGGAAACCGAACGGAGCCGGAAACTCCTTGCGGAACTTCTGCGGGCCTGCGGCCATGAGCTGCTGGGGCTTCCGGGCTTTCGTACATACTACGGCGAATGGACCTTCAGCGGTCCCACGGGCTTCCTGATTCCTGTCCGAACAAAGGATGGGCTCATTCAGGGCCTCAAAATACGGTTAGACGACGCGGATTCCCCGAACCGCAAATACCGCTGGCTCTCCAGCCGGGGACTGCCTGACGGAACCCGCAGCTATTTCTGGATTCATGTCACAGGAAACACCGCCAGCAAGCGGGCCTTCATCACGGAGGGGCCGCTGAAGGGCGACGCCGCCAGCTTTCTGACGAACGACGCGCTCTTTGTTTGCATCGGCGGCGTCAGCGCTATCCACGGTTTGAAGGATACCCTTGTTGATTTGGGCGTCCGGGAGATCGTGGAAGCCATGGACATGGACCAGATGACCAACAAGGACGTGCGGAAAGCCATCCTCGAAATGCGCCGGGAAGTGCAGGCCATCCCCGGCATCCGATACTGCAAATATACGTGGAATCCGGCTTATAAGGGAGTGGACGACTACCTTTTAAGCCGAAAGACCATGTAAATAATAGAAGAGAGGAATTGCATTATGGCGAACAATCGAATTCTTATCAAGGCGTCTGCGGAGGCGGAACGGGTGAACCTCCGTCTGATCGCCCCCGCTGCGGAAGTGCGTTGCAGCTTCTGATTCCTGTGTTCTGACTTGGAAGAGCTGGAACGGCGCGATAAGATGATCGTCAGCGACGGCGATGCTTTTGTCGTTCTGCGGCGGAACCTGGCGGCGGAAACGATTTCCATGCAGTTTGTCTTCCCTGCTGGCAAAACCGGCAGCACGGTGCCCTTGTTGGAGACTGTGGACGTTTTCTCGGAAGACGTGAGCGCTTTCCTTCGGTATTCCGAAATTGTGGATAGTCCTTTTGAAAAGGCAACGCTTTCTGTACCATTCCGGAACGTGCCGAAGTTGACCTTCTGCAAGCAAACGAATCTCCGCCGCACGGCCGCCAACCGGACGCTCCGCCGCAAGTTGGTGCGGATGCTTCGGGATTACTTCCCGGCCCGTGAGGACGTGAATGAGTTTCGGTTCTATGACAGCTTTGAACCCTACTGCTTCTTATTTCAGAAAATCCAGAATGGGGAGGAGCAGGAATAACTACAATCGCCTGTCTCTCTGCGGACAGAACGATCTGGAAACCGCCTATTACACCATCTTTGCGTAACGCGAGAAATTCTTGTGCGTTCCGCTTCCAACAGAGAACGGAACCCCAGAATAAAATCAAAAGAAAGGCGTGGTTTTTGTGGAAAAAATCATTGATATGCGCGGCAAGATCGGCGCCGCTGAGGGCAACAAGGACCATATGCTGGGGAAATTCCTGTACTTCTCTCTGGCCAATCTCCTGGTGGAGAAGGATGCCTTGGCCAAGCTCTGCAAGGCCCTGGACATTCCCTACCCCGGCGGTAAGCGGCTGTCCGTTTCCGACGCCTTCCGCTCCGCTACCGGCGACATTCAGGAGCGTATCCCTGTCACCCGGATGGGGGAGTCCCACATCTACCTGGCCTACTGCCGGGACAACAAGCGTACTGCCGAAACCCTCTCACGGGAGCTGGTGAAAGAAACGCTGAACCAGCAGACCAATCAGTATGAGAAGCTGCCGAACATCAGCTACGACAAACGGGACGGTTCGTTCCGCTGTGACAATCTGGTAATGGACGATGTGGTGGATGTGCTGAAATGCTGCCGTCAGGCGGAGGAGCTGTTTGAGTTCTATCAACGCTGCGCCAACCGCAAGCAGGTGGAGACGATCTGCTCCAATTTCCTGCGGAGCATTGAGGCCACCAAGCTCAGCGTCACCGGCTATCTCTATTTCGTCCCCCGGACCTTTATGGAGAAGGTGGATGTCTTTGATGAGCTCATCAATCTGCTGAGTGAGCTGAATCAGAAGAAAACCCCGCTGATGGTCAACAGTTTCTACATCATCGACGACGAGAAACAGCGGGGCAAGATGACCGAAGAATTTTATGCGGCGGTGAAGAAGGAGATCACCGAGTACCAGGAGCGGGCAGACTACTTCATCCAGTCCGGCTGCCAGAGTCCGGCCGTGCTGGAACGCTGGGCATTGAAGACCGAGGGCCTGGAGGCGCATAAGCGGCACTACGAGCAGGTGCTCCGCCGGGAGCTGGACGGTCTGGACGATGAGTTCAGCACGCTGAAATTCCTGGGCCAGGAGCTTCAGAACAGGACGAAGAACATTCGATTTCAAAAGGCGGCGTGAGTAAAACTGGGGGCGGAGAGAAATTTTTCTCTCCGCCCCTGTTTTCATGTAATGCGTGCAGCGTATATTTACAGTGGAATCTTTCTCTCAAAAGTTCCGTTGATCACGTAATAGGCCATATGATCTTCCGGCTTGATGTACAGCTTCAGATCCGTCACAAGCGTCCGCTTGTGTATGCTGCGAAACTCAGCCTTGGCTGCTTCCGTCAAAGCATTTAAGTTTGTTTCCGAACTCTGGTACTGAAGCACCAATTCCGGTTTCAGATTTTCGGCCTTGACCTTCTCCGCGGCCCGGAGCTTTGCCGCAGCCGCTTTCTCCACTAGCGTCTGTGGCTTCCTATCTCACAAAAACGCTTGTCATGCCCGATGGAACCCGAAAATACATACGGGCAAAGACACAGAAAGAACTGGACGAAAAGGTCTTGCAGGCACGGATTTTAACCAAATCCGGCGTGGACATTTGTAGCGAAGAAACTTTTGGACATTTTGCCCAGATGTGGTTTGATATTTACAAAAAGCCATATCTCCGCGAAAAAAGCCAGGATGTTATTCGGAATGTGCTTAATCATCAGGTTCTGTCCATACCTGGTTGCTATCGGCTTCATGATATCAGCCCTATGCGAATCCAATCGCTCATGGTGGACCTTGCAGGAAAAAGCAATTCTCTGCAATCAAAGGTTCTGATACATTTGCGCAGCATATTTGCCGCAGCTGTGGAAAATGGGTTTGTTGCTAAGTCACCTGTGAGCAGTACGCTGAGAGCAGGAGGCAAGCGGACGGAAGAAAAGGCTGCCTTGACGCCAGAGGAAAGCCGTCTGCTTTTGGAACGGGTCAAGGACGTCTGGGCAAAAACTTTTTTGCTGATAGCCCTGCATACTGGGATACGCCGCGGTGAAATTATTGGGCTGATGTGGGAGGATATTGATTTTGCGGAAAAGATGATTCATGTGCGCCATAATGTGATCATTCAAGAAAAAACCATCAGAATCAGCAATGACCTCAAAACAAAGGCAGGACGTCGGGATATTCCTATGTCGGACGATCTGGAACACTGGCTGGCGGAGCAAAAAGCGAAATCTTCCACAAACTTTGTATTCACAATGAAAAACCACAAACCTATGACCCAATCTTCCTATAAAAGTATGTGGCGGCATATTGAAAAAGGACTGCCGGATACCCATATTTCCGCACATATTCTCAGGCATACGTACATTACCCAAATGTTTGAGGCGGGGTTGGATATTAAAGAAGTCCAGTACCTAGCTGGACACAGTACGGTGGATATGACACTACGGGTCTATACGCATTATGACCAGTGCTCCAGGAAAGCGAAAACCGCTGAAAAGGTTCGAGAGGCTCTGAAGCGGGACATATGACATCATAACCGCCCCAAAGCATTGTGGCACAAGCGATTGAGACCGTAAAATAATTTGCAACACTTTTGCAGCAAAACAGCCGCAAATAGCCCCCCAACACGTCAAAATACAAGAAACGCAACACGGGAAAAATCACAACAGGAAAACCCTCAAACCGTTGCGGTTCAAGGGTTTTTCGTGGTGACCCGGCGGGGATTCGAACCCCGGACCCATTGCTTAAAAGGCAATTGCTCTGCCAACTGAGCTACCGGATCATAATCTTATAAAGTTTTCAGGATTTTCCCACTCAAGAGGTTCTCCCATTTCTGTCTCTCTCAACTACAGACTCAACAGCAAAGGGGGACACCAGCAGAGAGACCAAACCGCACTCAACGGGGTCCTACTCTGGGACCCCGCCGCAAACCAGCGAAGCGTTTGCGGTGGGGAGAGGAGGAAGGAATGGAGCAGGCGGGGACGGAGCAGAGCGGAATTTCTTCCGACGACGTGGCAGGGACGGCTGGACTCGAACCAGCGGATGAGGGAGTCAAAGTCCCTTGCCTTACCACTTGGCTACGCCCCTACATGGGATGAGGGACTGGGGACGCACCCCAATCCCCCGTTTTTGGGGTGGGAGATGGGACTCGAACCCACGACACCCGGAACCACAATCCGGTGCTCTAACCAACTGAGCTACACCCACCACATATCAACTTGCACCCTCCCTGACGGCTCCCTTCTGTTAAGAGGGAGTTTGGTACGCCAGAAGGGACTCGAACCCCTGGCCTACTGCTTAGAAGGCAGTTGCTCTATCCGGCTGAGCTACTGGCGCATAAGAATGGAGCAGGTGACGAGAATCGAACTCGCATCCCCAGCTTGGAAGGCTGGTGCCCTGACCATTGTGCTACACCTGCATCGCCCGCCCCGTAAACCGTCAGCTTAGTTAGGATACCACGATTTTCCCCATCTGTCAATAGTTCTTTCACAATTTCACAAAAAATCCTTGATTGATCCGTTCCAAGAAAGCCTCTATCAATTTCAGGCCCACAGGACCGAAGCGTTCCGGATGCCATTGGACGGCCCAAACAGGCAGTTCCTGATGGATGACGGCCTCGACGGTGCCATCTGCGGCCCACTGGACAGCCTTCAAGCCTGCTCCCAAGCGGTCGACGGCTTGATGGTGGGCGCTGTTCACCGTCATGGTCTCCCCGAACAGCTCCCGCAGGGGGGACGCCGCAGTTGTCACCGGATGCTGCCGGTCCACGTCGTCAATGCGGCTATGGTTCGGGATATCCTGATGGAGCGTCCCCCCGAAGAATACGTTAATCGTCTGCATTCCCCGGCAGATTCCCAGGACAGGCGTCTGCTGTTCTGTACACCGAGCCAAAAGGGCCAGTTCTGCCGCGTCCCGTTCCGGCTCCATATCATGGGAGGCAATGTTCTCCGCTCCGTAGCGCCACGGCTCCATATCTCCCCCTCCAGGCAGCAGGAGCGCATCAAAAACTCCTTTACCGTCTTCCAGGCCGCCGAATACTGCAATCCCCCCAGCGGCCTCTACCGCCTTATGGTAGTTCTCAAATTTTTCCGGGCTGCCCAAAATAAAAACCGTTTTTCCCATAAAACAACCTCCATATATTCACCATCTTATCGTATGGCCCGCCAGCCAAAAGCGTCCCTTACCCTTCCTCTTGCATCTCCATCAGCGTTGAGCGGATGCGGCGTACCGTTCGGTCATCCGTCTGGGGCGTCTGCCGTATACGCCGCCAATTCAAAACCAGTCCTACCAGCAGCATCAGCGCCGGCATCCACATATCGGAGAACACCTCTCCCACTGTCATCATCCGCCAATACAACACGAACGTGTCAAGCACGCTGGGCCAAATGTCATAACGCAGATGCACAAAGATATAGAAGAAAGCCTGCTCGATCAGCAGCAAATACAGCGCCGCCGCCGCGCAGGAGCAAACAAGGGCCCCCCGACCCATCCGGCCCTGGCAGAGTTTATAGCCGTAATACGTCCCCAGCGGAAGGAAGAGGTAGCCAAACCAAACCTCCCAATCCAAATAATAAGCCACTAAAATCAGCAGCGACACCAACAGTCCGCCCAGAAGCGCACCCAATACGCCGCTCACATAATGCCCGGATTTTGCGGCCCGCTCCGCCTGCCGTTGATAGCTCTTCGTCATGGCCTCCACACAGTCCCAATGAGCCTCCACATAACCGTCCATATCCACATACGCGTCGCATCCGCCCTGACGGCACAGCGGGCAGCGGTCCGGCGGAAGCATCCCCGCCCGGCGAAGATCGCGGGTAAAGGCATAGAGGATCTCGCCCAGTTTCTCTCCACAGCTTCGCAGCGCCTGGCCTTTGCACAGCAGCTGGTAATGGAACCTTGGACGAACCATCAGTTTACACCCCCTTGGCAGGGCGTTCCGCAGTTCCTGGAGCAGCCACTTCTGTACCGGCCCTGCCAGGCGGAAATTGAAGGAAACTACCCCCGGCTGCCGCAGTTTTTCTACATAAGCCGTAAAGGGATAGCCCTCCCAAACACCATAATACCCCTCCCCTACCAGCCGGCCGCCAGCCTGCTGGATGAGCGCCTGAAATTCTTCCAGTAAAACCATCTTTCCTGTGTCCTTTCTCTTGACGCGCCCTTATGTTCGTGGTATATTTTAAGGTAGCCCGGCGGTTTGCGGGAGAGGGCGCGGCCTATGGAAATGTATAGGGTAATCATGCCGTATTTATCGTTCGATAGGAGCGCCTGTGCTATGACAGCCGCTTTGCGCTTATTATAGCACAGACACCCTCAGGTTCGCAAGCCGCGGCGCTTAATTCGGGAAATCGGAGGATATTTGCAAATGAAAAAATTTGGTTCCCTACTCTTAATCCTGCTGCTCGTTTTGGCGCTTACTGCCTGCGACAGCATCCCAAAGGATTCGGGTGACAGCTCTGGAGACAGCTCCGGCAGCAGCTCGGATTCCGGCGGTTCTTCTGGCGGTTCTTCTGGCGGTTCTTCTTCCGGCGACAGCGACGTCTATGCGGAAGACGGTTTCGGTGAGGGCCGCATTGGCAGCGTGATGCACAGCTACTTCTTTGACTTTATAGTGAACAGCGCTTACACCACAACGGATTACAATGGCTACACTGCCACTCAGGTCGATTCTGAAACCCAGGAACCCTACCAACTCCTGGTGGTCAACCTCACCATCAAAAACACATATTCCCAGTCTGTCACTATGTGGGACAGCGATTTCCAGGCCCAGTGGAGCACCAGTCAGGATACAGGTCTCTATTCCTGGCCCATCACAGATGATGGCAATGTCCCCACCGTCTCGGACGACCAGCTCCCCGCAGAATATGACCTGGCGGTGGGCGAGGAGCGTACTGGTGAAATCGTCTTTGAAGTCCCCAGCAACGAGAAGGATTTCTCCCTCTCCTACTTGGAAATTTTCAACGACGGTACTGAGGAAGGCGAAGAAGGCGACATCTATGCTGTTTTCTTCACCGCAACCGCTCAGTAATTCCCAACGTGGGATTGGAAACAGAACTATACATGCAAAAAACCTCCGGGACGCAAATCCCGGAGGTTTCTTTCGGTTAATATAGGTATTTCACAGTATAGTTGCTGCCATCGCCAATATATTGCAAAACCGATTCCTTACCATTGGACGAAGAGGCAAACGTGGGGTCCATCCGCTGCCAGGTAACGCCGTCGAAGAAAATCACGCCGTCCACCCAGCCAGTTCCCTCTGTCCAAACACTGATCCACGCATGGTAGGCGCTCCCTGCATAGCCAATCACCAGCTTACAGGGGATCCCCTGGCTCCGCAGCATTCCCGCCATCAAGGATGCGTAATCGAAGCAGATGCCTTTTTCCGCCTCCAGCACATCATCCAGCACTGGCAAATAGGTGTCTGCAACACTGACCGCCTTTTCCTTGTCATAAGACAAGTTTGCGATCACAAAATCGTAGATTTTACCCACTTTTTCCAGCGGGTCCGTAACGCCCGCCGTCAGTTCCGCAGCCTTCTGGATAGTAGCGGGGGCATTGCTGTAATCGACATACTGGTTGGGCCGCAGGAAGGGTGCAAACTCATCGCTCAGCGTCACTTGGAAACTCACCGTAGCCAGAATCGCATACTTCTTTGCGGTCGTATTTTGTAAAACAGTCACTTTATACGTACCGTTGCCCTCTGACAGCGGGAACGTCACCCAACTGCCTGTAGGCAGCTCATAGGTATACGTTATCCCCGGCCCTTCAACCTGTACGCGCAGGCGCTTACTGTTCGCCTCCGCAAAACGCACCATCACATAGCCGTCGGAAATGTTGGAATAATCGATTTCCGCGCCGCCTTTCGCCTCCACAGCCGTACCAGCGGCAACAGGCAGCAGCAGCGGCGCCGGCGACAGAGGCACTTCTTCCTCTGTCAGTTCGATTTCTCCGCCCGGTACTTCCGCCTCTGTATCCGCAATCATCGCTTGGGCAGGAGACTCGGCCCCGCTGCCCGGCGTAATGTGAAAGGCCTCTTCATCCGTAGCGGTCTTCGTTGCGCATCCAGTCAGCAAACATAGCGCCAATACAAATAGTATCCATTTTTTCGTTTTCACAGAGCCAACTCCTTTCCCGCCTAATTTCAGACAGACACGTCTTCCGTCCGAACACAGCGCACGGTTACCCGGTACTGTCCGCCGATGGTGCAGGTAAACAAGGTCAAATCCCATTCCCCTTCCCACAGTCGGATGGGTTCTTTCGGGTCCAGCTGCTCCAAACCCGACACCACATAATGGAAGACATTTCCATCCGCATCGGTGAAGGACACTGCGTCCCCAGGCTCTAAATATTTTAACCCGCCGAAGTGCCGCTCATAGTTGTGGGCGGCAATCACCATGCTGTTCAGATAGACGGAACCAGAATAGCGGCAGGGCGATACCTTCAAATTTGGATAACTCCATTCACTTAAAACCGGCAGGCTGAGTTCCAGCGCCGGGATCTCGATATACCCGACGTACTCCCGCCCGTCGATCTCCATCACAGGCATCGGCATCCAGGGATTCAGCACATAATCCGGGATCATTTCTTTTGGGAGGTTCAGTTCTTCCAGCACCGGCGTCTGCGCTTCCAGAGCCTGCATCGCGCTTTCTACAGACCCGGCCGCCCGTTTCCCGTCCCAAAGGTTATAGCCGGTAAGGCACAACGCCGCCAGCAGCAGCGCCAATCCTCCCGCCATCAGTATGCTTCCGCGTTTAATCCGCATCGGCTTCCTCCCTTCGGTTCCGTGCCCAGCCAATCAGGAACAGAAACATCCCGCCTGCCGCCAGCATCGGGACCGGCCACCAGAGCTGGCCCGTTTGGGGAAGGTCTTCCAAAGGAACGTCGGGATCATCCAGCTCCACCTCCTCATCTGGCGGAGGAGCCAGGGGAACGTCAGGATCGTCCAGCTCCGTCTCCTCATCCGGCGGAGGAGCCAGGGGAACGTCGGGGTCATCCAGTTCCGTCTCCTCATCCGGCGGGTTCAACCGCGGCGGGGAGGACGGCGGATTCCCAGGGGGATTGTTTCCTGGCGGAGGAGACGATGGTTCTCCGGGATTATATGTGTTTGTAATGGTAAAGGTTACGCCCTCCTGGCTATAGGTGGGCCAGTAGTTGGATACGCTGCGTTCCCGCACGGTCCAGGTGTACCGGTTATCCAGGTTTTCCCAAACATAGCGCCAGCTGGTCCGTTCGCTCAGAGTCACAGTATCCCAGACAACGCCGTTGCGCAGCAGTTCGACGGTTACGGATTCAGGGCGTTCGTTCCGGTGTCCGGAATCGCTCCAAATCTTCAGCACCCGGCGCATCACCGTCCGATCCTCGGATACGGTGTACTTCGGTTTCACACTCACATTATAATTCCAACTGCCTGCCGCGTTCTGGGAGGGTTTTTCCCAGTTGGGGAGGCAGATCAAAAACGGCGTCGGCTCGTAGTATTTGCCATCGTATTCGTACCGCTCGCCAGTCACCAGATAGAGACCGGTGGAAAGGTTGGAAAACGTCAGCCGTCCATTGGAATCCGCATGGCCACGGTCCAGCCAGCTTATATTGTAATACGCGATATCCGCTGCCATTTCCTGCGCCAGTTTCCGCCAGCCGGCGGCAGTCTGGCCGCTGAGCCGGTTTGCGTAGGCCTGGAAATCCCGTACCGCCGTAAAAGCCGCATCTGCCGACACATCCGCCACACGGTAGAGGCGGAAGTAGGCGTTGTCATGGCCGCGCAGGTGCTCGATGGTAAGGGAACAGGCACGGTTCTCAATTGGGCCGTAGGCCCGTGCGGCGGAGGGCAGGCACAGTGTGCAGAGCATCACGCACACCAGTGCGGCGGACATCCGCCGGAGGAACCGATTTGCAGCTTTCATAGGGACACACCTGCCTTTCTGGCGTTCCGCTGGGCGGACGCGTCATGTTTTCTTCTTTATGGTTGTCTTGGATTTCGGTTTGCGCCGCCCGCTGGGCATTAGCAGCAGCACGGTCAGCACCAGCAGCATGGGTACAGCCGCGATAGGCGCCACTAGGATTGGGTCGATACGGATTGCGTCCGCAGTGATTTGGGCAGAGGACGCCGATTCCTGATTTTCGATCCGGGTTCCCCGCACCAGCAGCCGGTGGCTGTTGATGCCGTATGGCGTACACGTTACCAGCGTACACAGGTCCCGACCGCTGATGATATTCAGCTCATCGCTTTCCTGGGGCAGCACGATGTGGATTTGATCCACCTCATAGGTCAGGGTTTCGTTCAAAATCCGCAGGAGGAATACATCCCCTTCGCTCAGCTGGTCTAAGTTCGTAAACAGGGTCGCGCTGGGCAGGCCCCGGTGTCCGGAAAGGACGCAGTGCGTCGACGCGCCGCCCACTGGCAGGGAACTGCCTGGGATATGTCCCACTGCAATTTGCAGGATGGATTCATCCGTCCCATGGTAAATCGGCAGGGAGACGTTAATCTTGGGGATTTCGATATAACCCATGATGCCATTGCTGGAAACATTCAATAATGCGTTATAATCTTCCCGCTCCGCCTCGTCGAACAGAAGGGGATAGGTTTTTTGCACAAGCTCCTGGTTATAGGCGTCGGCGTCCAACCACAGCCGCTCATAGTCCACTGCCGTCAGGTTGGACACGCTCTCGGCATAGCTGGCGATGGCCTGGGACTGGTGGAAGGAGTTCCAATAGTCGCTGGCCGTAGGGTAGAGCAGGAGGGTGAGGCCCGCCAGGAGCGCTAGTATGAGGAAGATGGTGGACAGGTGTTTTTTCATAACGGCTCACTTCCCGCCCCTGCGCCCGAGAGGACGCAGGGGCTGAGAGGGGTTTTCTGTCGATTTTAGTCTTCGTTCAGCTTCATCCGCCGCTTGGTGATCAGCAGGATTGCTGCCGCCACGACCAGCACGCCGCCCACGATGTAGAAAATCGTCGTGCCGATGCCGCCGGTGTCGGGCAGGACTACGCCTGTGCGGTTCACGATATTTGTGTTGACGCTGGCGTCATCCGGTTCTAGGGTTGCGGTAAAATTAGTAGTAGTGGTGCCTGTGATCTTGGTCCAGTTCTCGTCGGTCTGGTAAGCTTCCAGCTTCGTCAGGCTAGGCACTTCCTCGTTCGTCGTGCCGTACTCGATCACGAAGTAGATGGGCTTTTCGAGCTTGTTGTAGCCAGCAGGCGCCTTAGTCTCTTCCAGAATATACTTGCCCGCTTTCAGCCCGGAGAAAGTGAAAGCCGTGTCTTCGCCAGCCTCGAACTCCTTGATGATATCGCCATTTTCATCCTTCAGCGCGAACGCAGCGCCCTTCAGAGGAGTCCCTTCCGGGTCGACCTTGTTCACGATGGTGTTGAAGGTGAACACAATCACGGTATCTTCCGGAGTATCCTTGGGAGTACTGTTCTCAATATAGGTCAGCTTCGCAGTGTTTTTGTTGCCGTCGGTACCAACGTTTGCATTCTCATTCAGCGTCGCGTTATAGGTCAACACGATGGGATCGCCGTTCGACAATCCAAGGCTTTGCACCGTCGCGCTTACAGTACCCTTGGCAATCAGCTCTACCTCGAAAGTGCAGCCGTCTGTACCAGGAATACGGACTTCGTAGTCTGTGCCTCTCACAAGAGTGGTGCCCTTAGCGGTCAGCGCGATGCTGTCCGGGTTAAGGGTCAGGCCCTCTTCCTGTGTATCATGGAAGATCATGCTGTAGGTAACAATGGCGCTAGAGGTGAAGTTGCCGGGCAGGTTGGCGGTCAGCTCAAAGCTGACCGTGTCACCAAACGCGGCATCGGTCTCGTCAGCCTTGGTGCCGTCGGTCTTCACAATCTTCTTGATCAGACCAGGCTCATCCGACTTGGGATTGATCACAATTGGGTCCTTTGTCGCAGACGTTACCTGCTGAAGCGTAAACACATTGGTATCGTCGTTGGGATCATTATTACCCAGGGTATCGCGGTTACGGATCAGGTACCAGCCGTCTCCGACATCGGTTCCCAGGGCCGTGCCATTTCCGCTGACGCCTTGGAAAGCCGCGTTTGCGATGGCCGTCTGGTTCGCAACGCTCAGAGGCATCGCGGCGCTGATGGCTTCCGCCACTTCCTGCGCAGTGCTGCTGCTCGTCGCAACAACATTATTTCCCTCGTCGGTCGTGCCGACCAAATCGCCCACAACATGCAGGTTTTGCAGTTCCGCAATTCCCGTGGCCTTCAGGGCCTTGATGAAATCATCCGGCCGTGCCATATCAGCGCCCCATTGGATGTTCGCCAGGCTGTTGCCGTTGTCCGCAGAATCGCCCTTGAAAATCTGGTACGTTGTGATTTCGCTTGTGTCAGAAACCTTGTCACCTTTCGTAAAGGTGACCGCCATAGCCGGTACCGCCAGGGCTACCAGCATGGCCAGCGCCAGCGCTATGCCGGCTAGCTTCTTCATGTGTTTCATTGTGTGTGTGTTCTCCTTTCAATTCTGTTTGTTTCCCTGCGAGGAGGCCGCTTTTCCGTCAATCAGCCGCCCCCTCTCTCACAGGTTTTTTTCTATACCAAAGACAACCTGCCACCAGAAGCAGCCCGCCGCCTAAAGTATGCCATGGGATTCCGCGCCCGCCAGTGCTGGGTAGCTCGAAGTAAAAAGCGTTGGTAAAGGTGACAACTTTATCCGTACCGATATCCTTCAATGTGTCCCCTTCGATGACCTTATTCCCCAAGCTGTCCTTCACCAGGATGCTGACATGGCAGTTGGCCAAGCCCTCGGTGTTTTCCCGGATCTCATAGCCGATATCCCCTGGGAAATTCAGCAGCTTCATATACTGCCCCGTCTTCAGCTGGAAGTCCGCCTCGCCGTTGCCACTGACCAGGAACTCTTTGCCTTCGATCTCGTTATCATTCGCATCGAAGATGCTGCCCTGGTAGGTCATACCGCCGCTGCCCTTCAGCGTGATCGTAAAGCTGTATTCTCTCTCCAGATCCGCCTCCTGGCTGCTCTCCACCAACTTCTCCACCTTCAGTGTCTGGTCGTTGGGTACGGTGATATTCACCGGTACATTCGCGATATTGGGCAAGGTATACTGCATCCAGCAGGTGGAGCCGGAGGCGCCGCGCTCGGTGTAGAAGAACACCAGCTGATAGTCTTTGGTCTCCCGGTTGGAGCTGTCCTGGCCGATGTAGTCCCACAGGTTCACATACTCACCCACGGAGCTGTGGACGCCGCCGATGTCGCACACCAGCTGGCTGTTGCCTGCGCTGTCCACCAGATAGACCCACATATCATCGTCGCCATAGAAGAAGTATTCCAGCGGGCCGATATAGTCTTTTGGCACGCGGAACTGGACGGCGAAGCGCATACCGAAGTAGTTGTTATGCATCTGTCCGTCATCGCTGGGCGGATATCCCGCCGCATTGCCGGACGCGCCGACATGGTATACGTTCGTTCCCCGGCCGGACAGGGCGTCCTTCCCGGCCTCATTCCCGTTATCCATAGGCCAGAAGTTGTTGGTCCAAATCGTTGTGTACTCTTTACCAGCCTCGGACGTTGGATGGCTGAAGGTATCCAGGTTCGACAACGTGCCCGCGTAATTTTCCGCGCTTACCAATGTGTAGGTATCCCCTTCCCGCCGGAAGTACAGGTCGCCCTCATAAGCGGTTTTGCCGATGGCGGAACCGCTGCCGAACAGGTTCTCCGGCGCGTTTACGCTGCCGACGAACTTGACGTTTCCTGTCGCGGGGTCAATCCCGTTGTACCGCTCGACGAGGCCGAAGGTACAGCCCTTGCCGCTGCCGTCCTCCGAACCGGTGACCGCTTTATTGGTCATGTTCAGTTTATTGCCGCTCCACGTCTCGTCGCCAAGTCCCATATCGGTATTGCTGTTGCCGAACGCGAACTTTGCGTTTTTGTTATCGGCGTAGTTGCTCGAGTTGTTGATACCCTGCTGGTTGGTATTGAGATAGACTTTCTGGTCGCTGGTTTGCGTTCCGTTCTAGGCCTGGTTCGCGGCATTGATTGTTGCACTCTTATAGATATAGCCGTCGGAGATGTTGTAATCATAGAAGGCCACATCGTTCTCGTGGACGTTCTCCGCCGCAATTGGGCGATAGACCATGCGGAGCACAGAACCTTTTTTGATGGTAATGGTAGTCTCCGGATTTTCTAAGCTGGTATCATTCCTGGGGTCGGTGTTTGTAAACGCCAAGGTATCCAGGTCGGCAACATACACATAACCCGGGGTATTCCGTTTGTTTTCGTCTGTGGTATACCGTGTCCACTCCGGACTCTCGTCCGAGCAGTCCACCGCGTCCGGCTCCCGCACCCAAAGCTCATAGACATTGTAATGCTTCATCTGGTTGGTGTTGGGTATGCCGTTCTCGGAGCGGTTCACCGCATCCAGGTCGCTGGCCTTCAGGTTCGCGTTCGGGACGAAGATCTGCTTCTCAGCGGTGCTGTAAAGCTGGGTCAGTTTCTCTTCAAAAGCGATCTTGAACCCACTCCCCGCGGCCTCTATGGACATATATTTTGTGGTCTGCACGTTTGTGTTTTGCGGCAGATTTTTGCCAGTGGTGTCGATGAACGGGAGGCTGCTTCCGGTCCCGGCGGCCACTTCCACCGGGCGCTTGATATACGCGTAATACTCCACGCTGTAGCTGGGGTACACGCTATCCAGCAACGTCACCGATACGCTGCCCTCGCTCTCGACGGGGATCTCCTCGCTCGCCGGATTGGCTTCGTCCACAACGGTCTCGGTTTCATAAGTGGTCTGCCCATCCGGCGTTTTTGCGCGGACGCGGAGAATCTGTTCCACAGCCGCCTCGTCTTCATCCGCAGCATCCTGCTGGGCTCCATCGGTATTTTCCAGCGTCTGGATTGCAGACTCCCGGGTAATCAAGGCGGACAGCAGTTCTTCCGACAAGGAAACTTTTACGGTGACCTCACACGCAGACAGGTCCAATTCTTGCCCATTCAGCGACGCGGTGAAGGACAGCTTCCGCTCAGGAATCAGCTCTGCTTCCGCATTTTCTTCTGTCTCATCTGTTTCGCTCGCCAGGTCCGGCTCCTCCTCAATCAGCGTAATCTGCACCTCTGAGAGATCAAAGCCTGTTTCGGCCTCCAGTAAGCCATCATCGTCTGGGAGCAGCTGCCGCACGCGTTTTTGCGCGTCCATCCGCAGGGAGTATGGCGCCAGCCCGCTGTTTAGGATCTGTTCCTCCCGGGAAAGCACAGGTTCGGACGGTTCCGGCGTAATTGGCTCGACCACAGGCTCTTCCTGCTTCACCGGCTCAGTATCGGGTTCAATAGCAGAAATCGTCGGTTCCTCCGGCTGTACCGGATCGAGTTCCTGCTCGGGTTCAGAAGGCGTAGGCGTTTCCGGCGTTCTCTCCGGCTGTACGGTCGGGTTTGGTCCCGCAGACGCAGGGGGCTTTGCTGCTGCCGGCCTTGAGGCCGAGGGTTTTTCTACCGGAGCTGCCGCAGGAGCTTGGGACGGCGGTACAAAACCGCTGCCGTCCTCCGCTTCTTCGGGTTCTCCCATCTCTTCCGGCGCATTCGTTTCGCCTGGAAGGCTTCCAAAATCTTCCCCCTCTTCCGGCGGGACGGCCGTCTCGCCGCCCGGAAGCAGGGGCGCATAACCCTTTATGTGGAAGGAAACCAGGAAATAACCGTCCTCAGTCTGGCACTGGAAATCATTGTCCAGGGTAATCCCCTCAATTTCCTCCACTTCATCATTATCCTGCCAAAGCTCCTTCATTGTGCATAGCTCATTGTGCTGATGCTCCGTTAAGGTACACCGCAGCTCACCGCTCTCGAAGTAGCACTCTTCCGTGTGCCAGTGCTCCGCCAGGCCGCAGTAATACTGCACGGTATCCTCCGGATAGACCTCCATATAGCAGGCTTCTGTATGCTCATGCTCTTCCTTCCCGCAGATCAGTGTGGGGACAGTTTCCTCCACCGTGGTCTCCGGCACATAGACGCAGCTGCTGGTATGGACATGGGAGAGCACCTCCGGCTTCTCGCAGACCAGCACATACTCGTCTTCCTCATTTTCGTTTTCCTTTTCCACCAGGACATAGCACTCTTCCACGGTATGGGTGTGGGGAATGGTCTCCTCCTTACTGCAAATGAGGATTTCCTCCACCTCATAGCATTCATCCGTATGGATATGACCGCCGGCGTGCTCCTCCTCATGGCAGGACAGCGCCTGTTCCCACTCATAGCACTCGTCATTGTGCGTATGGCCTTCGCCCTCGGTTTTCCCGCAGGTCAGTTCCCTTACGGTCTCAATCTCATAGCAGCTGTCTGTATGGGTGTGGCCGCCGTCCTCCGTCTTTTCGCAGGCAAGACGGCGCTCCGTTTCGGTCTCATAGCAGCTGCTGTCGTGGGTGTGGCCATACTCCAAGACTTCGCCGGTCTCCTCGTCCACTACGTCCTCCGACTCCGTTTGGCCGCAGGTCAAAACCTCCCGCTCGGTCTCCTCATAGCAGCTCTCGTCGTGTACATGCCCCGGCTCCTCCGGAACCTCACAACTCAGCACCCGATTTTCATGGACGGTATAGCAGTCATCCGTATGGGTATGGCTGCTGCCGCCTTCCCCCTCGCCGCAGAGCAGGTCGCCGCGAACATATGTATAGCAGGAGCTGGTATGCTCATGCCCTAGATCTTGGCTCTCTCCGCAGATCAGCGTCCGGTGTTCCATATAGCAATCCGCCGTATGGACGTGGGCCTCCACCTCCGGGAGGCGGCAGATCAATTTCCCGTTGTTGTCGCAGCAATACTGGTTGTGGCTGTGGATGATGACAACAGACGTCCGCATATAGTCGCAGACCAGTTCTGGCTGGGGCAGCGCCTCAGCCATAGACCAGCAGGCTTCCGTATGCACATGCGCCTCTTTGCCGCAGAGCAGCTCGTTGGACAGCGTAATCGCAGGGAGAATCAGCGCATAGACCGTAGAGAACACCACGACAGACGCGAGGCAGAACATCACCTTATGTCCGATCTTCCGCTTCTTGCGGGAGGATAGATAGTTCCTCACCTGCGTTCTAAAATTCCGTTCCATGCAGCTATGTTCACCTCTCCTTCTTATCCATGAAAAAGCGGAAAAAATGCAAGATACTGGAAAACAGTATGTATCAGAGCGGCCCCATACCGGTATGTGGCCAGACGCGGAACAACAACTCTCCAACAATCTGGTCATAAGACACGCAGCCTAACGCGGTATTCCGGGAATCGAGGGAAACGCTCCGATGGTCTCCCATCACAAACACCTTTGACTCCGGGACCTGATACGGCAGTGTAATGTTACAGTCGCCCAAGGCCTTCTCCGAAAGATAGGGCTCATACAGCTCCTGTTCGTTTACAAACACCGTTCCCTTCTCATCAATATCCACCCAATCGCCGGGGCCTGCGATGACCCGTTTGACCAGGATTTTGTTATCGTAATAAAACGCCACAATATCGCCTGGCTGGTAATTCCCGCTCCCCTTCAGGGAGATTACAATCTCGCCGTCAATCAGCGTCGGCGCCATGGAGTTGCCGCTGATCTGAAGAACCGGCATCCACAACGTCGCCACCAGCACGGCGGCCGCGGCCACCGTTACCAGCGCATAGATGGTACTGCGCAGCACCCGGCGGAAGCGCCAGCGGTATTTTTCCCGTCCCAGCTCTGCCTCCAGCTGTTCGATCGACGGCAGCTCCAGCGGCTTGCTGGGTTTCTCCTTCTTCTCTTTTTTCATAAACCCAAACTTCCTAATCATGCTGCCAGCCGAAGAACAGCGTCAATTTTTTCTTCTCCTTTTTGTCCGGTACGATACGTTTTCCCGGAGCCTTGCCGCTCCGCCGTTCCGCCGGACGCCGTTCCCGTCTGGGAGCCGGTCTTGGTTCCGGATCAAAGTCCGGTTCCACCCCAAGCTCCGCCCGAGACTCTGGCTCAGCTTCATATTTCGCCTGGGCGAGCGGCTGTTCCTCTGGCAGGGGGGACAGTTCCACGCCCTCTGGCAGCGGATACAGTTCCCGGATACTCCGGAGGTAAAAATCCGCCGCCTCTTGGGCCGCGTCAAATACACCATGGAGCTTTAAGGCAGCTTCTGCAATAGAGCCGACGTCCTCCAAGTCCACTTCCCGTTTTTCCCGTTCTTCCTCCAAAATTGCTTCTAACTCGTGGATCCGCTCATCTTTATGGTTTAAACGATCCCGAAGACGTTCATAGGTCTCATTCAATTCCTGGAGCTGCGCTTGGGCTTCTGCCAGCTCTCCTGTCAGGCGCTCAGTTTCTTTCGCCTGGTTCAGCAGGAGCTGGAGCAGCTCTCGGCGGCCCAGTTTTTGAAGCTCCTTATTTGTCATCGCGCTCCTTCTCCTTGCCCCTTCCCCTATATATTTTAGACGGTATCGGACGGGGAAAGGTTTGAACTATAACAAAATTTATATTTCGATTTGCTTCGCTCAGGAAGAACCTGTTTCTCGACGGCGCAGAACCTTACCATTTGTAAGGGGACAGGATATTTAAGAAGACGGGACAAGACGGGAGGTGGCGGGGAAAGTTCAGATACTACGCAAATATGTCCGGGAATTAGATGTATTTAG
>JAAWGR010000045.1 GCA_022795445.1 Oscillibacter sp. | reverse complement strand
CCTCACAGCGCTCTTTTCTCTTTGGACCGTGAACGGCCCGTTTCTCTTTTCTCTGGCGAGAGAAAAGAGAAATGGGGGGTTCAAACCCACCAGCCATGGAATGGCTGAATCGAATGCTCCGCAGGTGCCCTTCCTTCAGCTGGGGTCAGTTGAAATCACTCCAATTTTCTGCGGAAGTTGCCGTAGACGCGAACGTGTTCTTGGACGGTTATGAAAGCGTGGTCGTCAATCGTGTGGACTGCACGCAATAGTTCCTCAATCTCATACTTGGAAAGACAGACCATTAACACATGCAGATTAGTTCCTGTATATGCGCCTGTGCCGCCCCAATAGGTTACGCCCCGGCCTAGCTTTTCCATTACAAACTTCGCCAGCTTCCCGTCGCTTTCCTTGGTGAAAATCAATGCCTGGACACTCACATTCTGCTGATGCATCCGGTCCAGAACCATGGAAGTGAAAAAGTTATAAATGACCGAGTAAATCGCAACCTCTGGAATGAATAAGATCAAACAAGCAGCATACAAAAACGCATTAAAAGTCAGAGAAAACTTGCCTACCGTAAAATTGCTGCCCCGCTTGCTCAGACACAGGCCTACAATATCCAAACCGCCGCCGCTGCCGCCGCAGGTCAGCACAATCCCACTGGCTACGCCGCCCAGAATACCACCCAGTAAACAGGCTGTCAGATAATCCTCCACAATCGGTGCGGCAGGGACTGGGATCACACTGTAGAAAAATGAATACGACACCGTGCAAATAATTGTCTTGATTACCAAACCGCGGCCTAAGGTCTTATACGCCGCCAAAAGAATGGGGATGTTTGATATAAAATACAAAATACCCGCGATATCCTGCCCGCCAAAGTCAATACCGGCCTTCGTCAGCAGCAGTGTTCGAATCAACTGACACAAGCCCATTAAACCGCCGGAATATAAGTTCAGCGGCACAATGAACAAATTCAGCGCCAGCGCCGCCAGAAATTCGCCCGCTACTGCCGCAACCAAACGCAGCCAGCGGTTATGCAGAGATTTATAAAGCATAAAAATTCCTCCCGGAGCCGCGCTCCATCCCTCAGTTATAAAGGGTCCCACCGCCTGTTCCTGCGTAACGGCCCTTTTGCAGATTCTATGATTATAGCGGCTTCTATGGAAAACTGCAAGAGGTCTTGCCATGCGATTTTATACAATTTCTGCCGGAAAATTTTGGACTTTCAGCCTATATCCTACAAAGCATTCCACAGCCCTTCGAAAATCGGGCGGTTGCATACGGTTGGAGCCCGGCGCAGAAAATACTTTTTCAAAAAAGAAAGAAAAAATAAAAAAGTGGTTGACAAATCGAAAAAGTGCGGTTATAATAGGCACTGCTGTTGGGAACTGCTGGTGTAGCTCAGCTGGTAGAGCAGCTGATTTGTAATCAGCAGGTCGGGGGTTCGAGTCCGTCCACCAGCTCCACAATTGCATAAGGGGGAATTCCAGAGCGGTCAAATGGGGCAGACTGTAAATCTGTTGTCTTCGACTTCGGTGGTTCGAATCCACCTTCCCCCACCACCATAAAAATTCCTCGTTCGGTACGAATCTCCGCCTAGTGGCGGGGCTTTCTAACCGGACGGGGAGTTTTTTCGTTCATTCCCGGCAATGCCGGCCGCATCCCGCGGCGCGGCACATTCATTCACCGGAAAGTTTTCCCCCATTTCTCCGTTCCTCTCGCGCAGAATAGAGAAATGGGGGGGTTCAAAGCCCGCAGTTATGAACCAACAGATAGAGCAAGCTGCGCGGAGAGGGACCAGGAACGCCAGTCGGCGCATTGCTTTTGGGCGGATGCCTTGCGCTGGTCTAAAATTGTGGACAGCTTTTCATCCCTGCCCCACCAGCCGCCCTCGTATTGGCTGAGATATGCATCACCATCTAACCGCCCCAACTGTGCCAGCGTATCGTACGAGAGACTATAGACCAAATAATGAACGCTGACTACCGTGCTTTCATGGTTCAAGTAGCGGTCTACCTGGTTCTTCGCTACCAAATAATCAACCGGTACACAGTTGATTGCCAGCCAGCCTGCCAAGGCTAACGGGAAAACGCACTTGCAATAGCAAAAATCCGGCTTCACAAGCTTTACCGCTGCCGCGAACAAAAACAACGCCATCATTACCATGCCCCAATACGTCATGAACCGTTTGAAGCTCAAACCGTATGCCGTTACATACAGCGTCATTCGCCAGGCTGCGGACGCCAGCAGTACAAAACTCTCCGCCAGCAATACCGCCGCCAATCCCCGGACCGCTTTCCACGTTTTCCCGCTTCTGCCAGAAAACACAAGCGCCGTTAAAAGAACGCTCAAATTGACCGCCGTTACGCCTACCATCTGGAAAAAGCCGCTCCGCGCCCACTCCGCATAGCTGATATTCCGCGCCTCCAAATAGGCGGGGCCTCCAAAAAGCCCAGCAGACTGCACCGCTAAAAAGAGCAAATACAAAACATCCAAAGCCGCTAAAATCAAGGTGAAGATTACCCCATCCAGTGCCGGAACCGCAAATTCCTTTATCTTTTTCTCCGCTGGATTCTGGATGCTGTAAAGCAGACTGAAGGCAAACGGCGTCAGGACCAAAGCCCAAAACAGGTCGCCCAGATCGGCGGTGAAGTGGAGGCGGATAAATTCTTGAAGCCCTGCTGTTGCGGCGGCAAACAGCGCGTCCGCCGAGGCCAGGACCGGCAGCAGAAATGCGACCAAAACCAACGCTCCGGCGCTTCCGGCAATAATGGCCGCTGTGCGTCTGGAATCGCCCTTTTTGCCGGAGGGCACCGCCGCTGCGAAACAGGCCCATAAGTTCCCAAACAACCCCCAAAAATACAGGAAAAGACGTTCCAAGAACATCGCCGACTTCCACCATGGCAGGACGGCTGTTTCGGCAAAAATTTGGACCGGAACCAAAACGGCCAATGCCAGCAGGTTCCAGTAACGGAAATACCAATTAGAGCCAAGGGCCAGGGTTAAAGCCAGAAATAGGTTGTATACCAGCAGCAGACGGCTGCTGCGAAGGGCTGGACGGCCTTTCCAGGCCAGGAACAGGCCATACCAGACGAAAACGCAGACGGTCAGCCCAGTGGATGGACCATGCCAGAGGGTGGCGTTTGCCACCAGCAGACACCAGCCGAAAGTCAATAACAGAAACAGGCGATAGCGAGGGACTTTTTCCGCAAGAATCGACGGTTTTGGGGCAGGCTTCGCCGGCCCTCCCGACGGCAGGGCATTTTCAAATTCATTCATATGCAATTCTCCTATTCTGTATGTCCGCTATACGTGGACATTTTTTATATGGCAATGAGGAACCGCATCAGGGCATAATACATACTAGCCAGCAGAACAAACAGCCCCACAGCAGCGCTGAGAAAGTCCTTCCGCTTTTTCCGGATCCCCTGCACAAGAAGCATGATGCTCCCAGCCAACAGGAGGAGAGAGAGCAGGCTGAAATATACGAAAAAAGGCATAGCAGGCACCCTCCTCATGTCTCACGGTCAGGGATGTACTCCAAAATATCGCCCGGCTGGCACTCCAAGGCGGCGCAGATAGCCTCCAGGGTAGAGAAACGGACCGCTTTGGCTTTGTTGTTCTTCAGGATGGACAGGTTTGCCAGGGTGACGTCGACCTTTTCAGAGAGCTGGGAAAGCGTCATTTTACGCTTAGCGAGCATGACGTCGAGATTCACAACAATCATACGCTACCTCAAATGGTCAAATCGTTTTCCGCCTTGAGCTCCGCCGCTTGACGGAACAAGGCGGCCATAACCAGGCAGAGCAGCCCGGCCATGGCAAACAGCGGGACGAACAGGGCGTTATAGCTTGCCAGGGGCAGGGCGGAACGGTAGTAGCAGACGCTGAACACGACGCGGATAAGGGCCGCCGCTGCAATGATGAAGCAGCAGAGCGCGGCGCGGTTTAAACTGACGGCGTTTTCCATAGAAAAGGGGCGGCCCTTCCGGATGGTTGCCAGGACACGGCGGGCTTGTTTTAAGATGACGGCCGTCTGGATGCCAGAGAACACCAGGAACAGCGCCAGAACAACGCTGTAGGCGTCCATTTCAAACCAGCCGCTGACCCAGATGACCGCGGGGGCAAAAATTCCGGCCATGACGATATCGTCCTCCCCAGGGAAGAGGATACCGGAGACATATTCCCGCACGCCTTCCAGGAGGCTGACATCCTGGTAAACTAAGACAATTGCGGGGACCAAGTACAAAATGATGAGATTGCAGACCAATGCAGCGGTAATCAGAACATTCAAGACCCGTGCGATTTTCTGGACCATGGAAAATCTACCCCTTTCTCATGGTATCCTACCACAGTTGTTATTGAATGTCAATTAATTTTTATCGAAAAACAATAAATCTTTTCCAACTATCAATAAGCCCCCGCTTGCGGCGGCGGACGCTGTGAGCTGCGGTATTACGGTAGATTTTTTCCCCTGAATGTGCTATCATAGCAGATAAACACCCTTCATATTCCCTGGAAAGGAGGTCCTTATGGAACTATTTGCCGCCCTTACAGCATTTCTTGCGGAGCATCCCGCATTCTGTACCTGGTACACAGCCTTTGTACGTTTCCTGTTTCCGGTCCTGGCCGTTTTGATCTTGCTGCGGGCTGTCCGCTCCCTCCTGCGTATCTCCCATACCCCAGAGACCTGGGCGCAGCTCAGCCTGCCCAACGGCGCACCTATCCCCCTCACCCATTGGGAGAACATCATTGGCCGCGGCCGTATGGCCGACGTGCGCCTAAATTACCCCAGCATTTCCCGCCAGCATGCCGCCCTCTGCCGGGGCGAGAGCGATGATTGGACGCTATATGACCTGGACTCCAAAGGCGGCGTACAGGTCAACGGCACCTGGGTGGACGGGTCAACGAAGGTCTGCCTCGGCGATTCCATCCAGCTGGGGGGCGTACCCTTGCTGTTCCTGCCCCAGACCGTCGCGGAACGGGAGGAGCTGGAGGAAAAACGCCGGGCCGAACGTCCGGCCGCTGCATGGCCGTCCTTCTTATGGCTTACCGTTTTCCAAGTCCTGGCCTGCTTGCAGTTGACCATCGCCTCCGGTGACGCGGCCACCTTTCTCATCCCCCTGGCCTTTTTGGGGTTGACCATTGTCATGTGGCTGTATTACACCATCCTGCGCCTCAGCCGGTGCGTAGGGTTCGAGATGGAAACCATTGCGTTTTTCCTCTCCACCCTCTCTTTGGCTGTAACGGCGTCCAGTGCGCCGGGAAGCCTGTTCAAGCAGCTCCTGGCCGTTCTGCTGGGGCTGATGCTGTTCCTGGTGCTGGGCCTGTTCCTGCGGGACCTGAGCCGGGTGCAGAAAAACCGTTGGCTTATGGCGGCGTTAGCCATTGGCCTGCTGGGTATCACCCTCCTGATCGGCAACTCCAAATACGGCGCGGTGAACTGGATTTCCATCGGCAGTTTTTCCTTCCAGCCGTCGGAGATCGCGAAAATCTGTTATATCTTTGCCGGTTCCGCAACCTTGGAGCGCCTGTTCCACAAGCGCAACCTGACGCTGTTTATCGTCCTCACCGGTGTGTGCATCGGCTGTTTGGGGCTGATGAGCGACTTCGGCACAGCGGCGATTTTCTTCATTACCTTCCTGGTTATCGCCTACCTGCGCTCCGGCGACTTTGCCACGCTGTCGCTGATCTGCGGCGCGGCGGTGTTCGGCGCGGGCATCATCGTCAAATTCAAGCCGTATATTTTGAGCCGCTTCGCCTCCTGGGGGCATGCCTGGGAAGCCGCCTCCACCACCGGTTACCAGCAGACCCGCACAATGTCCGCAGCGGCCTCTGGCGGCCTGCTGGGCATGGGGGCCGGAGACGGCTGGCTGCACAACATCGCCGCGGCGGATACCGACTTGGTTTTCGGGATGCTCTGTGAGGAGTGGGGGCTGATCATTGCCGTCCTGGCGGTGGGCTCCATTGTGACTCTGGCGTTTTTCACCGTCCGGGCCTGCCGGGTGGGACGTTCCAGCTTTTACACCATCGCGGCCTGCGCCGCGGGTTCCCTGCTGGTCTTCCAGACCTGCCTGAATGTGTTTGGCTCGGTGGACCTTCTGCCCCTGACGGGCGTGACCTTCCCCTTTGTTTCCAACGGCGGCTCGGCCATGATATCTGCCTGGGGACTGCTGGCGTTCCTGAAAGCCACCGATACCCGCGAAAACGCCAGCTTTGCCATTCGGCGCGCCCCTGCAAAGCGTTTGACGCAGGAGGCCCGCCGCAGGGAAGAAGCCGGCGAGGATTTTTATGATCACTATGGTTGGAAGGAGGAACCGGATGAAGAAGATTGAGAGCCGGGCGGTGGTCTGCTTCCTTCTGGCGCTGGTATTGGCGGCAGGGCTGGGCTTCTTCCTTGTCCGCTATTTCACCCAGGGCGGCAGCTGGGCTTCCTCCGCTTTTAACCGCCACTTGTACAACACTGCTGGGCAGCTTGCCAGCGGCACCGTCCTGGACCGGGACGGCGACGTCCTCTCGGAAATCAAGGACGGCAAGCGCACTTATTATGCCGATGAAACTGTCCGCAGGGCTACGCTTCACGCGGTAGGGGACCTGCAAGGCAACATCGGCACCGGCGTCCTGAACGCCTTCGCCCACAAGCTGACGGGCTACAGCCTCCTGAACGGCGCTTTCGGTGCGGGCCAGGGCCGGGAAATGTACCTGACCTTGGACGCCCGCTATAATTACGAGGCGTACCGCGCCCTCAACGGGCAGGCGGGGACGGTGGCTGTTTACAACTACAAAACCGGTGAGATTCTTTGTATGGTTTCCGCGCCCAGCTATGACCCGCTCAACGTCCCGGAGGACATCGAGACGAATGACCGCTACAAGGGCGCGTACCTGAACCGGTTCCTGACAGCGGCATTCACCCCTGGTTCTGTCTATAAAACCGTGACGCTGGCAGCTGCTTTGGAGACGTTTTCAGACCTGGAAAGCCGGACGTGGACCTGTACCGGCAGTGTGGAGATCGGCGGCGAAACCATCGTTTGCTCCGGCGTCCACGGCGAACAGCACATCAGCGACGCTTTTGCCAACTCCTGCAACGTCGTCTTTGCCCAGCTTGCCGTGGAGCTTGGCGCGGATACGCTGAAGCGTTACACAGAACAGGCTGGGCTGACAGCCAGCTATTCGGTCGACGGCCTCCCGACCGCGAAGGGGTCCTTTGATTGGACGGGTATGGACAACGGTCGTTTGGGTTGGGCAGGCGTTGGGCAGGACAAGGACCTTGTGAATCCCTGCGCCCTGATGGTCTATATGGGGGCGATTGCCAACGGCGGCAAAGCGGCGGAGCCGTATTTGATCCTGAAGACCCAAAATGCCCTGGGCATTCCCTCTGTCCCGCACATCACCCGCCATACCGGCGCATTGGTTTCCTCTGAAACGGCGGAAACGCTGACAGAACTGTTAGCGGACAATGTAGTCAAAACCTATGGCCAGTCCCGGTTCCCCAATATGGATCTCTGCGCCAAATCCGGCACCGCCGAGGTCGGTGAAGGCAAAAGCCCGCATGCTTGGTTCACAGGCTTTCTGCGGAATGAGAATGCGCCGTATGCCTTCGTAGTGATGGTGGAAAACGGCGGCGGCGGCAGTTCTGTAGCAGGTACGATTGCCGGACGGGTGCTGGACACGATGGTCAATGGATATTGAAAAGGAGCATTTTCATGGATGGAAACAAGGGATTTCTTCTGCAAACGACGAAACAAATGAACATCGGCGCGGCAGTCAGCGGCGTTGGGTTTCTGCTGCATTTGGCGGCGTCGGCGTTGGGCTCCCGCGCCTTGGCGGACGGTACTGCCATTGTGTTTGGCGTCGCTGCGCTTTATGTGTTTGCCTCCATTGCGGCAGGACGCCGCCGGGACAAGGAGGCGGTGAGTTACAACCTGCTGTGGGGACAGACGGCCCTGACGGTGTTGTTGGTTGCCTGTGCTGTGTTAGGCGTCAGGCAGCGGCTGGGGCTGTGAGCCGTGTTTACTGTGCCTCCAGAATATCCAGCAGTTCCCCAATAATCGGATTTGACACCAGGAAGCCTTGCGGCGTCAGCCGCCAGCGGCCGTTGGTCCGGCGGGCGTACTGGGCTTCCTCGCAGCGCCGCAGGAACGGCAAATAAGGCGCGAACGGCTTGTGGAACCGTTTTTCGTAGTCCGCCGGGTCGAGGCCGTAGGCTGTACGCAGGCCCAACATCAGCCACTCTGCCGCCCGGGATTCTGGGGGGAGTTCCTGGCGTTCGGAGAGCGCCGGACGGCCCGCAAGCCAGCCCGGCAAGTCCCGCGTCCACGCATAGCGCACGCCGCGGAAGTCGGAATGTGCGCCCGGCCCGAACCCGGCGTATTCGCCCAGCGTCCAGTATTTGAGGTTATGGCGGGATTCCCGCCCCGGCTTGGCAAAGTTGGAAATCTCGTATTGCAGAAAGCCGGTATTTTCTAAAAATTTGATCGTTTTCAAATACATCTGTGCCTGGGTTTCCTCCCCCGGCAGACGCTCCCGCTGCGCATAGAGGGGCGTTCCTTCCTCGGCTTTCAGGCCGTAGCAGGACAGGTGCTCCGGCGACAGCGCCGCGGCGGCTTCCAGATTTTTCAGCCATTGCGCTGTGGTCTGCTCCGGCAGACCGTAAATCAAATCCAGGGACAAATTATCAAAACCCGCTTCCCGTGCGGCCGTCACCGCTTCCCGGACCTGACGCATCGTATGCACCCGGCCAAGGCGTGTAAGTTCTGCGTCGGAAGCGGACTGCATCCCCAGGGAGATCCGGTTGAACCCTGCCAGCCGCAGTGTTTGCAGAGACTTCCAATCCCCAGCGGAATCCGGGTTTGCTTCCAAGGTGATTTCCGCGCCTGGAGCGACGGCACAGGTTTTGGATATGGTTTCCAGGATGGCGCTCAGCCGTGCAGGGCCAAGGAGGCTGGGCGTACCGCCGCCGAAGTATACCGTGTCAACGGTGTAGCCGGAAAAATCGGTTTCCGTAAGGCGTGCCTGTAGGCTTGCGCAATAAGCGTCCATTTGGCCCTCCTGGCCTGGGAGGGAATAGAAATCGCAGTAAATGCACTTTTGCTTGCAAAATGGTATATGGATGTATAATCCCAGCGGCTTCGGCATAACGGCGGCCCCTCTCTAAGTGTTTTTCTGCAATAGTGTACGTTATTTTCCGCGCCTGCGCAAGGTTGTTCTTAGAAATAAAAGGAGGATGAAAGATGAAACGCAAACCTCTGGATAACCGGAAATTGCTGGCTCAATACCAGCGCATTAAAAATCTGATCGAAGAAACTGCCCAAGTACGGTCCAGGCTGGAGAAAGATCCCTTTCCACATCATTACCAGTTGAACCCTACGGTTTCCTTGGAGGAAATCGACGCTGTGGAGCAGGAACATGGGATCGAATTCCCCGAGGGCCTGGTCTACTGGCTGAACCAGGTTGGAAACGGCGGCGCTGGCCCTGGCGAGGGATTTGGCGATTCCATCCTTCCCAAAAAAGAACCCCCTGGAACCGTCCACGGCCCGCTCTGGAAACCAAGGCCCTGGATTGTCAACAAGGCTTCCGAGCAGCTTTGCGAAACCATGAGCGACGAAGAGTGGGAGGAACGTTTCAGCCGCGCCAACGAAATGCAGCTTGATCCCTGGGAACGGAGTGACCGCCGCAGCCGGGATGACGGGACGTTTGTAATTTCGGCAATGGATATCACCTATTTAGCGCATGTGATTGTCGTCGGTCCGGAGCGCGGCAAGGTTGTCTATATGGACTACGATTACGACTGCCCGCCCATGTGGCCGAAGGGAAGCGCATGGTTCTTGGATTGGTGTGAAAATTGGTTTTTCGAGCTGGCCTCTGGCTACGACATCTATCCCACCTGGAAATTCATGTGGCAGCAGCCGGGGAACCAAAAAGCCCTCATTGACGCCTATCTGAACGCGCCAAACAAAAAGTATCGGAACGAAGTGCTGTGGAGCTTTCCGAAATTTCCAACGTTGTCGGCGGACTCCAAACAGTTCCTGCGGAGCATTTCAGAACCGGAGTATCAGGAATTCCTTGAAAAAATCCTGAAATAGCCCACGGGAACGGATAGGAAAATACCAAGAATAAAACAGCCTTGAATGGAGAACCTAACCGAAAAGCGGCGAAAGGCCGCAGAAACCGTAGAAAAGAGGAACCGGTTATGGATATGTCTCCCAAGGAATATCAAAACTACGTGAAACAGCACGCAAAAAAATCGCCGCTGCTGAAAGATGTGGCGTTTGCGTTCGTCATCGGCGGCGCGATCTGCGTGCTGGGCCAGCTGATCCAAAACGGCTGGGCCTCCCTGGGCCTGGGCAAAGAAGAAGCGGGCACCGCTACTTCCTGTACGCTTGTGCTTGCCTCGGCGCTGCTGACGGGCCTCAACTTATACCACAAACTCGCCCGTTACGGCGGTGCAGGGACGCTGGTGCCCATCACTGGCTTTGCAAACGCGGTCGTCTCCCCGGCAATCGACTTCAAAAGCGAAGGCTTTGTCACAGGTATGGCGGCAAAGATGTTTACCGTTGCCGGGCCGGTGATCGTGTTTGGAACCTTGGCCTCCGTCCTGTTTGGTTTGATTTTGCAGCTTTTTCATCTGGTTTGAGGAAAAAACGGCGGCAGTGTTTCGACTGCCGCCGTTCTGTTTGCCTTATGCGAAAAGCGCGTTGAATTGTTCCACGGCTCCATCTGCATCCTCGCAGACGGCCAGCATCACATAATTACCGTTTGAGACAATCCGCGAATTCTGCTCCCATGCCTCCATGGTTGCCGGATAGAACGCGCCGCCGGGGCTATTGCCGTCGCCGACCTGGTAGTCGACCCGGGCCTGTAAAATCCCTTCCACCGTTTCCACATCCTCTGTATTTTTGACCTCTACCAATGCGATTTCACACGCTATGGAACCGATGGCAGCCGTGGAAACACTGCACTGTTCCAGCTCCAAATCCAAAAGTCCTGGATAGAATGCGTCCAGCTGTTCGTTCTCCAAGGACATCAGTTCCGGCCATTCGCCTTCTTCCAACAACGCCGTATAAAACGCGCCAAGGTCTACGTCGGATTCAGCGGGTTGTTTCATACAAGCCGCAAGGCTCAGCGTAAGGGACAGCGCCAGCAGCAGCGCAAAGAACTTCTTTTTCATTTAGTACCTCCATGTTGTCAGCTTATTGGAATTGCTTCAGATAGTTTGACGCAGGAGGCTATAAAATAGTTCCCGCCAGGCAAAAAAATTTTTCGCCCGGCGGGAAAATGCTTCGTGTTCAATTTACAGATAGCGGACGGTTCAGCGGTCAAACCGGCTCATCCAATTGAAAAGCTGAGTGGACAAAGGCGTCGACTTCCTCCAGGGTGTCAAAGCAGGCGATGGCAACCTGATTGCCCATTGTCCCCGCCAAGGCGTCCGGCATACGGGTAAAAAGCTTGGCGTGACTGCCGCACCGCGCCTCCAGCTGGGGCAGGGAGAGCACATAGTTATTTTCGTCCCGCCGGCCGGCATAGATGCAGTAGCTGTGGGGGCCGTCATAGGTGTGGCGCAGCTCATCGAAAGCGACCATATCGGCCCAGATCTGGTACACGTCGGCGCTCTGCCCGAAGTTGAGCATATCCGGGGTAAAACCGCCCGCAGGACGCATATTGACCTCCAATGCCGCGAGATCGCCTACCCGGCCTAAGCCGGGCTTATCCGCCGTAAGACGGAAAAATTCCAAATGAAAGAACCGGCTGGACGCATGGAACGCTTTCAGGGTAGCCTTTCCCGCGGCCTCCACATCGGCAGGGACGTCCTTGTCAACATAATAATACGTCGGCACGCCCTCGTTTACCATGTCCATAATCGAGTTGCGGGTAATGTGGCTGGCGGCAAACAACACCTCCCCCTTGGAGTTGCAGATGCCGTCATAGGTGGTGACGGAGCCGGAGACATACTCCTCCATCAGATACTGCACCTGGGGCGGGTCCTGGAAGAATTCCCGCATATCATCCTCGTTTTTCAGTTTCCAGGTCGCGATGGCGCCGACGCCGTTGTCGGGTTTGGCCACAATGGGATATCCCACCTCTCCCGCAAAGGCCAATCCCGCCGCCAAGTCGGTAACGGGGGCGTACCGGGCGCAGGGGATTCCAGCTTTTTTGTAAAATTCCTTCATGGCCATTTTGCTCTTGTACTTCCAGATCTCATCGGACTTGAGGCCGGTGGTGATGTTGAAGTCGGTACGCAGGGCGGCATCGAGTTCCAGCCAGTATTCGTTGTTGCTCTCTACCCAATCGATTTTGCCGTATTGGCCGGTGAAGTAGCCCAAGGCGCGGAGGACCTGGCCATAATTTTCCAGGCTGTCAACGCGGTAGTATTCGGTCAAGGTACGCTTCAGGTCCGGGTGGAGCGTATCATAGGATGCATCGCCGACGCCCAGGACATTGACGCCGTTTTCATGCAAACGGATACAGAACCAGCGGTAAGCCTCTGGAAAATTTGGGGAAACGAAGACAAAATTCATAGAAACCCTCCAAGCGGTGCTTTCTTATCAACCTGCGCGGTTGATTTAACGCTTTATAGCAGTAAATTATAATCCCCTTCCATGCAAATTGCAAGGACTTTTTCAAATTGCCGCTTAGAGCCGTCAGAGTCCTGTCAAATCAAAATCCGGCGTGTACTCCTCTTTTGCGGAAGTCCGCTCCTGCGTATAGCCGTCCGTAAGGCCGCAGTTCTCCATATACGCCACAGCCGCCCGATACTCCGCTTTGGTTACGTGCCGCGCCATAGGCCCCATAGCTCCCGGCTGGGGCGTGTACTGGCTCATGAGCGACACCAGGACCTCGCCGGGCCGGAACGTCTGCGACAGCCAATCCAAAACCCGCCGCGTATTTTCCAGCTCGCCCGGTAAAAGCAGGTGCCGGATCAAAACCCCAGACTTCAACTGCCCATCCTCCATCCGGTACGGCCCGGTTTGCCGGTACATCTCCTGGATCGCCTGTGCCGCCCAGGTAAAATAGTCCGACGCCGCCGAATGCTTTTCCGCTGGCACCGAAAGCGCGTACTTCAAATCCGGCAGATAGATTTGCACCTTGCCCTCCAGCCAGCGCAGGGTTTCCGGCTTCTCATAGCCGCTGCTGTTCCATACAACCGGTACCGGCCATGTGTCCTCGCCCAACGCTTCCAGGACGGCCGGGGTGAACTGCGTAGGCGTCACCAGGTCCAAACACGCTGCCCCTTGTGCAATCAGGCTCTGAAAAATTTCACGGAGGTGCGCCGGCGTTACCGGCTTTCCCTTGCCGCCGTTGGAAATCGGGGCGTTCTGGCAGTAGCTGCACCGCAGGTTACAGCCCGAAAAAAACACCGCTCCTGCACCATGTTCACCCGTCAGGCACGGCTCCTCCCACTGATGCAGCATCGCCCGGGCCACTACCGGTTCCGACGGCATCCGGCACATGCCGCCAGCCTTGTCTGGGGTACGCTCCGCGCAACAGTTCCGCGGGCAGAGGCTGCACCTCATCGGACTCCAAAGTCCGGGCCTAGGTCGCCCGCCATCCAGTGGCGGCGGCAGAGGCCGATGTACTTGTCATTCGCCCCCAATACAACCTGTTCGCCTTCTTTCAGTACCTTACCCGCCTCATCGAACCGGGCATTGAAGGTCGCCTTCTTGCCGCACCAGCAGATGGTTTTTACCTCCTCCAGCTTGTCCGCCATAACTAACAGCTGGTAACTGCCGGGGAACAGGTCGCCCTTGAAATCCGCCCGCAGGCCGTAGCACATGACCGGAATGTCCAGGTCGTCCACAATATAAACCAGGTACATGACCTCTTCTTTGGTCAAAAACTGCGCCTCGTCCACGATGATGCAGGCGTTTTGCTGAAGCTCCATGATACTCAGTTCCTGCATCTCGTCGAAATAGATACAGGGGTATTTCAGGCCAATGCGGGATGTAACCAAATGCTCGCCGTCGCGGGTGTCCAGGCGGGGCTTGACCATCAGCGCTTGCTGGCCCCGTTCCTCGTAGTTGAACCGTGCCATCAGGGCGTTCGCCGATTTGCTGGAGCCCATAGCTCCATACTTAAAGTATAGTTGTGCCATATTTATACAAAAAGCAGTGGAATTCGATCATTCCCCGCTCGTTTCCTCCTGTTCTTCTGTTTCTTCTGTCTCGGTGGGGGGAACAATATAGGGGTCCGCTAAGGACTCACACATTGCAGTGTCAATCACCATTTTCTTGCACGCCCCGCAATGCCACGCAATTGCATACTGGTCAAACAGGGAGTCCTTTCCTATCGTATCCACCCGGAAAGCCCCCGTTTTGCTCCGGGAAACCCAAACGTCGCGGTAAACGCCGGGATACCAGTGGATATGGTTCTGAGCTGTGAGGAGAAACCCCTGCTCCATGTCCTCTCCGCACCAGGGACATTTTTCTGGCGGGAGACGCTTTTTCTCGTCCTCCTCCCTCGCGGCGGCTCGTTTTTTCTCGATCCACTCATCCAGACGGCCGCCCAGATTCCAGGGCCGCGCTCCTGTTTCCGGCGTGGCCGCAGCGTCATCCGTTTGAAAGGGCGTATCGGTTTCCCGGATAACGGTTTTCTGTTTCTTAGGCTTCTGGTCCCATGGGTCCTCGCTCTTTTTCCAGAACGGCATAATTTTCCCTCCTATCCCACTGTTTCCAACGCGTTCAACGCCTCCGCACAGTACCGTGCAAAAGCCGACGGCACCGCGTGGGCTTTCAATGCTGCCGCATCCATCCACACGAATCCCGGCGGGCCGCTGCCGGATACTTCCAGTACATAGCCCGTCATGTGCCACTCTACATGGCTGAAGATGTGTTTTGCAATCCGCTTTGCTTTCCACGCTCCAGGCGTCAGGCCCCAGGCCTTGACGGCCTCCGGCGCAGCGGCTTCATCCAGCGTACCCTCCACGTTTGGGAACTCCCACAATCCCGCCAGCAGTCCAGCCTCCGGACGTTTACATAGGGCCGTTTTACCGCCTTGGAGGAAGATGAACACGGTTTTTTCCTCAATCCCGCCAGCAGTCCAGCCTCCGGACGTTTACATAGGGCCGTTTTACCGCCTTGGAGGAAGATGAACACGGTTTTTTCCTCCCGCTTCCGCGCTTTCTTCGGAGCCTTCACCGGCAGCGCCTCCGCTGTGCCGCGCAGGCGTCCCAGACAGATTTCCCGGGCCGGACAGAACAGGCACTTCGGCGGGCCGTTGGGGACGCAGACCGTCGCCCCCAGTTCCATCATAGCCTGGTTAAAAATCCGGATGTCCGCCTCGTCCTCCGGCAGGATGGCCTGCACTTGCTGGCGGATATTTTTTTTCGTCTTCGGGTCGGTGATGTCCGCATGGTTGTCTGTAATGCGCGTCACAGTCCGCAGGACGTTGCCGTCCACCGCCGCCTCCCGGCGACCAAACGCCGCCGAGGCAATCGCCGCCGCTGTGTACTCCCCAATACCGGGCAGCTCCAGCAATTCCCCATAGTCCTCCGGGAAGCCGCCGCGCTGTGCCACCTGCCGCGCCGCCTTTTGCAGGTTCCGGGCGCGGCTGTAGTAGCCCAGCCCTTCCCAGAGCTTTAACAGCGCTTCCTCCGGCGCGTCCGCTAAAGCTTCCACCGACGGGAAAGCCTCTAAAAACCGGGCATAATAGCCTAGTACCGCCGCCACCCGCGTCTGCTGGAGCATGATCTCCGACACCCAAATCCGGTACGGGTCCCGGGTATGCCGCCAGGGGAGGTCTCGGGCATTGGCGCGGTACCAGGGCAGAAGCGGCCCCGGCAGGTTCGCCAGCGGGGATTCTGTTTTGATCATTTTTTCTTCCATGCCCGCCATTATACCACACCCTTCGGGATTTGGGAATGGAGAAATTCAGAACTGTTGTTTTGTCCAAAAAATCCCCAGGAAAAAATTCGTATTTTATTCGGGGAATTTTGTGGTTTGCTATTGACCTTCTCCCTGCTGGAAGGTATATAATAGTCTTGAAATCGAGGTGAATGCCGTGAAAATCAACGAGGTCGAGGCCCTGGTGGGCATCACGCGGAAAAATATCCGCTTCTATGAATCCGAAGGGCTGCTGACCCCGCGGCGCAATGCCGAAAACGGCTACCGCGATTACGGCGACGCCGAGGTGGAAGTTCTCAAACGCATCAAGCTTATGCGGAAACTGGGCGTGCCGCTGGCAGAGATCCGGCAGATGCAGAACGGGACCCACACGGTCGGCGACGGGATGCGGCGGCACCTGATTTCCCTGGAACGGGACCGGGACAATCTGGAACAGGCCATCCAGCTGTGTTCCAAGCTCACCGGCTGCCGGGAACGCCTGGGCGACCTGGACGCCGGAGCCGTCTTGGAGGAGATGGAGGTCCTGGAGCAGACTGGCACCACCTTCCAGAACAAGCAGCGGCAGGACTTCCGTATCCGCTACGTCGCCCCAGTGGCAATCACCCTGGTGACGGTACTGGTTATGGGAGCCTTGACAGGATTGTTTTTGTGGCTTTCAACGCTGGATGCCCCAGACAGCCCGCCGGTGGCGATCATACTGATCTGCGCCGCGCTGCCAATCCTTGTAATTGCCGGTGTTGTGCTGGCTCTGATGCAGAGGATTCAGGAAATTGGGAAAGGAGAGGAAGACGATGCAAAAAACTACTGACAACCGGGGAAGAAAAAAAATCGCGCCCATTGTGGTGACAGTTTTGATTCTCCTCTACATTGTGCCGGTCCTGATCGGGATTATCCGCGCCTTCGGCTTTTGGGGGCAGCAGGGCGAGACCGGCCTCCTAGTCTTTCTGTTGTTGTACCTGTTCTTCGGCGGCGCGGTTGTCGGCGGCGTGCTGAAAGCTCTTGCAGAGCGTCTGCGGGAGATCGACGGTGGGGAGGAAGAAGATGCAAGCCAATATTAACGAACAGAGGCGCAAACGCCGGAGGCAGGCTATCCTGGGCGTTGTGGGCTTTGCCCTGCTGCAAGTCTTATGCGCGGCGCTGTTCTGTGCGCTGTGCTTCATCCCGGACCTGCCGCGGTGGGCGGTGGCGGCGTTCGCCGTCCTGGCTGTCACTTGTATACTGCCCTTGGGCTCTGCCCTGGTGGTATTATATCAACGTTTCAAAGAAATCGAAGGAGGAGAATTAGATGCTGCTGCTCAATATTGATTATGTGCCCGGAAAGGAAATCGAGGCACTGGGAATCGTGAAGGGAACCGTCGTACAGTCCAAAAATTTCGGCAAGGATTTTATGGCCAGTATGAAAACCCTTGTCGGCGGTGAAATCGTCGGCTACACGGAAATGCTCAACGAAGCCCGGCAGATCGCAACCAAGCGTATGGTGGATGAGGCCAACGCCCTTGGTGCAGACGCCATTATCAACATTCGCTACGGCTCGTCCTCAGTCATGCAGGGCAGTGCCGAAGTCATCGCCTACGGCACTGCCGTCAAACTCCATTGATGCGGGTCACGTTCCTGGACCACAGCGGCTTTTTGGCGGAGACGGCTTCCGCTGCGCTGCTGTTCGACTGGTGGAAAGGGGAACTCCCGGCGCTTGCGCCGGGGGTCCCCCTCTATGTGTTTGCCAGCCACCAGCATGAGGACCATTTCAAGCCGGAGATCTTTGCCCTGGACGATGGGACCCGAGAGGTTCATTTTCTCCTGGGCCACGATATCAAACTGAGCCCCCGGAACCTGGACCGGTGGAAGGTCTCTCCCCGGACGGCAGAAAACTGCCAGATCCTGAAAGGCGGCCAAACCTGCGCCCTGCCCCAGGCATCGGTTGAGGCCCTGGCCTCCACCGATGAGGGCGTGGCTTTCCTGGTGGACATAAACGGCCTGACCGTCTTTCACGCTGGAGACCTGAACTGGTGGCACTGGGAGGGCGAAGACAAGGCATGGAACAACAATATGGCGGCGAACTTCAAGCGGTACGCCGAACCGCTGCGGGGACGGCGGATCGACGTGGCTATGCTGCCGCTGGATTCCCGGTTGGGGGAAGCAGGCTTCTGGGGGCCAAAGTATCTCCTTGAGCTGGCCAATATCCAACGCTTCCTGCCTATGCACCAGTGGGGCGATTTTGCGTTTACGGGGCGGTTTTTGGCGACATATCCGGCGTTTGCGGCGCAAACCGTCCCGGTCGAACGGCCTGGACAGGTATTTATGATGGAAGGGTAGAAATTCCATGATCAATCCGGAGGTTTTACGGTTTTTTGACGGCCGCATGGAAGCTCTGCCGCTCTATGAAACATTTGAGGAACGGGTTTTGGCAGATATCGAAAATGTACGGATAAAAGCACAGAAAACACAGATCTCTTTTTACAACAAGCATCTGTTTGCCTGTGTTTCCTTTGCAAGAATCCGGAAAAAGAAGGATTGCCCGCCTGTGTACTTGGTAATTACGTTTGGACTGGATTATAAATTGGAATCGCCAAGGATTGAACTTGCGGCGGAGCCTTATCCAAACCGTTGGACGCATCATTTGCTGGTTTCAACCACAAAAGAGATCGATGGAGAGCTGCTCTCCTGGATAAAGGAGGCGGCCGCTTTTTCCAATAGGAAGTGAAACCGTTCAAAAAGCCATGTGAAAGGCCGCGCACCATTATTACGGTGCGCGGCTTTCTTTTTTGCGGTACTCATCCGTTTCAGGGCTATTTGGTTCACTTCAATTGGCCGTACTGTGTGCCGTCCACCGGCTCGCACCATTCGGTGCATCCTTCCTCGCCGGGCACCTCAATGGCCAAGTGCTGGAACCAGGAGTCACATGCGGCGCCATGCCAGTGCTTCACACCGGCTGGAATATTCACCACATCGCCTGGATGCAGTTCCTGGGCTTCCTGGCCCCACGCCTGGTACCAGCCCCGGCCGCTGAGGCAGATCAGCATTTGTCCGCCGCCGTTGGCAGCATGGTGGATGTGCCAGTTGTTCCGGCAGCCCGGTTCAAATGTGACGTTGAACACCGGCACCTGCTGGGTGGACAGCGGCGCCAGGTAGCTTTGGCCGGTGAAATACTGGGCAAAGGCATCGTTCTTTTCCCCAGAGGAAAGACGGACAGCCTGCCTGGTATGCCCTCCTCGCTGCCGTACGCCTCCCGGATCAGCGGAAATGTGCTCCACGCCTTTGGCCAGCCGCAGTAAAACGCCAGCTGCGTGACAAGTTCCACGGCCTCCTGTTTGGTGACGCCGTGGGCCTTACCGATTTCTAAATGAGACTTGAGCTGCGGGTACAAACCCGCTGAAAACAGGGCTGCAATCGTAATCAGGCTGCGGTCACGGGGCGAGAGCTGTTCCTCCCGCGCCCACACCTCTCCAAAAAGAACGTCGTCGTTCAACTCTGCGAACTTAGGGGCGAGGTCTCCCAAATGATCCCGGCCTGCCGTCTGCTTCTCCGCCATAAATACCATTTCTTTCCAAATTATTCTGAAAATAGAGACAATTACCCTTTTACGATACTACTTGGAGTGGACTGCAAGTCAAGGGTTCCGGACAAAATTTCCGCCCCCTCCACCAAAGGAACGAGGGGGCGTTTTTTATGCATCCGGCTCCGGATTTTTTGGTGTTACAATGTGTACATTCAGATGCTGATAGGTAATCTCCACACCCAGCTTGTGGAAAGCCTCCCGCAAACGTTCGCCCAGTTCGCATTTGGCCGTCCAGAAATCCGCCGTCTCCGTCCAGCAGTATACGGTGTATTCAATCGCGCTGTCTCCGTAGTTCGTCAGGCACACCGACGGCGCCGGGTCGGCCAGAAGACGCGGAGTCTCCGCTAAAGCCAGCTGGCAGGCAGCCTTCACCGTCTCCGTCGGCGCATCGTAGGAGGCACCCAGCGTCCAGGTGATCCGCCGCCGGCCCAGGACGGTGTAGTTAATCACCTTCGACCCGGCCAGTTCTTTATTGGGCAGAAGCGCCATCAGGCCGTCCAGCGTCACCAGCTTCGTGTGGTTCATGGTGATTTCCTCCACCGTGCCGCTGGTGCCGTTGACCTCGATAAAGTCGCCGATGGAAAACGGATGGGAGGAGAGGATGACCAGCCCCCCAGCGACATTGCCCAGGATATCCTCCGCGGCCAGGGTGATGCCCAGGGAACATACCGACAGCAGCGCCACCAGGGACGTCATATCCACGCCCAGGCTTCCGGCAGTAAACACGGCGGTTAGGATATACAGGATGATCTTGAGGCCCCCAAGGACATAACGCCGCACGCGTTCTTCCAGTTTCGTGCGCCGCAGTACCCGTGCGGCCAGCCGCAGCAGCAGCCGTACCAACAGCAGGCAGACCAACAGCACCACGGCGGCGGAGAGGACGTCTGAGAGGTTGAATTTTCCGATGGAACGGCTCAGCAGATTGTTCACTTCCTCTGGCATGAGCGGCCCCCCTTTCTGATTGGTTCCTGAACGGTTCCAGGCAGATTATAGATTGCTTTGAAACGGTTTATATTCGGACGTCAGCACTTTTTCAAAGGCTGGCGCGTCCGGTTCCTCGATCCGCCGCAGGATCTGCTCCCCGGCAGCTTCCCCCAACGCCCCTACGGGCTGGATGATGCGGTCGGCCCCTACATAATAGGGGTCGTTAAACCCTGCGTCATAGTCCACAAAGCCCACCAGTTCCAACTCCTTGGCCTTCCCGGTGATGTGGAGGTAGGAGAAGGCTACCGTGGCCATGACGCCCTGGCAGACTAAAAGCGCGTCGCAGGCCTCGTTCATCAAGAGATGGTCCAGGCAGCGCAGGGCACAATCCTCCTTCAGGTCGTTGTAACGGATCAAGCGCTCCGACGCCTCCAATCCGCAGTCGGCAATCGCCTCCCGGTAGGCCAGCACCCGCTCCTGGGTGGAAGAGAGCCGGTCCAGCCCGGCGATCAGGCCGATGCGGCGGCAGCCCTTGCCCGCCAGGCGGCAGACAGCCCGGTAAATGGGCTGGAAGTTGGAGACAGTAACAGAGGCATACTTCTGGACAGGGAACGTGCGGTCCACCAACACCACGGGGAACCCGGCGGGGATCAGCTCGTCGAACCGGGCGAAGTCGTCCATGGTGCTGGCCACCAGCAGCCCATCCACCAGTCCTGCCGTCAGGAGGCGGATGTTGGTTTCCTCCCGCTGGGGATTTTCCTTGGTGTTGGCAATGATCAGGTGATAGCCCTTGGCAGAGAGGTAATCCTCCACCGTCTCGATCATAGTAGAGAAAAATTTGTTGGAAATATCCGGGACAATGAAGCCAATGGTCTTTTTCTTCCCTGTGCGAAAACTACGGGCGGAGGCGTCCGGCGTATACCCCAGTTCCGCGATGGCATGGTAGACCTTATCCTTTGTCTCCGTAGAGACATAGCGGGTGCCGTTGATGGTATGGGAGACGGTGGCAGTGGAGACGCCCGCCAGCCGTGCCACGTCGCTGATGGTAACTTTCATAGAAAAAATCCTTTGCGTAAAATCAAAACGCCGTTGCGTAAATCGACGCTTTGCACAGTATAGGGCATAGACACGCCTTGCGTCAAGCATTTTTTTGATCGCATATGACAAAGATATTTTCATTATCCCACCGGAACCATGTATATTTGCGTCCAAATTATCAAAAATCTACAATACAGGTGGGCAAATGTTATTTGAAATGACCATTGCCAAATTCTTGTCATTATGGTAGGATACCTGTGGAAATCGGAAAACAAAACGTTTACGCAATCGTTTAGGTGCTCATTTCACGCACCAATGGTAACTTGAAAGGAGTCAATATTTATGAAAGCGAAAATCGGTATCAATGGTTTCGGCCGCATTGGACGCGTCGTATTCCGCGCCGCCCTCGCCCGTGAGGATGTGGAAGTCGTCGGCCTGAACGACCCCTTCATGTCCCCTGAGTATATGGCCTATATGCTGAAGTATGACAGCGTGCATGGCAAGTTCCCCGGCGAAGTGTCCTATACCGCTGACGCCCTGGTCGTCAACGGCAAAGAGTTCAAGGTCTTCACCGCGAAGGAAGTCGGCGACATCCCCTGGGCTTCTGTCGGCGCGGAGTATATCTGCGAGTGCACCGGCCAGCACCTGGAAAAGAGCAAGTGCGAGGGCCACATCAAAGCCGGCGCAAAACACGTCGTCATGGGCGCTCCCTCCAAAGACGATACCCCGATGTTCGTCATGGGCGTCAACAACACCAAATATACTTCCGACATGACCTATGTCTCCAACGCCTCCTGCACCACCAACTGCCTCTCCCCCATCGCCAAGGTGCTCCATGAAAAATTCGGCATCGTTGAGGGCCTCATGACCACCGTCCACTCCGTCACCCCCACCCAGAAGCTGCTGGACGGCGCTTCCATGAAGGATTGGCGCGGCGGCCGTGCTGC
>JAAWGR010000044.1 GCA_022795445.1 Oscillibacter sp. | reverse complement strand
GTGATTCAGGGAGAGGGCCAGGCCGATGTTTTCCTCAATGGTCAGGGTATCCAGCAGATTGAAGTCCTGAAACACAAAGCCCAGCCGTTCCCGGCGGAATTTCGCCAGTTCACCTTCCGACAGGCCGGCTACACTCACGCCGTCCAAGAGAATCTTCCCGGCGCTGATGGTGTCGATGGTGGAGATGCAGTTGAGCAGGGTGGTTTTTCCGCTCCCTGACGCACCCATGATGGACAGGAATTCCCCGGCCTCCACGTCAAAACTTACCCGGTCCAAGGCCCGGGTGACGTTGTTTTTGCTGCCGTAATATTTTTCGATATTTTGTACCTGTAGCATAATCGAGCCTCCTTTGCGTCCTATGATACACCGGATGCAAAGTTGGTGGTATCGAATTGATATTGATTTTCCTTACACTTTTGTAAGATTCTCCTTTGTGGGAAAGGTCAGCGTTACCGTTGTCCCTTCTCCCTCTTTGGAAACAATGCGCAGATCCAGCTCCAGAAAAGAAGCCAGCTTCTTACATAAATACAGCCCCATGCCAGTGGAATCCCCCCGTTTTCGGCCGTTACTGCCAGTAAAGCCGCGGTCAAACACACGGGGAAGCTCATGGGCCGGAATGCCAATGCCGTTATCTGAAAGGATAAGCTGCATTTGTTTTCCAAGAGGCTTGGCGGAAAGGGTGATCACCGGTTCCATTCCTCGATAGCGGGCCGCGTTTTGGAGCAGTTGGCCCAAGATGAAAACTGTCCACTTTTCATCGGTATAGACGGCGCCGGTCAGCCCCTCCGTTTCAACCCGAATGCCGCTTTGAATCAACAGGGAACGGTGGTGTTCAATCGCCTGCGCAGCTATGTTTTCCAGGTTCACCTGCTGGAACAGGCAGTCTTGTTCCGGATTCTCCGCCCGTGCGTAGAACAAGGCCCGCTCTATATGGGCCTCGATCTGCGCCAGTTCCGCCATAAGTTTCCGGCGGACGTCTCCATCCAAATTCCGGCAGATGAGCCTGGTTGCAGTGATGGGGGCTTTGATCTCATGCACCCAGCGCTCTACATACTCCCGGTACTCTCGCTGGAGCGCCTGCGCATCAGATACCGCGCCAGTCATAGCCTGTCCTGCCTGGCGGGCCAGGTGAAAGAGCTGCCGTTCGTAAAGACCCTTGGGCCGCGGAGCGCACTCCATAAACAGATATTTCCGGTCTAAACCGTCCAAAATTGCTTTTAATTCTCGAAAATAGGCGCGCTGGCGAAAAAAATCAAATAGCTGCGCCGATATGAAAATCAATAACAAGACCAGAAACAAAATGGCCAAAATGCCCGACGGTGTTCCTGTGGCAAAAAGAAACAGCGCCGCCAGTCCAGCGCAAATCAGCTGAAGGACCATCCGGCTCAGCCGGTCCGATAAAAATTCCCGCACCGTCATAGCTGATACCCCATTCCACGGCGGGTCTTGATCGCGTCAGGCAAACCGATCTCTCCCAGCTTTCCCCGCAGCCGGGTCATATTCACGCTAAGGGTATTGTCGTCAATGTAGATCTGGTTATCCCACAGGGCATCCATCAGATCCGCCCGGGAGACAATTTGTCCGGTATGGGCCATCAGACAAGCTAAAATTTGCAGTTCATTCCGGGTCAGCTCCGCGGTTTTTCCGCCAGCCGACACACTTCCCTTCGTCAGGCTCAGCCGCAGTCCTTCAGCTTCCAGCAAATCTGCCGCTTCCAGCCCGCCGCTCCTGCGCAGAACCGCTTTGATTCGGGCCAACAAAACGGGAACGCTGTATGGCTTGGTAATATAGTCGTCTCCGCCCAGGCTCAATGCCCGCACCTCGTCCATTCCAGCATCCCGGCTGGTAACAAAGATCACCGGCGCATGAACCACCTTCCGCAGCGCGGCGCACAGGGAAAAGCCATCCCGCCCAGGCAAGCCGATATCTAAGAGGATCAAGTCTGGGCGCTTCTGTGCCGCCTGCTCTGGAACATTTGTGAACTCTGTTACTTGCAGAGGCGTGTACCCTTCGTTCTCCAACAGCAGCGCCAACTCCTCCCGAATAACCGGGTCATCCTCGATTATCATAATTTGGGACATACCATACCTCCCAATATTTTATTTTCATTTTAGCACAAGGAGGCCAAATGATCAATCATAGGCGGCGATATTCCCTATGCCGTTTTCTTTACGGCCTATCCTGTATGGTGTTCCTTTAGATTACGCGCTTTATCCGTGCCGCATCTATTGACACCAAATGGAATAAAATAGTATAATAATAAATAAGTTCACTTTTTCAGCTGGCGGGGTTTTTCCTTAAGGCGAAATACCCTCCAGAACTGTGGGGATGGGGATTGTCAATGAAGGACACATCATACGAACGGAAGAAATGGAACGGAGTTTCCCTGCTCGTTTCGATTATTTTATTTTTCGGTGTTTTTGGAGCGATTGTATTTGGGGTGTCGCAAAAAATATCCAAAGAAATGTCCGCCGCCGCCATTCAAAACTTGAGTGAAAGCCTGGACCTGATCCAGAGTACAATTGAGGCGATTCTGCACAGCGAGGCGGAATTTCTGGAACTGATTGCCCAGGAAATCGCCCGGGCAGAGGACCCGGAGGCATATATCCGGGCCTATGAAAAGAACCAAACCATGGCAAAAATGTCACTGATCCTCACCGGAGAGACTGAGGGGATCTCGAACACGGGCGAGCGGTTCAGCGAGGAGGATCTGGACTTTTCGGCGGGCGGATTGGTTCTCGGCCTTCCAGTTTCCCAGTCCTATCTAAACTATATGGGAACGTGGTCCTATACCATAAAGTGCCCCGTGGAGCGGGACGGCCAAGTCATTGGAACCCTTTATGGGGAATATGTATTTGATGCCATTGACCGGGCGCTGCCCAATGGGTTTTACAACAAGCAGGCGTTGTTGTATATTATGGACGCGGGGAGCCAGCGGTTTGTCCTGAAACCCAAGGGGATGGGACAGCGTGACGCGGGCCATTTGAATCTGACAGACTTTTACAGGGTAAACGATATTCAGGACGCGAAAATCCAGGATGAAATGGATGAGTGCCTGCAAACCGGACAAAATGTTCTGTTTTACCACAGCATTCGAGGTGTACATGCCCTCAGCTATATGTGGGCAGTCAACGGCGGGACGATTTTCCTGGTGGGCTATGTGCCGGTACAGGCCATTCAGCAAGAGGGACGGACCGTCAACCAGAACATAATGATTGTGGTAGCCTCACTGCTGGCAACGTTTTTCCTGTGCATCGGTTTGTATTACCTGAACTGGCGGCAGCAGGATAAGGTGCGGAAGGAACGGGAGGAAGAGCGCAGGCTTCACAGCCAGCAGCTGGCGGAAGCCCTGCGGGCCGCCCAGATCGCCAGCGAGTCGAAAACAACCTTCCTCTCCAATATGTCCCACGATATCCGCACGCCCATGAATGCAGTGCTGGGCTTTACGACGCTGCTGGCTAAGGACGCGGAAAACCCAGTCAAGGTGCGGGAATACACCAAGAAGATCATGGCCTCCGGCCAGCACCTTCTCAGCTTGATCAACGATATTTTGGACGTGTCCAAAATCGAGAGCGGCAAAGTGGTGCTCAACCTGGAGAAATTCGCTTTGAACGACGTGGTTTCCTCCGTAGACGCCATCATCCAGCCAATGGCCAAGGCAAAGGGGCAGGAGTTTCACTTGGAAGTAACCGGTATTCACCATGAGTACCTGGTGGGGGACGAGACGAGAATCAACCAGATTTTAATTAACCTGCTCTCCAACGCGGTGAAATACACCCCAGAAGGCGGTCACATCTGGCTGCGCATGACTGGCCTGAAGCAGCGTTCCAGCCAATACGAACATATCCGCATTGAGGTGGAGGACGACGGTTATGGCATGACATCGGAGTATTTGGAGACCATCTTTGACGCATTTACCAGGGCGGAGAACAGTACCACCAACAAGGTGCAGGGCACTGGTTTGGGCATGGCCATTACTAAGAGCATTGTAGAGCTGATGGGCGGGACTATTGACGTGTCCAGCCAGGTGGACCAGGGGTCTTTGTTCCGGGTGGAGCTGGAACTTCGTGTGTTAGAAGAAGAGGCGGACCGGCAGTTCTGGGAGCAGCGGGGAATCTCCTGTATCCTGGCAGTGGGTGGAACGCCTGAGAGCCAGGCAAACATTCTGGATTTCATGCGGGAGACCGGCGTCCTGCTAAATGCCGTCTCTAATGCAGAGGAGGCGTTGGAATGGATACGCGGCGGTGAGAACTGCCAGATAGTCCTGCTGGACTGGGAGGATGGCGGTTTGCATGCGGCCAGCACACTGCGAGAAGCGCTTCCGGATACCGTCCCCATTGTGCTTTTGGCGGAGTTCGATGCGGAGGGTATGGAGGAGGCCCTTTTGTTCAGCCGTACAGACTTCCTTACAAAGCCTTTCTTAGTCTCCGCGCTGTGCATGAAAATTAGAGAGCTGTGGAAGGTGGGGAGGCAGGAACCGGAGCTGGAAGAGACCAGTGATTTGAAGGGGATGCATTTCCTGGCCGCGGAAGACAATGAGATCAACGCGGAAATTTTGGAAGAACTATTGGAAGTTGAAGGCGCATCCTGTGAGATCGTGGCCAATGGCCAGCTGGCGGTGGAGCGCTTCCAGCGCTCGGCGCCGGGCGAATTCAACGCGATCCTGATGGATGTTCAGATGCCAGTGATGAACGGCCATGAGGCCACCAGGGTCATACGTGCGCTGGACCGTGAGGATGCGGGACGGATTCCCATCATCGCTATGACGGCCAACGCCTTTACCGAAGATGAAAAAGACGCGCTGGACGCCGGCATGGACGCTCATGTACCCAAGCCCCTGAGTATGGAGCTTTTAAAAAAGACGATTGGTCAATTCAGCAAAAGGAGGGAACGGCCTTGAAATATAGGAAGAAGAAAAGATGGATTTCCGCCTGTCTGGCGGCGTTAGCAATCCTAACGACGACCTCTTGCGGCGGCCATGAGGACCCCAAAAACCTGATTCCTCAGGATGCGGAAGAGGAACGGATCATCAACCTGTTCAGCCCCATGGAAAAAACAGACCCCAACGCGGAGAATGTAGCCCGGACTGCATCGGACCTGACGGTCTCTATGGCAGAGGAAGCGTTGGATGTGACCATGGTATACAGGACTTATACTGCGGAGAATTACCAGGATAAAACCTATGATAAGGTTTGTTTGGATCGGGCGCGGAACAATATGGACGATCTGTATCTGCTCAATCCGGACACGGTCTTGACGCTGGGCGCAGAAGGTTTGTTGATGGACTTGTCCGGATTGGACAGCGCAAAAAACCTGCGGGAGATTATCCGTACCGCCAACACGGTGGATGGAAAGCTGGTGGCCATCCCGCAAGAGGTTGTGGCCTATGGCCTGTTTGTCAATGTGGACATGTTTAAACAGTACGGTTTGACCCTGCCGAAGACTCCGGAGGAGTTTTTAGAGTGCTGCCGGGTATTCCAGGAAAATGGCGTGGAGACGCCTGTTGGAGCCAACCGCTGGTGGCTTGAGACTTTCGTTTTCGCCCAGGCCTACGCCGGCCTGTACAACGGAGGAAACCCCCAGGCGGAAATCGCGGCGCTTAATAGCGGCGAGGCCAGATACAGCGACTATATGCGCCCTGGCTTTGAATTCCTCCAGACTCTGATTGACCGCGGGTATATCGACGCGGAAAAGGCCGCTGTCAGCGAAGCCATCGAAGCGGAGCGGCCGGATTTCCTGGCGGGAAAGACCCCCATCGTCATGGCCTATTGGGGCGCGGCGAACACGGAAACTGCCTATGGAAAAACAGATTTTGAGATGCAGGTCATCGGCTTCCCCAGCAGTCGGGGCCAGATGCCGGTAATGTCTATGACGGGGTTGGCGGTCGGCGCTGAGGCGGAACACCGGGAAGACGCGGCAAAGGCTCTGGACATTATGGTTTCCGATGAAGCGCTTCAGATTTATTCGGAAACCAACCGGGTAATCTCTCCTTCCAAGAATGTGAAGGTGGATTGTGTCCCCGCCTTGCAGCCCCTCAATGACCGAATCGAGGAGGGTGTCTATGTGCTGGGTTCCAATGCGGGAATGAATGTGGAGCAGTGGGGCAACACCTGCCTGATTGTGCGGGAGCTGCTGTCCGGCGCGTCGGTGGAGGCGTGTATGGCGTCCTTTGATGCGTTGCAGGACGCAGCTTTGAGGGAGTCATAAGCGCCACGTTGAACGTGTACTCTCGAAAAACCGGAATTTGGGAGGAATCCCCATGATCAAGATTTGGGGCTGGGAGAAAAAGGATAATTATAGATAAATGTTCTCCTGGCTTATATCAATTGCTGAACAGGCGCATCGTTGGAACGCGGTGTGCCCGCCTTTTTATTTTGCACAGTTTCGGGTTCTCTTGGTTTGAAAATTGACTTCTGGGCTGGATTGATTCTGCACGTGATCCGCTTCCCAGGGGAGCTGCCGCTATCCAGCGGTTATTTTTCATCTGCGGTCAAACGGAACGCTGAACAGAAAAATTTTTCGGCCATTGTTCTTGTTTTTTTTGATAAAGTCCGTCGATATATAATATTAAGAGATATTGAGAAGTCTTTTAATTATTTGGACGGAGAAGCGTGCTTCTCCGTCCGAATCGTTTGTATAATTCGGCAAAATTGCCAGAAGATGCCTCTGTGCGGAGAGCAGCGTCATAAAAGGTAGATTTTGGCATCCCGCAAGCGTCTGCCGCTTCCCTTAATGACATTTTTTCGGCTGCGCCACGCCTTATGCAGCTCCGCAAACATATCTGGCAAAGGCTGTGCCATCGGTCCAAGATGTACGCCCCTGGCTTTTGCCGCTGCTGGATACTTTCCCGCTCCTTCTGCGCAACGTAACTGAGCAGTTGGAGAACCATGTCGGAGATGAGAACTCCAGTCAAATCCCGGCCTTGCCGGGTGTCCGGAAGGGGCATGTCCAACACTACAATCGCCGCGTTTTGCCTCTTTGCGGTTACGCTCCACTGTTCCAAGATCTCCGTGCAGTTCCGTCCCAGCCAGTCAATGCTTTGGACTACCAACCCATCTCCGGTACGCAGTTTTTTACCAATATTTAGAAGCAAGAACGGGCAAAATTTTTCCCAGACTGTTTTTCCACAATGATGTTCCCCTCTGACACGCTAAACTTCCGCAGTGCAAGCAGCTGCCTTGTTTTGTTCTGTACCTGGGTGGATACACGCGCATAGGCGTACAGTTGACCGAACATCTTTCTGCTCCCCTTTGTTAAAGTGTAAGCTGTATTGTACTACGCTCCTCTATTAAGAAGTGAAAAGGGGGAGGGAATGGAGCTGTTTCATAAGACTGTCCCATTTTTCTGCACTTCTTTAAAAGGTTTGCTTGTAAAATATTTTAGCATTTGTTTTCGTGTAATCCGATTTTGCAAAATCGCTGGAATGTTCAGACAACAATCCTCTTTACAAATAAAAGCCACTTCGATATAATAGGGAGGCTGACGAAATTGAATGATTTGGAGAGACAAGCCATGGCATTGATTGAGTACGACGTATACCGCCAAAAACTGCGCGACTTGCGCCCGGAACTGGATGAGCTGTCCGCTGCGCTGGACATCGACGCGGCCCGCCAGGAGGCTGCCCGTCTGGAAGACGAAACCGCCCAGGACGGCTTCTGGAACGACTTGGAGCGGTCCCAAAAGGTACAGCAGCGCTTGAAGCAGCTGCAAAACAAAATTGCCCGCCAGGAAAAGCTGGTCAATATTTGGGAGGACCTGATGGCCTTGTGTGAGATGGGCCAGGAGGCCGACGACACCGAGCTGCTGGAAGAACTGAAAACCGAATATGCTGGACTGGAAACTCGCACGGCGGAAACCCGGATGGCAACCCTCCTCTCCGGTGAGTACGACGGCTGCAACGCCATCTTGCAGTTCCACGCCGGGGCTGGCGGCACGGAGGCCCAGGACTGGGCTCAAATGCTCTACCGTATGTATACCCGCTGGGTGGAGCGCAAAGGATTTACCTATAAAATTCTCGATTATGAGGACGGCGATGAGGCGGGCATCAAATCCGCCGCTATTTCCATCGAGGGCGAAAACGCCTATGGCCTCCTGAAGAGCGAAAACGGCGTCCACCGGCTGGTGCGCGTCTCCCCCTTTGACGCCAATGCCCGGCGGCAAACCTCCTTCGCCGCCATTGAGGTGATGCCGGAACTGGAAAACGATGACTCCATCGAAATTCGGGACGAGGATATCGAGATGCAGGTCTACCGTGCCAGCGGCGCAGGTGGACAGCACGTCAACAAAACCTCTTCCGCCGTCCGGCTCATCCATAAGCCGACAGGTATCGTGGTCGCCAGCCAGCAGGAGCGCAGCCAGTTCCAAAACAAGGATAACTGTATGAAAATGCTCCGCGCCAAGCTTCTGGAACTCAAGGCCCAGCAGCACGCAGAAAAAATCTCCGACATCAAGGGTGTGCAGATGAAAATCGAATGGGGCAGCCAGATCCGCTCTTATGTCTTCATGCCCTACCAGATGGTGAAGGACACCCGCACCGGCTATGAGACCAGCGGCATTGACGCGGTGATGGATGGTGACTTGGACGGGTTCCTCAACGCCTACCTCACCCAGCTGGCTACCGGAGAATTGAAAAAATAAGATGGAATGCATAGGCTGTGAAAGGACTATGCTGCAAGGGATGCTGCCAAGAAACCGAATTAGCCAGCGCAGACGCCGGAGGCAAAGCAGACGACAGACGTGGGACCACGAACCGGAACGCAAACAGCCGCAGCGCTTGGCCCCGCTGTCCCGTATAACTTAACCCACAGCCTGATAAAGGCGCGGCTTTCAGCCGCGTCCTTTTTCCGTGAGAGATAATCTATACAGAAAGGATAAAAAGAGATGAAAGATAACCCCTCGCAGTCTTCTGCCCCGCAGGAGAATAAGATGGGCATTATGCCCATCGCCCCTCTGCTTGCCAGCATGGCCGTACCTATGATGATCTCCATGCTGGTCCAGGCACTGTACAACGTTGTCGACAGCATCTTCGTCGCCCGTATCAGCCAGGACGCGCTGAACGCCGTCTCCCTGGCCTTTCCCCTGCAAAACCTCATTATTGCCGTGGGCGCGGGCACCGGCGTAGGCATGAACGCCCTGCTCTCCCGCTCCCTGGGGGAGAAGAAGCAGGAGCAGGCTGACCGAACCGCCAGCACCGGAATTTTCCTCTTCCTATGCAGTTTCCTGGTGTTCGCGGCGGTGGGACTGCTGTTCTCCCGGACCTTCTTCCTGGCACAAACGGATATCACCGCCATCGTGGACTACGGCGAGGCCTATGCCCGCATCTGCCTGGGTTTCTCCTTCGGCATCTTCTTCCAGTTTTGCTTCGAGCGCATTCTCCAGGCTACCGGCCGGACCTTCTGCACAATGGTCACCCAGCTGGCCGGAGCCATCATCAATATCATCATGGACCCCATCCTGATCTTCGGGCTGTTCGGCTTCCCCCGCCTAGAAGTGGCAGGCGCAGCTGTGGCTACCGTCATGGGGCAGATCATCGCGGCCTTCCTTGCAATGATCATGAACGTGAAATTCAACAAGGACGTCCATATCCGCCTCCGGGACATCCGTCCCAACCCTGCCGTCGCACGGGAGATTTACCGCATTGGGCTGCCGTCTATCATCATGCAGTCCATCAGCTCTGTCATGACCTTCGGTATCAACAAGATTATCATCGGCTTTACCGACACTGCTACGGCCGTCTTCGGCGCTTATTTCAAGCTCCAAAGTTTCGTGTTTATGCCGGTCTTTGGCCTGAACAACGGCATGGTGCCAATCATTTCCTACAATTATGGCGCGGCGCATCCTGACCGTGTGAAAAGCACCTTCAAACTTACCGCGTTTGTGGCAACGGTGATCATGTGCTGCGGCTTTGCCGCCTTCAACCTGTTCCCGGAGACGCTGCTGGGCTTTTTCAGTCCCTCGGCGGAGATGGTGTCGATTGGTAAGGTTGCCCTGCGGGTTATCAGCATCCACTTCCTCTTGGCAGGGTTCGACATCATTGCCGGTTCTGTCTGCCAGGCAATCGGCAACCCGGTTCACTCTCTAATCGTCTCCGTCTGCCGCCAGCTGGTCGCATTGCTGCCCATCGCCTGGATTTTATCCAAAACGGGACGTCTGGACCTGGTTTGGTTCGCATTCCCGATTGCGGAATTGGTTTCCTTGACCCTCTGCACCATTTTTATCCGCCGCACCTTCCGGGCGGCAGACGCCCGGTTTGCGCAAATGGATTTGAACCCCAACACATGACACAGAAAGGAGTTTTATGGATCAAATCATCACCACCCTTGCCCAAGAACTTGGGCAGGACGCCCAACACGTCGCCAATGTCGTCCAACTGCTGGATGAAGGCAACACCATCCCCTTCATCGCCCGCTACCGCAAGGAACTGCATGGCGCGATGGACGATACGGTCCTCCGGAATCTGGAAGAACGCCTGCGTTACCTGCGGGGGTTAACCGAACGGCGGGAGGCAGTCAAAAATTCCATCGCCGAACAAGGAAAACTGACGGACGAGCTTGCTGCCGCCATCGACAAGGCCGCGACGCTGGCGGAGGTGGAAGACCTCTACCGGCCCTATAAACAAAAGCGGCGCACCCGCGCCACCGCTGCCCGGGAGAAGGGCTTGGAACCGCTGGCGGCATTGCTGTTCGCTCAAGCGCCGGACTGTCCGGAACCGCTGGCAGAAGCGGCGAAGTACGTGGACGCAGAGAAGGGCGTGGAAACACCGGAAGACGCCCTGGCAGGCACCAGCGACATCGTGGCGGAGCAGCTGAGCGACGATGCGGAGCTGCGGAAGGCGCTGCGGTCCCTTCTGGCACGGAACGGGAGCCTCCACAGCGCCGCCGCTACGGAGGAGGATACCGATTACCGGCTTTACTACGATTTTACACAGCCGCTTTCCCGGATGCGGGGACATCAGGTTCTGGCGGTCAACCGGGGCGAAAAAGAAGGTGTATTGAAGGTCTCCGTCCAGCTGGACCGGGATCTTGCGCTGCAAACCCTCCGCCGCCGGGTGGTCATGCCGGGCAGTCCGGCGATGGCCTTTGTAAAGGCCGCGGCGGAGGACGCCTATGACCGCTTGATTTTCCCCTCTTTGGAACGGGAGGTGCGGAGCAATTTGACCGAAGCCGCCTGCGAGGGGGCCATTGGACAGTTTGCGCTGAACTTAAAACCGCTTTTGATGCAGCCGCCGGTCAAGGGTAAGGTTACAATGGGCCTGGACCCAGGGTACCGGATGGGCTGCAAGGTCGCCGTAGTGGACGACACGGGCAAGGTGCTGGATACCGCCGTAGTATACCCAACTTACGGCGAACGGCAGAAGAAGGAAGCCATCGCGGCGCTGGGTAAGCTGATAAAAAAACATGGCGTTGAGCATATCGCCATCGGCAACGGCACCGCCAGCCGGGAGACCGAGCAGATGGCGGTGGAGCTGATCCGGGAAGTCAGCGCCGCCGGGATGCAGGTCAGCTATATGATCGTCTCCGAGGCGGGGGCGTCGGTGTACTCCGCCAGCCCGTTGGGCGCAGAGGAGTTCCCCCAGTTTGACGTTAACCTCCGCTCTGCCGTCTCCATCGCCCGCCGTTTGCAGGACCCTTTGGCAGAGCTGGTGAAAATTGAGCCCAAGGCCATCGGCGTGGGACAGTACCAGCATGACATGCCGCCAAAACGCCTGGACGAGGCCCTGGTGGGCGTTGTGGAGGACTGCGTGAATGCGGTGGGCGTGGATGTAAATACGGCGTCACCGTCACTTTTGCAGAGGGTTTCCGGCTTGACGGCTGCGACGGCAAAAAATATCGTCGCCTACCGGGAAGAAAACGGACCCTTCACCTCCCGGAAGCAGATCCTGAAAGTACCGAAGCTGGGACCGAAAGCGTTCCAGCAGTGCGCGGGATTCCTGCGGGTGCCGGAGAGCAAATCGGTGCTGGACAATACCGCCGTCCACCCGGAGAGCTACCAAGCGGCAGAGCGGCTCTTGGAACTGACGGGCCATAAGCTGGCGGATGTGGGCGCGGGCAAGCTGGGCGACCTGCGGGCAAGCGTGGAGGCCTACGGCGAAGAAAAGGCTGCTGCGGAAGCGGGCGTCGGCGTGCCGACGCTTCGGGATGTGGTGTCGGAGCTGCTGAAGCCGGGCCGGGACATCCGGGACAGCCTGCCCAAGCCTGTTCTGCGGACGGACGTGCTGGAAATGAAGGATTTGCAGCCGGGCATGGTTTTGACTGGCACAGTGCGGAATGTGATCGATTTCGGCGTATTTGTGGATATCGGCGTCCATCAGGACGGCCTTGTCCATATTTCCCAGGTTGCGGACCGCTTTGTAAAACATCCTTCGGAAGTGGTTTCTGTCGGGGACGTTGTGAAGGTCGTAGTGTTGGAAGTGGATGAGAAAAAGAAACGGATCTCCCTTTCCATGAAACAAGCAAAAGGCAAATAAACAGTAAAACGCCAGGACATTCGTCCTGGCGTTTTGCTGCGCTTATTTCATCAAACCACAGACCAAATCGGTGTAGCCGGAAGGGTCGTCCAGCGGGAGGCCCGCGATCAGCAGCGCCTGATTATACAGCAGCTGCGCATACGCCGTGGCCTTTTCCGGGTCGGCGGATACCGCCGCTTCCAGCGCCTGGAATGCGGGATGCTCCACATTCAGTTCCAGGATACGGGAGGCCTTAAACGCTTCGTCCGGCCGGATAGACTGGAAATATTTTTCCATCTCAAAGCTCAGCCCATCGCCCGCCGTCAGGCAGACCGGGTGGGATTTCAGCCGCGCCGAAGCCCGGACTTCCTTCACTGCGCCGCCTAACGTTTCCTTCACGAAATCAAACGCCTCTTTATGGGCTTCCGCGGATTCCTCGGCCTTTTTCTCGTCGCCTTCCTCCAGCTCCTGGTCCAGCACGGAACGGAATTCTTTTTCCTGATAATCATGCAGCGTCTGGGCGCAAAACTCATCCACTTCTTCTGTAAAGTACAGGATTTCGGTCCCCTTATCCCGCAGCAGTTCGGTCTGCGGCAGCTTGTCGATCTTGTCGGGAGTCTCGCCGGCGGCATAATAGATGAACTTCTGCTCCTCCGGCATTCGGGAAACGTATTCCTCCAGCGTCACAGGCTTCTTCTCTGTAGAGGAGTAGAACAGAAGCAGGTCCTGTAAAAGATCCTTGTGCGCGCCGTACTCCGCAACCGCACCGTATTTCAGCTGGCGGCCAAAGTTTTTCCAAAATGTCTCGTAGGCCTCCCGGTCGTCATTCCGCATCTTCACCAGCTCGGCCTTGATTTTCTTTTCCAGGTTGTTGGCGATTACCTTCAGCTGACGGTCATGCTGGAGCAGCTCGCGGGAGATGTTCAGGCTCAAATCAGGGGAATCCACCACGCCCCGAACAAACCGGAAATGGTCGGGCAGAAGGTCGGCACATTTGTCCATAATTAAAACGCCGTTGGAATAAAGCTGCAAGCCCTTTTCATAATCCTTCGTGTAGTAGTCGAAGGGGGCCGCGCCGGGGATGAACAGCAGCGCCTTGTACGTCACTGCGCCCTCAACGGAAGCGGAGATCACCCGCTGAGGGTCGGCGTAGTCACGGAACTTATCGCGGTAGAATTTATGGTATTCCTCCGCAGTAACCTCCGCTTTCGGACGCTGCCAAATAGGGACCATCGAGTTCAGCGTCTCTATCTCCTGGTATGTCTCATACTCGGGCTTATCCTCGGGAGAATCCTCCTTTTTGCGGGTCTTGGAAACCTCCATACGGATCGGGAAGCGGATATAATCCGAATATTTGCGCACCAGCTCCTGGAGTTTCCAGGATTCCAGGAACTCGCCATACGTTTCCTCGTCGGTGTCGGGCTTGATGTGCATGATGATATCGGTGCCTGCCGCGCCGCGCTCGCACTCCGTGACGGTATAGCCGTCGGCTCCGGCGCTTTGCCACATCCAGGCAGTGTCTTCCCCGTACTTCTTCGTTACAACAGTAATATGGTCAGACACCATGAAGGCGGAGTAAAACCCCACGCCAAACTGTCCAATAACATCGGTGTCCTTTGCGTCGTCGCCAACTTCCTGCTTGAACTTGTAAGAACCGGAGGAGGCGATGACGCCAAGATTGTTCTCCAAGTCCTCTTTGCTCATACCGATGCCGTTGTCGGAGACCGTGAGTATACGCTGTTCCTTATCCACGGTAATCTCGATCTTGAAATCTCCGCGGTTCATCCCGACAGTCCCGTCGGTGAGGGCTTGATAGCAGAGCTTATCACAGGCGTCGCTGGCGTTGGAGATAATCTCTCGGAGGAAAATCTCCTTGTGGGTATAGATGGAGTTGATCATCAGGTCCAGGAGCCGCTTGGATTCTGCCTTAAACTGTTTCTTTGCCATAGTACACATCCTTTTCCTCATTTTATAACAATAGTTAAATATAGCATAAGGAGCGGTAAAAATAAATGACCATTTTGTAAATTTCCTCGAAAAATGGTTGTCGAGCAGCCAATGTGCGAGTAAAATACAAAAAAAGGGACGGCGTCCGCCGGTGAAGGAGATTCAAACTATGGGTGTATTTCAAAGAATAGGGGATGCGCTGGCGCGCTTCCGGTATGGACGGAATGGGATGGACCAGCTGAACAGGGCGCTGTTCGTGCTGTACTTGATCGTGTGGGGGATGGAAATCCTTGCGGGGACTGTTTTGCGCCATACGCTGCTGACCCGGGCGCTGGAAACCCTTCTCTTTGCGTTGATGCTCCTGATTTTCTTCCGGATGCTGTCGAAAGACCTGTATAAGCGGCAGGCGGAGAACCAGAAGTTCTTAAACTGGCGTTGGACGGTCAAGAGCCGCAGCGCTTCCGCTAAAGCGCGGCATATGGATAAGGATCACAAATACTTCACTTGTAAAGCGTGCAAAACGATCTGCCGGGTGCCGGTGGGAAAGGGCAACATCGTCATCACCTGCCCCAAGTGCGGGGAACAGATCAAGGCACGCACATAATGAACGGACTCAAAAGCGCGGCAATGTTTTGATTGCCGCGCTTTCATATATAAATAAAAGAGAAGAAATGTGGAAGGACTATCCTTTTCTGGGCAGAACCTCCTAGGCGAGTTGCAGGAATGCTTCAGAATCTGGCAAAAACACCAAAGTTCTTTCGGGCGCTTGACAAAAAGAGGCGCTGGTTCTATAATGCCTATAAACCAAGTTTGTTTGTAGGTATATGGAGGACGCCGTTATGACTTCGATCTTTCCAGCTCTGCTGCGCTGTAATTTCCGTTTTGGCCGAATGTTACGCCTCTGCATCCGGTAAACGTATCCAAATAAAATATTTCAATCAAATTATACGGAAAGAGGTACTTTCGAATGAGCAACTATAAATTTGAAACCTTACAGCTCCACGTCGGCCAGGAACAGCCCGACCCCGCGACCGACGCCCGTGCAGTGCCCATCTACCAAACCACCAGCTACGTCTTCCGCAACTCCGCCCACGCCGCCGCCCGCTTCGGCCTGGCGGACGCCGGCAACATCTACGGACGCCTCACCAACTCTACCCAAGACGTGCTGGAAAAACGCCTCGCAGCCCTGGAAGGCGGCACCGCCGCCCTAGCGACAGCCTCCGGTGCAGCCGCCATTACTTATACCATCCAAGCCCTGGCCCAGGCAGGCGACCATATCGTGGCGCAGAAAACCATCTACGGCGGCAGCTACAACCTCCTGGCACACACCCTCAGCCAGTTCGGCGTAACCACTACCTTTGTAGACGCGCACAACCGGACTGAACTCACCTCCGCCATCCAGCCCAACACCAAGGCCATTTACCTGGAAACCCTCGGGAACCCTAACAGCGATATCCCAGACATCGACGCCATCGCGGAAATCGCCCATAGCCACGGCCTGCCTCTGGTTATTGACAACACCTTCGGCACACCGTATCTCATCCGCCCGATTGAACACGGTGCAGATATCGTTGTTCACTCTGCCACAAAGTTCATCGGCGGCCACGGCACCACCTTGGGCGGCATCATTGTGGATTCCGGCAAATTTGACTGGAAAGCCAGCGGAAAATATGCTCCCATCGCAGAAGCAAACCCCAGCTATCACGGCGTCAGTTTTGCCGACGCTGCCGGCCCCGCCGCTTTCGTTACCTATATCCGTGCGATCCTCCTCCGGGATACCGGAGCGGCAATCTCCCCCTTCAACGCTTTCCTGCTGCTCCAGGGTGTGGAAACGCTCTCCCTCCGTCTGGACCGCCATGCGGAAAACACAAAGAAGGTCGTGGAATTCTTGGCAAACCATCCCCAAGTGGAAAAGGTCAACCATCCCAGCCTGCCGGATCACCCAGACCATGCGTTGTATGAAAAGTATTTCCCCAACGGCGGCGCGTCAATCTTTACATTCGAGATCAAGGGCGGACAGGAAGAAGCTCACAAGTTTATCGACCATTTGGAAATTTTCTCCCTCCTGGCCAATGTCGCAGACGTAAAATCCCTGGTCATCCACCCCGCAACCACCACCCACTCCCAGCTCTCCCAAGAGGAGCTGCTGGACCAGGGCATCCAGCCCAACACCATCCGCCTCTCAATCGGCACCGAGCACATTGACGACATCCTCGCCGATTTGGAGACAGGCTTCGCAGCCGTTAAATAAAGCAGCATTCCCAGAACCGCGCCTCAGGAATGCCGCAAAATTTCGGTCTTGCAAACCATGGGAAAAGCCGCTATAATGGATGCCATGGCATTTGCCGCATTGGATTTGACACCCATTGGAAAGGAACCATCCCATGAGACTGCAAAGTGCGATTTTTGATATGGACGGCACCCTGATTGATTCCATGCAGATGTGGAAAGAGCTGGGATTTTATCTCCTGCGGCGGCACAACGTCCAGCCGCCCGCAGATTTGGCGGAACACTTGAAACCTATGGGCCTGCGGGACGGCGTAGCCTTTTGCAGGGACTACTGCGGCCTTCCCGGCACAGTGGACGAACTGATCGCCGAAGCCCAGGAGCGGGTGGAAGATTTTTACCGCAACGAAGTTCAGGCCAAACCCGGCGTCAAAGAGACGCTGTCACTGCTGAAAATGGAGGGCGTGTGGATGTACATTGCCACCGCCACCGACCGCACACTGGCGGAAATCGCCCTGCGGCACGCGGGACTGGACGGCTATTTCCGCGGCATCGTCACCAGCCGGGAGGCTGGACAGCACAAGAAAGACGGCCCCGCCGTTTATGAACGCGCCCTCACCCGCCTCCGCTCCACTAAGAAGGATACGGTGGTGTTTGAAGACGCCATCCATGCCATCCGAACGGCAAAGGCTGCCGGTTTTCGGGTTGCGGCGATTTATGACCCTGCCGCCGAGGACGACCAAGAGGAAATCCGCAGTTTGGCAGATTACTATTACCGCTCCTTTGAAGAACTTTACCAGGCGAAAACACTCGTCTGAAAAAAGTCCGCTTTTCCATCAGGAAAGGCGGACTTTTCTATCGGATCAAAGCGATTGGATCTTCCGGGCTTCTACATAATACCGCTTATCCTCCGCATGGCCCATGGAGAACGTCTTGCGGGGGAGCACACCGTCTGCTATGACGGTTTTAAATAATTGCGCTTTCTCCATGGCGGGAAGCTGGAAGCCGATACAGCCAGGACGCCGCCCCAGACGCGCTATAACCGCTTCTCCGTGGATATAATCCACTTCGCCGGTGTTATCCTTCAGATACTGGTCTAAAAATGTTTGCAGCGTACCCGCAGCCAATTGGGCCGTTGGATTTGGCACGGTCAGCACGCCGCGCCCCTGCGCATGTATGTATTGGATGCAGTGGCCCTCGCCGGCGCCGTCAGATGTCTCCGGATAAAACCGCCGGAATGCCGCTAACACATCCTCCGGCTCCACGCCAGACACAACCCGGTGGATTGGTTCAAACTTGAGTGCGCAGTCATGGCTGTTGACAACCTCCGCTAAAGCGAACCGCCCTGGCAACGTTGCCCATTGGCTTTCCGGCGTAACCGCTTTCAAATCCTCATAGCACTGTTTCGCTGCCGCCAGAGAATGGTTTCCATCCCCTACGGCGAACAGCAGCGCCTGCGTACTCCCCATGCCATATTTTTGCGTCTGCACCTCTGGACGGCACAACCCTGCCAATCCGGCAGCTACGGCAGAAACTTGCTGTTCTGTCAGCCGCCAGCCTGCCAGATGACCGCCACCCTGCTGCAAGTCAAAATCGTACAGCGCTTCCATGTCTCCGCGCCCTGCCTCCAGCGGCTCAATGACTGTGCAGCCAGGATCGTCAATCAAGAGCATCACATGGGGCAGCTCCACCGGCGCATCCCGCCGCACCTGTACCCGGGGCGGGATACGCTCCAGAACCGTTCCCTCCGTTGCGCGGATGAGCGATCCGGAACCGGGGGTGAAATCGTACCGCTCCAGATCCACCATACCAATCAGGCCACGGCGGATTTTCCCGTCGGACTGCGTGCGTTCAATGTAAAACAGAGCTTTTTCCAGCGTTCGGAACAATCCCTCGTCCAGGTAACGCCGCATGGCGGTATTTACAGCGGTAATACGCTCTGCCACATCCGGCGCGTTCAGCTGGGCCTCCGGCAGAATCAACCGCAGCGCCGACGGCGCATCCCCTACGGTCTCTTCTACAGCCTGCCAGTATTCCGGCTGGGAGGTAAACTGGTCACAGGCAACCACAGCCCATTTTGTCATATCCACGTCGGGCCTGGGCAGGAGAATGTCGGCAGGGAAAAAGCCTAAATCTTGAAAATCCATAAGCCTCCTTTACAGCGCCGCCTGGATGGCCGCCAAAAGTTCCCCAAACTCCTCAAAGGCGGGAAGCTCCGGATGATCAGCCTTGATCTTTTCTGTACTTTTGAACAGAAATCCAGCCTTGCTGGCCTGGATCATGCCAAGGTCATTGTAGCTATCCCCAGCGGCAATGGTGTCGTAGCCGATAGACTGCAAGGCATTGACCGTTGTAAGCTTAGATTGCTGGCAGCGCATCTTAAAGCCTGTAATTTCGCCGCTTTCGGCAACTTCCAGGGAGTTACAGAAGATTGTCGGATACCCCAGTTTCGCCATCAAGGGCATAGCAAATTCCTCGAAGGTGTCGCTAAGGATGATTACCTGGGTCTTGGCACGAAGGCTGTCCAGGAACACTTTCGCTCCTGGCAGAGGATCAATTTTCGCGATGGTGGCCTGGATTTCCTGAAGTCCCAGGCCATGCTCTTTGAGGATTCCCAGCCGCCAGCGCATCAACTGATCATAATCCGGTTCGTCGCGGGTAGTACGCTTGAGTTCCGGGATGCCGCTAGCTTCAGCGAAAGCAACCCAAATTTCCGGGACAAGGACGCCTTCCATATCAAGGCAAACAATGTTCATAAACGCTCTCCTTCCAAATGGAAATATGTTAAGTGGAGCTTCTCCCGGCTGCTTGCCGGTCTCTTTACAAAGCCAGTTTATGATATCATAAGAAGACGCTGCGTTCAACCGCTTTTTCCGTTTGCGTTTTGGGGAGTATTTAAATCGGTCTCTCTTAATGAGAATTTCCTCTTGAAATTATGGTTGGGATGTGGTATAATGAAAAAAACGCCGGTGTGATGGAATTGGTAGACGTAGCGGATTCAAAATCCGCCGGTGGCGACACCGTGTGGGTTCGAGTCCCACCACCGGCACCACATCCATATAATCCGAACCTTTTTCCGATAGGAGATGGGTTCGGATTATTGGTTTTCTTTGAGAGGTTTGAAAGAACCCGCTTCCGAAATGGGCTGGAGAGGAAGAGAACTTCTAAACCGAGAGGCCGCATCGTATGACGATTGCGTCTGCCCTGAGTGTTTACTCTTTTTATTCGGCCTGCTGCTGTTTTCCATTCTTCAAATTTCCGCTGCCCTTCGATGCTCTCATAGACAGCAAGAATATTGGGCAGGATACAGCGGGTAATGGGTGCTGGAGATGTTGGTGTTGTTGGCCGGTTTTTCTCGCTTGCTCAAATAGCGTTCTCTGTACTGAAAATTCCGAAGGTACGTTCTGTGTCCTTTCGTGTGCTTGGTAGATCATTACTTTTTGGCTCTGCGGATAGGATATCTCCTCTCTGTCGGAAAATCATGTATCGCAGCAACGAGAACCTTTAAAGCAATTTTTATTTGCGTCTTTTCTGGCACATCCAGTTCCAATATATTTGGGATTTGGGTGAAAATTTCGTGATTGCGTGAATATAAATTATCTGTTTGGACAAAACTTAGCGACCGGATAGTCTTTATATGGTTACATAAATCATCAACCGATGTATAAACATTATTGATGGAAAATTCGTGCTGGGTTATGTAACTTAGATATTCTTGGAGAAAATTACGCTTATTCATATCGCTTAGGTAGAGGTAATGACATTCCGCATCAAAGCAAGCAAAAAACTGTTGACGCAGTTCGATTTGGTTCTTAGAACGTGGGTTTTCCTCTCTTTCACCAGTCTCCTGATTTATCACAAAATCCCTAAATCATGCTGCATCATCGTATTCGCTGGGTAACCAAAAAAAGCGGCCATTCACAATCTCCGAGGCAACAAGATACAAATATTTCTGACGTTCTGGGCGATACACCTTTTGCCCAATGGAAACAACTGTCTGTAAATCATCAATTTCAGCTTCCTAAGTTCCATCAAATCTCAGTAGGAAGTCCCAAATTTCACTATTTAAGTTCTCCTCTGTCATCGTTCTTCATATGCCTAAGTTTCACCCTAGAGTAGCATAATTCAGGTGGATGCCACGCACCATGAGATAGTTCAGCACTACATCTTTATTGCTGTTCAACTCCGGCATAAGAAGTTTTCTGGGTGGGTCAAACCTGGGGACGGCATGAAAAACGGGCGGCAATACTGCCGCCTGCCCTACCAGCATTTCTACTTCCTGAATAAAGGGAATATCCTGGACTTTGATAAGGTAGGTCAGAGCTGTCTTGCCGCCGATTTCACGGGAGAACCAGTTCCATTTACCGTTGCTGATTTTCAGGCTGTCATGTTCACGGGTACAATAGGTGCTGCCGCTAACACGGACAAGCTGGTGGGTTTCTGTCTTGTTCCACTCCTTGTAAATGTCCGCCATCGGGATCTTGGATTTCAGCAGCGCCTTGACTTGGGCATCCGGCAGCTCGACCACCGACATTTCCCATCACGATGTCCTCCCGGATGGTGTACTCGGCGGCATGATTCAGAATTTTGCTGGGGCTGGGCTGGCCCAGCAGTCATTTCCGATACGGTTCCTGTTCAGCATTCATTCGCTGATACCGCTTGGCTTGCAGTTCTTTGTCTGTCATTAGTCTTCTTCTCCTTTGAAGATAGTAATAGCCAGAAAATTTTCGATTAGAAAATCTCCCAGGTATGTAACTACATAAAAGTTTTTGAGCAATATTTAAGATAAAAACTTTTCGGTACCCGCCCTATTTTATACATTTCCCTCCAAAAAGGTTCATCAGTTTCAAATTGCGATTTATATGTTGGAAAATCACGATATGTTTTTATTGGTTGTTCCATAATTTTTCTAAATGTATCATCATCTATCTCTAAGTAGTTTTTAACCTTGTCAACAGGTTCTTGAGAGTAGACTATTGGAGTCTGTAACATTTGCTGCACAACCTCTTTTTGCATTTGTTTAACACGGATAAGTGCGGAGTATTCATTAACTCTCTCATCTATGCCCAACTTCTGCGGAAGGAAATATGTGTAATTGAATGCAGTGTATTCATTCTCACAAGGATGCCCGCCATATTGTTTCCACCCATATTTGGTATTGAGATATTCTTTTGCCTCAGATTTTATATATGGCACATAATACAGTGGGCGTACCCGCTTGATTCCATATTGATCAACCCATCGGACAAAATCACGGTACCATAGGTTCGGAAATGTTTTCATGGGCCGCCGACCATATTTTTTATGTATACTGCTAATATATAACCCATCCACATAAGCCCAACGGATTGGTTGTATCCCTTCTGTCCGAAAAGAATGCCCATCCGCTATATAAGAAACATGGTGCTTTTCGGCCTCTTGGTACATAACTGCAATCATTCCAATGTCTGAAGCTGCATCTATATCAACTACACCAGCAAGCAAAAATGATCTTGCTATAGGGAACGATTCAGTTTGTGGTATGCCTGCAATAAGAGCGCACCGCCAGGAATGCGAACAGCGGTATCTCAATGATGCAGGCCCCAATCATGGCGTAGGGCGTCCAGACCGCCAGACCGCCCAAGCTCAAAAACTTGAAATCAGTGATGGCGTAAAGGATACTGGCCTGGATGCTGGTGCCGCTGGCAGGCAGGATGCTGCACAGCCAGGTGGACAGCGCCCCCGGCACCGTCATGGAGAGTACC
>JAAWGR010000005.1 GCA_022795445.1 Oscillibacter sp. | reverse complement strand
GGAGAAAAAGTTGTCTTGGAGGTACCGACAGCCGAATACTCTCCACTTGCCGGATGCTGAAAGAAAAATTCTCTGTTGGTCAGTCTGCACTGCATTAGCTTATTGTACCTCTGGCAAAGACAACGCAGTTCTTCGGCCATCACAACGATACGATCCTTGTTCCTTTTGGAATCAACGATATGAAGCGTACCGTCAATAAGATTTACATCATACCACCTCAAATGGCGGACTTCCTGAGGTCTGAGCCCGCAGCAGTACAACATCCTGAATAATACTGGTATCACTAGTTCACAATTTGGAGACATGGAATGGATGGGTAGGCTGTCGGCACTGTCAAAAAACAGCCTCAATTCATGATCAAAGTAAAGATAAGGAATAAATTTTTCCGGTTTGCCAATCATGCCATCTGGTATCAAATAAGCCTCTTTCCCGATGCTGATGAGGTGTTTTGTGAAGACCTTTAGAATAGCTGTCCGTTGCTGGAGCGTTTTCATCTTTTCATTTGCTTTTTTCGTACACTATGCTTCTGCAAGTTCCTGTGTGATCGAAGTTGTATCAGAAAAGTGGGTCACACAAAATCTGTCAAACACATGAAGCGGTCCGTCATATGAATATTCCGCATATCCTATGGAACCCCGCAGAGAAATATAGTCTTGTATGTCCTGTGCGAAATGGCTGTGAGAGGTGTACTTCATTTGTACACACCCAGTCTGATTTCTATCCCTTTAAAATCAAGGGCACAAACGTTCATTTTAGACGGGCAAGCGGCGGATACACCTTCAGCACATCCTGGCTGTGATGCCCGAGGATCTGCGATATCATCTCCGGTTCAGACTCTGAATCAAGAAGCCATGCGCCCATGCTCCTCCGAAATGCGTGAAAGGATTTCCCATTGTGGAACTCTTTGCGAACTCCGGATTCACGTATGTGTTTGGCAACTATATTGGAAGGGCTTCCATATTGGCTGATTCTGTGGCAGGGTGCTTTCATTACTAGTAACCTCTGCTTCGCTAACGACAAAGGACTTTCCGGCTTTGAGAACTGTCCCTGCGGCAGTCATGCGATCACCGGTCACGGGCCGCAGGAGGTTGATCTTGAACGCTACGGTCAGTACTTCCTATCCCTCTGGGATGACCGTCAGCGCTGCATAGCCACAACCTACATCGGCAATGCTGGACACAACGCCGCCATGAAGAAATCCCTGCTGCTGGGTAAGTTCTGGCCGACGACAACAGGAGATGGATACCCGCCCAGGCTCTACAACTTCTGATTCAGCGCCCAGCAGTTTCAAAAAACCTTGCCGCTCAAAACTGGCTTGGATACGCTGCTGCAATGGATTCAGGCTGACACCCCCTCTCCTGTAATCTGCGGTTTTAGTATACATGGGAAGAAAATAATCAGTAAAATAAAAAAATTTGATCTTGCTATTAGAACATATGATGGAATTCTGATTTGCTATGGTGCCCAGCGGTAAGCGGAACCCCTGTAAAAATGTATTAAACTATCCGGTTCTGCATTATGATGATAAAAAGATACCTGTGCGAAAAATGCACAGGGTATCTTTTTTGTTTGCGGTTATTTTTTTCCATGCAGCGCCTTCATACGCTTTTCGTGGTCAAGGATGCTCTTGCGCATTCGCAGACTCTTGGGGGTGACTTCCAGCAGCTCGTCGTCCGCCAGAAACTCCAAACACTGCTCCAGGCTCATCTGCTTCGGTGGTACCAGCCGCAGGGCTTCGTCGGAACCGGAGGCGCGGGTGTTGGTGAGCTGCTTCTTCTTGCAGACGTTCACGGTCATATCTTCGCTCCGAGGACTGACGCCCACGATCATGCCGCTGTACACCGGCACGCCTGCGCCGATAAACAAGGTGCCGCGTTCCTGGGCGTTGAATAAGCCGTAAGTGATGGACTCACCGGTTTCAAAGGAGATGAGAGAGCCGTTGCCCCGGCGGGAAATATCACCCTTATAAGGGGCATAGGAATCAAAGACGGAGGCCATAATGCCCTCTCCCTTGGTGTCGGTGAGGAAGTCGCTGCGGTAGCCGAACAGCCCCCGGGCAGGGATTAGAAATTCGATCTTCATACGGCTGCCCACAGGGGTCATATTCCCCAGGTCGGCCTTCCGCTGGCCCAGCTTTTCGATGACCGCGCCCACGCAGTCGGCAGGCACGTCCACTACAAGCCGCTCAATGGGTTCGCACTTTTTGCCGTCGATCTCCTGATACAGCACACGGGCGGGGGAGACTTGGAATTCATAGCCCTCCCGGCGCATGGTTTCGATCAGGATGGAGAGGGACATTTCGCCGCGGCCCGCTACATTAAAAGCGGTTTCCTTCTCGGTTTCGGTGACGCGGAGGGAAACGTCCTTTAAAGTTTCGCGGAACAGGCGGTCGCGGATTTGGCGGGAGGTAACATATTTGCCCTCTTTGCCGGCAAAGGGGGAGTCGTTGACGGAGAATGTCATTTCCAGGGTAGGCGCAGAGATTTTGACAAAGGGCAGGGCCTCCACATGACTGGGAACGCAGATGGTGTCGCCGATGGTGATGTCGGGGATACCGCTCATGGCAATGATGTTGCCGGCGGTGGACTGTGGGACGGCGGTGCGGCCCAGGCCCTCGAATTCATAGATAGCGGTGGCCTTGGCCTTGCGGAGGACAGCCTCGGGGTCATGGTAGTTGCAGACAGCGATCTCCTGGTTCTGCTTCAAGGAGCCGCGTTCAATACGGCCGATAGCAATACGGCCCACAAAGTCGTTGTAGTCAATGGAGGAGACCAGCATCTGGAAAGGCTCGTCAACATTCGCCTCCGGCGCGGGGATATATTCAAGGATGGTTTCGAAAAGGGGCTTGAGGTCGGTGCCGGCGGCGTCAGGGGAGTAGGAGGCGGTACCCTGGCGTCCGGAGCAGAAAAGCATTGGGGAATCCAGCTGTTCCGAGGTGGCGTCCAGGTCCATCAGCAGCTCCAGCACCTCATCCACAACTTCGTGAACTCGCTGGTCAGGGCGGTCGATCTTGTTGACGACAACGATAACTCGATGGCCCAGTTCCAACGCCCGGGAGAGAACAAACCTTGTTTGGGGCATGGGACCCTCGGCAGCGTCCACCAGAAGGATAACGCCGTTGACCATCTTGAGCACGCGTTCCACCTCGCCGCCGAAGTCGGCGTGGCCTGGGGTGTCAACGATGTTGATTTTTGTCTCGCCATAGCGGATGGCGGTATTTTTTGCCAGAATGGTGATTCCGCGCTCTCGTTCCAGGTCACCGGAATCCATGACGCGTTCGACAACTTCCTGGTTTTCGCGGTAGACGCCGCCCTGTTTGAGCATTTCGTCCACAAGGGTGGTTTTGCCGTGGTCGACGTGGGCGATAATGGCGATGTTTCTAAGATGTTCGTTGATCATATAGGTTCTCCTTTGCAAAAGCGTGTTCCGCCTTAAATTTCACAATCGAATTGTTATTATAACCTTGTTCCCACCGGTTTTCAAGTACAAATTCCAGCTTTGACGGCGGGCTTTTTTGTACAAAACAGTAGGGGCCGCCCTCTGGGCGGCCTGTTCTTTGGCATGGCGAAACCGGAAAGGAGGAGGGATGTTACCTTTGAATGCTGCGTTCCAGCATTTGCATAAGCGCGTCTGCATGGGCATAGGAGAGGTCGCTCAGCTCTTGCAAAAGGCGGCGGAGGCAGGGATCGGTGGAATCCTCAGCAGAGCGGGCGTAGTTTAGCCCGTTGCAGGCGGCGGCATGGTAGCGTTCCCGCAGAGCGGGGCACCAGCGGCCTGTATAGATGCGCTCCATGCTAACGCTGGGGTGATAGCACTCGCCGCGTATTAAATAGTAAGCGGCCATCAGGCGGCGGGCGCTGTTTGCCTGGTCGGCGGCGATGTCCCGCAGGCGCTGCCGTGCCCAGGATGGCGCTTGCCGTGCCAAGGCCAGGATACTGCGCCGGTCAGACAGTTCTTCCTCGATGTAGCCTGTGAGGATATCCAGCATCTCCTCCGCCGCGGTGCCCATACAGCAGGGGTTGGGCGCAGCTCCGGGAAGCTGGCTTTCCTGCTGCGTTGATGGTGCAGAAGCTGCTGTCATTGCTTCCGCCATCCCTGTCATTTCCGGTGTTTCCGGCATATCCAAATATGGTTCCAGGTTTGGGGCTACCCGCTGCCAGATACGGTCATATTGCCGGAAATCATAAGCTTCTGCGTTATGTACGGTCTGTTCCATGTTGAAGACCCTCCTTTTCCATCCAGTCTATGCTCGGGGTAAAATTTTCGTACCTGTTGCGGGTGCAACAGATAAAAAACGGCGGGCTGGGTAAAATAAAGAGAAAATCCTGAGAGGTGCGTTGCATTTTCTCTACACATCTGATAGAATATCATCGAAAAACCGCGCATTCTGCAAGGAGGGTTCTGTAGTATGCTGGAACTGAAGCACCTTAGCTACGCTGTCCAGGAGGGCGACGGCCAGCTGGGCATTTTGAATGATATTTCCCTCACCGTCAACGATGGGAGTCTTGTGGTTTTCACCGGTCCCAATGGCGGCGGCAAAACAACCTTGGCAAAGAGCATCATGGGCCTGGTACAGCCAACCGCTGGGCAGATCTTTTGGGATGGACAGGAGATCACTCGCCTGGGCATCACCGAACGTGCCCGCCTGGGGATCAGCTATGGCTTCCAACAGCCGCCCCGCTTTAAGGGACTGACGGTGCGCAAGCTCCTGACTTTGGCCAGCGGCGACGAAAAGCTGCCGAAAGACCGCTGCTGCCAATACCTCACCCGCGTGGGCCTCTGTGCCAACGACTACCTGGACCGGGAGGTCGACGCATCTCTTTCCGGCGGCGAGGTGAAGCGGATTGAGATTGCCACGGTATTGGCGAGGCAAGGAAAATTGATGATTTTTGACGAACCGGAGGCAGGCATTGACCTGTGGTCCTTCGCCCGCCTGACGGAAACCTTTGAGCAGCTCCATGCCGCCGGAGGGGCTACCATGATCATTATTTCTCATCAGGAACGGATTATCTCCCTGGCGGACGAGGTGATCGTTGTCGGGGAAGGGAGGCTGCGCCATCGGGGCGCCCCAACGGAGATACTCCCCCAGATTCTGGCGGATACCCTGGGCGGATGCCCGGTACTGACAAAGGAGGCGAAGGCGTTATGATGGATACCGAGATTGACCGCGCTTTACTGGAAAAAATTGCGGACATGCTGGGTAAACCGGTGGGTGCATTCAATATTCGGAAGGACAGCGGCTGTGATGGCCGGCAGTCCACCGAGCATATCCAAATCACGTCCAAAGAGGACAAACCGGGCATCGACATTCGTATCCAGCCCGGTACGGTAGGCGAGACCTGCCATATCCCGGTAATTATCACCAAATCCGGCCTCTCGGAGATGGTTTATAACGATTTTTACGTCGGTGAAAACTGTGATGTGGACATTGTGGCGGGGTGTGGTATCCATAACTGCGGCGACCAGGAGTCCCGACACGACGGCATCCATACCTTTTATGTAGGGAAGCATTCCCACGTCCGTTACACAGAAAAGCATTACGGCGAGGGCGGGGGCACCGGCGGCCGGGTGATGAACCCAAAGACTGTGGTGTACCTGGAAGAGGGCGCGAGCATCCAGATGGAGACCGTCCAAATCCGCGGCATCGACTCGACAAAACGGGATACGAAAATTGTCTGCGGCCCTGGCGCGGAAGCCGTTGTGACGGAGCGCCTCCTGACCCATGGAGACCAGACGGCGGAGAGCGACATGGAGATTGTCCTGGACGGCGAGGATTCCAAGGGGCGGGTGATTTCCCGCTCGGTTGCCCAGGATGATTCCAGCCAGGTATTTTATCCCCGCATGGTGGGCAATGCCAAATGTTTTGGTCATGTGCAGTGCGATTCGATTATTATGGGCGGGGCGAAGATCAAGTCAATCCCCGCGATTACTGCCAATTATACCGAGGCGCAGCTGATCCATGAGGCGGCTATTGGTAAGATTGCAGGTGATCAGCTGCTGAAGCTGGAAACCTTGGGGCTGACAGAGGAAGAAGCGGAAAATTGCATCCTCCAAGGTTTTTTGGCGTAATGGAATAGCACCCCGCCCAATGGGCGGGGTTTGCTTTTTGGTGTGCCGCGGTGTTTCTGTCCATTTATTTCCAGTTTTTGATTTTTTGGGGTTTCTACAAATTGGGAGGACAATCTGACGGAAAATGCGGAAAATCCTTACAGCCGCATGAGGGTGAAAAGCGTTTGGAAGATAGGAAATTTAGAAAAAAATAGTAATTCAACATGATTCGACACGAATTCGATCTGCTTACGAGGAAAACTGAGCCGCTTTTTTGCAGAAACTGGGATACAGCAGGTGCTAAAGAAATTTTAATGGCTTGACAAGCTGGACAGTTGCCTTTATAGTTAAGAAAAAATGGGAGGTTAGGCGCCGCCTGGACATGGGAAACCGGAGTGACCGCCGCCTTTTTGAAGGAAAGGACAAGCCGCATGGAGACGATTACCAGCCGGAGCAACCCGCTTTGTACACACTTCCGCAAGCTGGCCCGTTCCCGGTCCTACCGGGAGGAGACGGGAGAGTTTTTGTGCGACAGCCCTAAGCTTTTAGAGGAAGCTGGCCTGTGGGGGGCGCCGGTTCTGACGCTGTTGTACACAGAAGGGGTTGAACTGCCGCCCTTCGATGACCATGCAGCCCGTGTGGTGCAGGTGAGTGAAAGCGTTATGAAGTCGGTCAGCCCCATGGAGACACCTCAGGGGGTCGTGTTCTCCTGCCGTGCTGAGAAGCGCGGCGCACCGAATAACATGAAAGAGGGCCGCTGGCTTGTTCTGGATGGGGTGCAGGACCCCGGCAATGTGGGAACGATCCTCCGCACGGCGGATGCTTTTGGATGGAATCCGGTCCTGCTTCCTGGCTGCGCAGACGTGAACAACCCTAAGACCGTCCGGGCAGGGATGGGCGTTCATTTTCGGATACCGGTCTACCACTGTACGCTGCCGGAGCTAACGGCGTTGCTGGAAGAAGCCGACCTTCCCCTTTATGGCGCGGCCTTGCGGAAGGATACCGTGGACGTGCGGGAGGTGGATTTGTCCCGCTGTGCGGCCGCGGTGGGCAGCGAGGGCCGGGGCCTTTCCTCAGAAGTCCTGGCGGTGTGCAATCGGACGGTTCGCATCCCCATGCACAAGAACTGCGAGTCGCTGAACGCGGCGGCCGCGGCAGCCGTCCTCCTGTGGGAGGGGGCCCGAAGCGGCTGAACAATTTTTATGCGGAGCGCGGCAGATTTCAACAGAGAATGCATAAACCGAGAGTTTATATAATACAAGGAGGGTGGAGCCATGCTGAAATATTGGCTGTGGCTGACATCAATGCCGGGCGTCAGCAATCAGACGCGGTTGGCCCTGCTGCGGCATTTTGAGAACCCGGAAAATATTTTTTATGCCGAGGAAGCGGATTTGAAAATGGTGGAGGGCCTGAAACAGGGCGAGATTGCCACCGTCCTGGAACATAACCTGAACCCTGCCGATCACATCCTGGAGGACTGCCAGCGGCTGGGGCAGCGGGTCCTGACCATCCGCGACGCGGAATATCCTGTGCGTTTGCGGAGCATCTACGACCCGCCCTGTGTGCTGTACGTTCGGGGCCGCCTGCCCGCGTTCGATGAGGAGGCTGCCATTGCCGTTGTGGGGACCCGGGACGCATCGCCCTACGGCATTGCTTGCGCCGAACGGCTTTCTTACGATTTGGCCTCCTGTGGCGCAGTGGTGGTGACGGGGCTTGCCAGAGGCGGCGATACCGCCGCGGCCAGGGGCGCACTGCGGGCCGGAGGCGTGGTTGCTGGCGTGACAGGCAACGGGCTGGACTTCATCTATCCGCCGGAAAATCGGGATGTTTATGAAGATGTGGCCGCGGCAGGTGCGCTGATTTCTGAGTATCCGCCCGGCACAGAGTCGGACCGGCGGCACTTCCCGACGCGGAATCGGATCATGTCTGGTTTGAGTGTGGCGGTGTTGGTAGTAGAAGCGCCGGTACGAAGCGGCACACTGATTACCGCCCGCTTGGCGTTGGAGCAGGGGCGGGATGTATTCGCCGTCCCTGGACCGATCAACGCGCCCAACAGCATGGGCTGCATTCAGCTTTTGGAAGAAGGCGCGGGGGTTGGCGCACGGGCGTGGAATATCCTGCGGGAATACGAGGGGAAGTTCCCGGACAAGCTGCATCCGTCGGACCGGCCCCGGAAGCCCCTGCCGCCGCTGAGCCCCCGACCGAAGCCAGGGGTAAAATCCCAGGCAAAGGCGGCTGCATCGAAGGAAGAACCTGAGGCCGCGCCGAAGGCGCTTCCCATGCGGACAGCCGAAGGGCTGACAGATGACCAGATCACACTGCTGCGGCATCTTTCCGACAAAGAGCCGGCCCAGGTGGATGACCTGATCGAAGCCTGCGGCTTTCCAGCCCGCCGGGTGTTGTCGGCATTGACGGTGATGGAAATTGACAGCCTTGTCCGTCAGCACAGCGGGAAGCGATACACCCGCACCGTGGAGCTGGTTGACAGGTGATACGATAAACTTCTGGGAACTTGATCCCTGGAACGGAGGTAATTATGGCAACGCAAAATCTGGTCATTGTGGAATCCCCGGCCAAGGCGAAAACGATTGGCAAATATTTGGGGAAAGATTTTGTCGTCAAGGCCTGTATGGGCCACCTGCGGGACCTGCCGAAGAGTGTTATAGGCGTAGACATCGAGCAGGATTTTGAACCGGTCTATCAGCCGATTAAGGGCAAAGAGGACGTGATCCATGATCTGAAGGAGAGCGCCGACGCGTCGAAGATCGTGTACCTTGCAACCGACCCGGACCGTGAGGGTGAGGCGATTTCCTGGCATCTGAAGCAGCTTCTGGAGCTGCCGGATGAGAAGACACGGCGGGTAACATTTAACGAAATTACGAAAAAAGTGGTGCAGGAGAGTATCCAGCAGCCCCGGGCCATCGACCAAAACTTGGTGGACGCCCAACAGGCCCGCCGGATTCTGGACCGCCTGGTGGGTTATGAGCTGAGCCCCCTGCTGTGGAAGAAAATCCGCCGGGGCCTGTCTGCCGGGCGGGTACAGTCTGTGGCGACACGGCTGGTTGACGACCGGGAACGTGAAATTGAAGCTTTCCAGCCGGAGGAATATTGGACACTGAACGTGGATTTGTTTTCTGCCGATAGTAAGGACCGTTCTTTTACCGCCCACTACCACGGCAAAGGCGGCAAGAAAGCGGAACTGAAATCGGAGGATGAAGTCAACGCTGTAGTGCAGGAGACAGAAAAGGCAGCGTTTGCGGTAAAGAGCGTGAAGCGGAGCGACAAACAGCGGCATGCCCCTGCGCCCTTTACTACCTCGACCTTGCAGCAGGAGGCGTCCCGCAAGCTGTCTATGACGCCCCGGCGGACCATGACCATTGCCCAGCAGCTGTATGAGGGCGTCGACATCCAGGAAGAGGGTACCGTGGGCTTGATTACCTATATGCGTACCGACTCCCTGCGCCTTTCCGAAGAGGCCCTGGCGGACGCCAAGACGTTCATTGAAGGCCGTTATGGCAAGGAGTACGCGGAGACCCACCGCTTCAAGGCCAAGGCCAATGCACAGGACGCCCACGAGGCCATCCGCCCCAGCAACGTCCGCTGGACGCCGGAGCAGCTGAAAGGCGACCTGACGGCGGAACAGTTCCGACTCTACCGGCTGATTTGGAGCCGGTTTGTGGCTTGCCAGATGTCCAGCGCCGTCTATGACAGCGTATCGGTGGAGATCGAGGCGGCGGAGCATACCTTCCGCGCCAGCGCGTCAAAGCTGAAGTTTTCAGGCTTTACGGCCGTTTACGAAGAAGGCAAGGATGATGAAAAAGAGGAGAAGAACGATGCGCTGCCGGATCTGAAAGAGGGCGAGGCCTTGACGCTGAAGGGGTTTGCGCGGGATCAGCATTTTACGCAGCCCCCAGCCCGGTATACGGACGCTTCGCTGATCCGGGCAATGGAGGAACAGGGCATCGGCCGTCCATCGACCTATGCGCCTACGGTTTCCACCATTTTGGACCGGGATTATGTGATCAAAGAGGGAAAACACCTGAAAATCACGAACCTGGGCCGGGTGGTCACGGAGCTGATGAAGGATAAATTCACGGACATTGCGGACCCGCATTTTACGGCGCGGATGGAGGAACGCTTGGACTCGGTGGAAACCGGCGGGACGTTCTGGAAGGAAGTCCTGCGGTCGTTCCATGGCAAGTTTGGCGAGAATTTGAAGCAGGCGGAGAAGGATTTGGAGGGCGTGCGGATCAAGGTGCCGGACGAGGTTTCGGCGGAACTCTGCCCCTTGTGCGGCCGGAATCTGGTTGTGAAATCGGGCCGGTTTGGACGGTTTTTGGCCTGCCCAGGTTATCCGGAGTGCGAGTTTACCATGCCGCTGGTGGTGGAAATGCCGGGACGGTGCCCGAAGTGCAGCGGAAGGCTGATGAAGCGCACAGGAAACAGCAAGAAGACGAAGAAACAATACACCTATTACTGCTGCGAGCACTTGACAAGCCGTGACGAGAAGACGAAGTGTGATTTCATGACGTGGGACGTCCCGGTGCAGGAGGATTGCCCATTGTGTGGGCATACGCTGTTCAAGAAAGCGGGCCGGGGCCGGCAGAAGCCATTCTGCATCAACCCGGAGTGCGCGGACTTCCTGCCGGAAGAAAAGCGGGGTTACCGTAAAAAAACAGAGACGGAGGCCAAAGAACCGGAGGCTAAATCCACCGAATCCGCCGAATCTGCCGAGAGCAGCAAGCCAAAGAAGCGGACGCGTTCCGCGGCAGCAAGCAAACGCTCTGCGACGGCTAAGATCACTACGGATGTGAAAGAAAAGAAGCCCGCGAAGAAGTCCACGAAAAAGAAAGCCGCGAAAGAGAACTGAGCGGTCTATGGGCAGGCAGCTTGCTGAGAAATTGCCTAAGGACCGCATGTTGAAGGGAAAATGAAATGAAAGTTACCGTAATTGGCGCAGGACTGGCGGGGAGCGAGTGCGCTTGGCAGCTGGCAGAGCGGGGCGTGGAGGTCACTCTCTGGGAGATGAAGCCAAAAAAATTCACCCCTGCCCACTCGACTGAATTTTTTGCGGAGCTTTGCTGCTCCAACTCCCTGCGCAGCGACCAGCTGGAAAACGCGGTTGGCCTTCTGAAAGAGGAACTGCGGCGGCTGGGATCGGTTATCCTCTCCTGTGCCGATGCCACCCGCGTCGAGGCCGGAGGCGCATTGGCGGTGGACCGGCATGGCTTTGCCGCGATGGTCACAGAACGCCTGCGCAACCACCCCCATATCACAGTTGTTCCGGATGAAATCACCGTCATTCCTGAGGGCGAAGTTGTAGTGGCCTCTGGCCCTTTAACGTCAGACGCGCTGGCAGAGTGTCTCCAGCAGTTGCTGGGGGAGCGTTCCGCGCTCCATTTTTACGATGCCGCCGCGCCGCTGGTCTCTGCGGAAAGCGTTGCTATGGAAAAGGCGTGGTTCGGTTCCCGCTATGACCGCGGAACGGCGGATTATGTCAACTGCCCCATGGATGAGGCGGAGTATCTGGAATTCTGGCAGGCGCTGACGGCGGCAGAGGAAGCCGAGGTGCATGGATTTGAGGATAAGAAAGTTTTCGAGGGCTGTATGCCTGTGGAGGTCATGGCGCGGCGGGGCCAGGATACCCTGCGTTACGGTCCGCTGAAGCCACGGGGACTTAAAGACCCGCGCACTGGGCGAGAACCCTTTGCCGTTGTCCAGCTGCGGCGGGACAATCGGGAGGGGAGTATTTATAACCTGGTGGGTTTTCAGACCCATCTGCGTTTCCCGGAACAGCGGCGGGTGTTCTCCATGATCCCTGCCCTGCACGATGCGGAATTTTTGCGGTACGGCGTCATGCACCGGAATACATTTTTGAATTCGCCCCAGCTTCTGGACCGCTATTACCGGCTGAAAGCGGACCCGCGAATCTCCTTCGCCGGACAGATGACCGGCGTGGAGGGCTATGTGGAATCCGCCGCTTCCGGCTTCCTGGTGGGCGTAGAGACAGCGCGGCGGCTGCGGGGCCTGCCGCCGGTGGATTTTCCCCAAGAGACGGCCATTGGAGCACTGGGACGGTACATTTCGAATCCGTCGGTGACAGCGTTCCAACCCATGAACATCAATTTTGGTATCATGCCGCCCCTGGGTTACCGGGTGAAGGGCAAGCGGAACAAAAACGCCGCCCTTTCCCAGCGTTCCCTGGAACGGATCGCGGCCCTGCGGGATACCGTGCTAGAGTGAGAACAGAGACTTTTTTACGCGCACAGCGCACGGGAGGATTACAGAATGAAAATCATCGTAGACGCAATGGGCGGGGACAATGCCCCACAGGCCACGGTTCAAGGCGCTTTGGCGGCGCATAAGGCCCATGGCTTGGATATTGTGCTGGTGGGCCGGACGGCGGACATCCTGCGGGCGGTTGAAGCCAGCGGCGAAAAGACGCTGCCTGCTGGAGTGGAGATCCGGGACGCGTCGGAGGTTGTGGAGATTTCCGACGACCCGGCGACCGCCTTTAAGCGAAAAAAGGATTCCTCACTGACCGTGGGCCTGCGGCTGGTGAAAGAGGGCGGCGGCGATGCTTTTGTCTCCGCCGGTTCCACGGGCGCCCTGCTGGCAGGTGCAACCCTGTTGGTCAAGCGCGTCCGGGGCATCCGCCGGGCAGCTATGGGGCCGGTTATTCCAACGGCAGAAGGCCGGGCTGTGCTGTGCGACTGCGGGGCCAATGCGGAGTGTACGCCGGAATACCTGCTGCAATTCGCCTACTTAGGAAACTACTACGCCAAGCGGGTGATGGGCCTGGAACGGCCCCGGGTGGCGCTGCTGAACATCGGCGCGGAGTCTGAAAAGGGCGACAGCCTCCGGCAGGAGACGTATGCGCTTTTGACGAAAGCGGGTGAAGCGGGGCGTATTCATTTTACCGGCAACATTGAGGCGAATGAAGCCATGCTGGGCGGCGCAGATGTGCTGGTAGCAGATGGCTTTACAGGCAATATCATGCTCAAATCCCTGGAAGGTACCGCCAAATTCCTGCTGAAAGAGCTGAAGAAGATGTTCTACAGCAGTACGAAGACCAAGCTGGCAGCGGGGCTGGTCAAAGGGAACCTGGAAGATATGAAGCGGCTGCTGGACCCAGGCGAAGTGGGCGGAACGCCCTTCCTGGGAATCTCAAAGCCGGTGATCAAGGCACATGGTTCGTCGGACGCCCGTGCATTTTGCAATGCGGTCCTCCGGGCGGCGGAGTATGCGGAGAGCGGCTTGATTGCGGACATTGAGGCGAATATTGAGCGGATGAAGGTTGAGCAGCCCTGAGGATAGATGACCAGGCTTTTTGAAAGCTCACTCGTATGGAATGACGAAAAAAGCTCTGTGCGGCGGGCTGCATAAAAATCCTTGGATGGGAAAAGACTACTCCTGTACCAAATCATACAGGAGGACCGATGATGAATCGCAAGATGATGAAATGCGCCGCTGCGTTGGCGCTGGCGGCAGTCCTGACCACTGGCAACGCCTCCGCGCTGTTCGGCAGCAAAAAAGAGGAAGCCCCCGAGGGTGCGCCCGCTGTCCAGGAGTTGGAAGTGACCACCTACCGGGACATTCCCGCTGAGGGCCAGCTGCAAGCCTCCGACGCGGAGGGCGGCGAACTCACCTACGCCATCGCAGATGAACCGAAAAAGGGCAGTGTCGCCATTGAAGGGGAAACCTTCACCTACACCCCTAAAGAAGGCATGACCGGCAAAGACAGCTTCACTTATACCGCCACGGACCCCGAGGGCAATACTTCCCTTCCAGGCAAAGTGACCATTGTGGTGGAAAAGACCCGCTCCGGCGTGGAATACGCTGATATGGACGGGGATCCTGCTGCCCGCGCTGCCCAGCATCTGGCGGAGGCAGGGATTTATACCGGCGGCAAGATTGGAAGCCACTATTACTTCCAGCCCGACCAACCCGTTACCCGCAGTGAATTCTTGGCCATGGCCTTGGAGACGGCAGGCCGTGAAGTTACTGCTGTCACCATGACCGGTTTCGCCGACGACGAAAGCATTCCCACCTGGGCAAAGGCCTACGCTGCCGCAGGCGTGGCGGATGGTGTAATGCAGGGCCGCCATACCCCCAACGGTGCGGCTTTCTACGGCAGCGACGTGATCAGCTTCAACGAGGCCGCCACCGTCCTTGACCGTGTTCTGAACCTGGGCGACGTGAACCTTGATGTCTGGTATGCCGACCAGGAGACGGTTCCCTCTTGGGCCGCACAGGCGGTTGCCAATATGGAGGCTGTCAATGTCCTGGCGGCAGGCAGCTTCGGCAGCCAGACCATGGAACAGGCTGTCACCCGCGCAGACGCCGCGCAGATGCTCTCCGCTGTAAAAACCCTTATGGATGGCGGAGAAAGCTCTGGCTGGTTCCATTAAGCAGGCGAGGCCCGCTGGAAAGCATATTTCCGGCGGGCTTTCCGCAGTTTTCGGCAAATTTTTCGTTTCCCGGTTGTATTCGGGCCGTCTTTGTGCTAAACTATAGCAGATTGTAATAAAATATGGTACAATGGCTACGCAGCAGCCGTTGTGTCTTCGCGTATTTCTCGTAATTTGCTTAAATGTGGCATCATATGGCTGAAAGACAGCTCCGGAGGAGATTTTAGAATGAAAATCGTTGTTTTGGCAGGGGGACTCTCCGCCGAACGCGCAGTGTCGCTTGTCACCGGTACCAATGTCTGCCGTGCTCTGCGGGAAAACGGGCACCAGGCGATTTTGGTGGATTTGTATCTTGGCGTTGAGGATGCGCCGGAGGATTTACGAACACTATTTGATGCGCCGGACGGACTTTGCTCGGATGTATACATTGAGGCCGTCGCGCCGGATTTGGCAGCGGTCCGCCGCCAGCGGAAGGACCAGAGTAGCCGCGTGTTTGGGCCGAATGTGTTGGAGCTTTGCACGATGGCGGATATTGTTTTCCTGGGCCTTCACGGCCAAGATGGCGAGGATGGTCGTGTCCAGGCATCGTTTGATCTTTTGGGTATCCGCTACACCGGCGGCGGTTATCTGGCCAGCGGCCTTTCCATGGATAAGGCGATGACCAAGCGTATTATGGACGCAGAGGGGCTGCCCACGCCGAAATGGCAGGTGCTGCCGCCTTACGCCAAGGAGGAGGCTGCCCATCTGGCAAAGGAACTGCCGATGCCCTGTGTGGTAAAGACTACAGGAGGCGGTTCGTCTCTAGGCGTGTTCCTTCCAGAAGACCGTGCCGCACTGGAGGACGCGCTGGTGAAGGTGCTGGATTTCGGCGGAGAGGTCTTGGTGGAGGAGCGCCTCTATGGCCGGGAAATTACCGTCGGTGTTTTGGGAGATAAAGCCCTTCCGGCGTTGGAAATCCTGCCTGCGGAAGGCGAATTTGATTATGTGGCGAAGTACCAGAACGGCGGTGCGCAGGAGCTTTGCCCCGCCCCCATCACGCCGGAGCAGCAGGCCGAGGCGGGGGAGTTGGCCCTGCGGCTGCACCGGGCGCTGGGGATGACGGTGTATTCCCGGACGGATTTCATTATGGACAGGGCCGGAAAATTCTGGTGCCTGGAGCTGAATTCCCTGCCGGGTTTGACCCCAGGCAGTCTGGTGCCGAAGGAAGCTGCCGCAGCCGGAATGTCTTACATACAGCTGTGTGAGGAAATTCTGCGGCTGTCTTATGACTTGAAACGGAGAAATTAAGCGCTATATAGCGTGGGGGAGGTCGGGTTCATGCAGCCCATGACAGTGAAGGAAATCGTTGCCGCCGTGGACGGCGTGTGGCTGAACCCCTGGGAGGGAGATCCTGTAATCTCTTCCGTCTGCACCGACAGCCGGAAGATTACGCCGGGCTGTCTGTTCCTGCCCTGGGTGGGGGAGCGTTTTGACGGCCATGATTTTATCGACGCCTCGCTGGACGCAGGGGCGGCGGGCTGCCTCTGCGCCCGTGCGCCGGAGAGATTGAAAGACGGCAAGTTCTATATCCAGGTACCAGATACCCGTTTGGCTCTGCGGGCGTTGGCGTCTGCTTACCGGAGCCGGTTTTCGCTGCCGGTGGTCCAGATCACCGGCAGCGTAGGAAAAACGACCACCAAGGAAATGATTGCTTCTGTCTTAGGCGCAAAGCTGCGGGTATTCAAGACGCCGGGTAATTTTAACAATGATATCGGGACCCCGCTGACACTTTTGGACATAGGCCCGGAGCACGAGGCGGCGGTGATTGAGACGGGGATGAACCATTTCGGCGAGATCGAATATCTCGGGGAAATGGTGCGTCCGGACATCGCGGTCATCTCCAATATTGGCGACGCCCATATTGAGTTCCTGGGCAGCCGTCAGGGGATTTTACGGGCAAAGTGCGAGATTTTCACCCACCTGAAGCCCGGCGGGTTGGTTGTCCTCAACGGCGATGACCCGCTGCTGGATACCGTGTCGGTCAATTTTCCCACCGTTCGCTGCGGCAAGTCCCGGCACTGTCAGGCCCGGATTACCGAGCTGACCGACCGCGGCGTGGGAGGCATCACCTGCACGGTTACGACAGAAAAAGACCAGTATGCCCTGACCATTTCTACACCGGGAGAGTATATGGCCTATTCGGCCTCGATTGCTGTAGCCGTGGCGGAGTCCCTAGGCTTGGGCCATGACGAGATCGTCCGGGGGGTGGCGGCCTATGTGCCTGCCGGTTCCCGTATGCGGGTGCTGCGCAAGTCCTGCGGACGCATTATCCTGGACGATTGCTATAACGCAAATCCCCAGTCTGTAGCGGCGGCGCTGGAGGTGCTGGCGCGGACGGACTGCGACCGCAAAGTCGCGGTACTGGGGGATATGGGCGAGCTGGGCGAGCTGACCGACCGTGCCCACTATAATATGGGAGCCTTGGCGGCAATGCTGGGGGTGGATATGGTGGTAGCCATCGGCGACAAGGCCGCTAAAATCGCCGACGGCGCCGCTCAGAGCGGCAGCTCCGTCTTGTATTTTACCAGCCAGGAGGAAGCCCTTCCAGAATTGCGGCGGCAGCTGCGCCCCGGTACGGCAGTGCTGGTTAAGGCGTCCCATGCGATGCATTTTGAAAAGATGACGGAACAATTGAGCGGAGATTCTTATGATTGACCTACAAGTGAACAGCCTTGTAAAATCTTTCGAGGTTGGACATAATGTTTTCGAAAATTTAACCTTTCAGATCGACCAAGGGGAACGGGTGGGCCTGTTGGGCCGCAATGGCGCAGGCAAAACCACCCTGTTCCGAATCCTCACCGGCGAGCTGGATGCCGACGAAGGGCAGGTGGTGATCGGCCAGGGGCGGCGGTTGGGGCTGATTTCCCAGATTCCCGTATATCCGGCCGGGTATACGGTAGAGGATGTTTTGCGTTCTGCTTTCGCTCGCTTGGAAGCGTTAGCGAAAGAGATGGAGGCTTTGGCGGGCCGCATGGCGGCGGGGGAATCCGATCCTGCCATCCTGCGGCGCTACGGCGCCCTCAGTGAACGCTTCGAGGTGTTTGGCGGCTATGATACCGATGTTGCTGTGAATAAGATTGCAAAAGGGCTGTCCATTCCGGAGGAAATGCGGACGCAGCTGTTTGACAGCCTCTCCGGAGGGGAAAAGACCCGGGTGAACCTGGGGCGGCTGATTTTGGAGGACACCGATATCCTGTTGCTGGACGAACCGACAAACCATTTGGATCTTCATGCAACCGAGTGGCTGGAGGAATATATCCGGGGCTTCCGGGGTACAGTCGTGGCGATTTCCCACGACCGTTATTTCTTGGACCGGGTGGTCAAGCGTGTGATCGAAATTGAGGACGGCAAGGCGGAGTTTTATAGTGGGAATTATAGTTTCTATGTCGTGGAGAAAGAGCGGCGTTATCAGGAACGCTTGAAGCAATACCAGAAAGAACAGGCAAAGATCGAGCAGTTGGAGAGAGCTGCGGACCAGCTGCGGCTGTGGGCGTTCCAAGGTATGGACAAAACCTACCGGCGGGCGATCAACATTGAGCGCCGGATTGAGCGTATGCGGACGACGGAAAAGCCGGTCAAAGCTCGGAAAATGGACGCCCGGTTTTCCACCGCCGAGTTTCATGGTGATGAGGCCCTCGCCCTGCGGGGGATTGGAAAGTCTTATGGGGACAAGCACCTGTTTGACGGCGTGAGCCTGAAGGTTGAGGGCGGTGAGCGTATTGCTCTGCTGGGCGACAATGGGACGGGGAAATCTACCCTGATCAAGATGATTATGGGCGAGCTGTACCCCGATGAAGGCCGTATCCGGTTTGGTCCCCAGGTGCGGGCGGCGTACTTGCCGCAGATCATCCATTTTGAACATCCAGATTGGAATCTGGTGGAGAATATGATGGCCGCAAAACGGGGACTGTCGGCCCAGAGCGCCCGAAACCGCTTGGCGGCGTACGACTTCCGTGGTGAAGACGTGATGAAGCCTGTCTCAGTGCTCTCTGGCGGGGAGCAGAGCCGCCTGCGGCTTTGTATGCTGATGGATGACGAGATCAACTTTCTGATTTTGGATGAGCCGACGAACCACTTGGATATTGCTTCCAGAGAATGGATCGAGGAAGCAGTGGAGGCCTATGACGGGACCTTATTGTTCGTCAGCCATGACCGGTATTTCATCAACCGTTTTGCGACCCGCGTCTGGGAACTGGCGGGGGAGACCATTACAGATTATCCTATGGGCTTTGCGCAGTACCGGCAGATGAAGGCCCAGGAGGAAGCCGCAAAGCCGGAACCGGTGAAGCCGGCGAAGGAAAAAGGGGAGCGTCCGGCGCGGGGCAACCGTGCCCAGCAGAACGCCCGGCGGCAGCTGACGATCTGTGAACGCGACATTGCCAAGGCGGAGGAGGAAATGGTGGCTTTGGAGGCCGATATGGAGGCCGCTGCTTGTGATTATGAAAAACTGACAGAACTGACGCAGGCCCGGGAAACAGCGCAGGCCGCCCTGGATGCGCTATACGAGCGGTGGGAACGGCTCAGCGAGCTTGCAGAGGGATAGGACAGCAAAACAGAGATGAGATTTCGACGAAAACGGATGGTTTATTGGATAATTGGGGGGTTAACGGCCTTGGGATTGGCCTTGGCTGTGATACCAAATGGGATGCGGTTTACCGGCTTTTTTCTGCTGGGCATTGCAGTGGTCTGGATTTTGGGGCTGCTGCTGAACCGCTGGGCGAAGACGTCCAAGGCCGGGAAACTCTGCAGCCGGATTTTTCTGGTGGGATTAGCGGCTGGTGTCAGCATCCTGTGCGGCATCGAGGCGACCGTTATCTGCCGGGGTGAGGCGGACAACTCTGCCCTGCCGGTGGATGCCGTGATCGTCCTGGGGGCTGGGGTCAATGGCGAGGAACCGTCGGCGGCCCTTTGGACACGTATCCAGGCTGCCGCGGTGTATTTGAAGGACCATCCGGATGTGCCAGTGGTCTTGTCCGGCGGCAAGGGCGGTGGGGAGAATATCTCCGAGGCCGAGGCCATGCGCCGGGCATTGTGGACGGATAATGAAGCGGAAAACACCCGCTATTTGTTAGAAGAACAGTCGACCAACACAGCAGAAAACTTTGCGTACTCCAAAGAATTGCTGTCGGCTTATGGCTTGGACACGGAGACGGCAGTTATTGCTGTTGTGACGAATGATTTCCACTGCTTCCGGGCGCACATGATCGCCCAGAGGCAGGGACTGCGGACGATTGATGTGCCGGCAGAACTGCCATGGTGGTGGCTGACAGCAAACTATTACCTGCGGGAAGCCTTTGCAGTGGTGAAAACGGCGCTGTTTGACAGATAAGAAAGGATGAGCACATGGCTTGGAACAACGTGCTGTGCATTTATTATTCCAGGACGGGCAATACCAAAAAAGCAATGGAGGAGATTGCGAAAGCGCTGGGCGCGGAGATTGCAGAGCTGCGGGACGGCGTGGACCGTACCGGTTGGGGCGGCTGGCTGCGCAGCGGCATGGACGCAACCCGCCGGACAGTAAAGCCTGTCAAGTATCAGACGCGGTTTCCTCTGACCGATTACCGGCTTGTAGTCGTTGGTTCACCAGTCTGGGCAGGACGGTGCAGCTCTGTCGTGCGGAGTTTCTTGAAGCTGCACGGGCGCGAGCTGCGGAATGCCTCCTATGTCCTCACGCGGGGAACAGAGGAGAAAAGCGAGCGGGTGTTTGCGCAGATGGATTTATATACGTCCTGCGGACACCGGACGGCAGTGTCCCTGCGGAGCGGTTCGGTGGGTTACGCCTTCTGGGAGGAAGAGTTTATCCGCGAGACGCGGGAATTCTTGGAGAGCTGACAGAGCTTTGAAGCTGTGTGCAGGGAGGTGATAGGTGTTGCTAGAAAAACTGAAGGAGCTGGCGGTGCGCCAGGAATCCTTGGAGACAGAACTATCTGACCCGGCCGTTTATGGAGATGCCAACCGGCTGCGGGATATCCAGCGGGAACTGAAGGAACTATCTCCGGTAACGGAGGCCTGCCGTGCCTGGGAGGATGCTGAGCGCCGCCGCGCCGAAGCGGAAGTGCTGCTCCATGACCCGGACTTGCGGGAGCTGGCCCAGGAGGAACTGAGCGCCGCCCGTGCGGAGCTGGAGGCGCTCCAAGAACAAGTGCGCATTCTGCTCTTACCGAAGGACCCCAACGATCACCGCAATGTCATCTTGGAACTGCGGAGCGGCGTTGGGGGCGAGGAAAGCGCATTGTTTGCAGGTTCTTTGCTGCGGATGTATACCATGTATGCCCAGCGGCAGGGTTGGAAGCTGGATATTGTGAGTTTGAATGAGACCGAGCTTGGCGGTGTGAAAGAGTGCAGTGTCCTGGTGGAAGGCGAGGGAGTGTTCTCCCGGCTGAAATACGAGAGCGGCGTCCACCGGGTGCAGCGGGTGCCGGAAACGGAGTCCGGCGGGCGTATTCACACCAGCGCCGCCACGGTGGCTGTGCTGCCGGAGGCTGAGGATGTGGAGTGTGAGGTCGATCCCAAGGATTTGCAGATTGATACCTACCGCTCTTCCGGCGCAGGGGGCCAGCATGTGAACAAAACAGAATCTGCCATCCGGATCACCCACCTGCCCACAGGGCTGGTTGTAGAATGCCAGGATGAGCGGAGCCAGTATAAAAACAAAGATAAGGCGATGAAGGTGCTGCGTTCCCGGCTGTATGAGATGGAGCGGGAGAAACAGGCCGCCGCCGCCGCTTCTGAACGGCGGAGCCAGGTGGGCAGCGGCGACCGGAGCGAGCGGGTGCGGACTTATAATTTTCCACAGGGCCGAGTAACCGACCACCGAATCGGACTGACGCTGTATAAGCTGGACGCGATTCTCGACGGTGCGCTGGACGAGATCATCGATGCCCTGGCGACCGTGGAGCAGGCCGAGAAGCTGAAAGGCGGTGCGGTGTGAAGAAGTTGCTGAAAGCGCTGCTGACAGGACTGCTCCTGGGCTTGACGGCTTGCTTGGCCGTCTTGGAGTCGTTATTCGCCGGAAATTGGCTGCGGGGGACGCTGTATGTCATGCGTTGTGGCGCGGCCGAAAATCCCTATGCCGCCGAGGAAGCGGAAATTACAGGCATTTGTGCGCTGCTGTTGCTGCCGCTGTTTCTGGCGGTCCTGGCAGGGACGGTTGTTTGGATATTGATGCAATATAAAACACGGGCGAAGGACGCCCGGTCTGAAAAATAGAGGCACAGAATATGGAAACGATTTATTACGATTTGCGGGATACCAAAGGACAGCAGAAAGAAATTGAAGATAAAATTTCCGCCGCCGCAAAAATCCTGCGGGAAGGGGGCCTTGTGGGTATCCCTACGGAAACGGTGTATGGTTTGGGCGCCAATGGGCTGGACTCGGCGGCAGTGCAGCGGATTTTTGCGGTCAAGGGGCGGCCCCAGGATAATCCTCTGATCCTCCATGTCACAGGAGCGCAGTGGCTTCCCCGCTACTGTGCAGACATCCCGCCTATGGCCTATATCCTGGCGCGCAAATTCTGGCCAGGTCCGCTGACGATGATCCTCAAGCGTCAGCCCCTCGTACCGGATGCCACCACGGCGGGCCTGAATACCGTAGGCGTGCGGTGCCCAAATCATCCAGTGACTCTGGCAATCATCCGGGAGGCGGGGGTACCGATTGCAGCTCCCAGCGCGAATACTTCTGGGCGGCCCAGCTGTACAACGGCGCAGGATGTCCTGGAGGACATGGGCGGACGCATTGACAGCCTTGTGGACGGCGGTCCGTGTATATTAGGTGTGGAATCTACGGTGTTGGATTTGACATGTACGCCGCCCCGGCTCCTGCGTCCAGGCGGACTGCCGCTGGAGGATATGGAGCGGCTGATTGGGCATATTGATGTTGACAAAGCTGCTTTGGGAACCATAGAGGCCCACGAACGCCCGGCGGCCCCTGGAATGAAGTACCGGCACTATGCGCCCAAAGCACCTGTAACGGTGATTACTGGTGCGCCTGGTGCGTCGGCGCGGGAGATTGGGAAGCGGGTTGGCCCGACTTCCGGGGTGATTTGCTTCGACGAGTATGCCCATTTGTTCCCCAAGCAGGTTGTGCGGCCTCTTGGGCCGAGTGAGGATAAGCAGATCCAGGCACAGCGGCTGTTTGAGGCGCTGCGGAGCTTTGACCACAGCGGCGTGACAGAAATCTATGCCCAGTGCCCCGATAACCGCGGGCTGGGGTTTGCCATTGGGAACCGTCTGAAGAAAGCCGCTGGGTTCCACGTCCTGGAGGCGGATAATCAACGGGTGATCCTGGGCCTGACCGGCGGCACCGGCGCGGGGAAGTCCAGCGCCCTGCGTGCCTTACAGGCCATGGGCGGTACCGTGATCGACTGCGATCAGGTATATCATGAGATATTGCAGGCGAATGCTGAATTTCAAAATGCCATCAATGCAAAATTTCCTGGCGTGTTCAACGCCAATGGACAGCTGAACCGGCGGAAGCTGGGGCAGGAGGTCTTTGCGAAGCGGGACCGGCTTGATGAGCTGAACGAGATCGTGTTCCGTTACTTGGTTCCAGAGCTGGAGCGGCAGGTGGAGGCCGCCGACGGACTGTATGCCCTGGATGCGATCAACCTCTTTGAGAGCGGCCTTGACCGCCTCTGCGACCGGACGGTAGCCGTTACTGCGCCGACGGAGCTGCGGGTGCGGCGGATCATGGCCCGGGACGACATCCCGGAGCAATATGCGCGCTTGCGGGTGTTTGCCCAAAAAGGGGATGATTTTTACCGGAGTAAATGTGACTGTGAATTGAACAACGCATCAGAATCGCCAGATGTTTTTTACCGGGAAGCGCGGCTGTTCTTTGAGCGGCTGATGGAATCCATTTTGGAAGAAAAACGAAAAAACGCGGTAGGATGAAAAACCATTTAGGAGGAATGTAAACCATGGAGAAGTCTGCATATAAGGAGCTGAAGGAGAAGCTTTTTTCCAGCAAGAAAAACGGCTATGACCTTATCCAGGAGCAGGATTTGGATGTAATGGAGGACTACTGCACGCGGTATAAAGCATTTTTAGATGCCAGCAGGACCGAGCGGCTCTGTACAAAGGAGACGATTCGTCTGGCAGAGCAGGCGGGCTATAAGCCCTACGTTCGAGGAATGGCTTTGCAGGCCGACGATAAGGTGTACCTTTGCAACCGCGGCAAAGCTGTGATGCTGGCCCATATTGGGCAGAAGCCTTTGTCGGAGGGCGTGCAGATTGTGGCAGCCCACATCGATTCTCCCCGTTTGGATTTAAAGCCGAACCCTCTTTATGAGGAAAACGAGCTGGCCTATTTCAAGACCCACTATTACGGCGGCGTCCGAAAATATCAATGGGTGACGCTGCCCCTGGCGCTGTATGGCGTGGTGGCAATGAAGGATGGGACGAAGGTGGAGGTCAACATCGGCGGCGAGGCAGGCGACCCCCGTTTGGTGATTACGGATTTGCTTCCCCACCTGGGTGCGGCGCAGAATAAAAAACCATTAGGCGAAGCCATCCCCGGCGAGTCCCTGAACATCCTGCTGGGCAGTCGTCCCATCGGCGGAGAGGATGAAGCGGGCCGGGTGAAGCTGTCCGTCATGCAGCTTTTGCATGAGAAATATGGCATTACAGAGGACGATTTCAACTCTGCTGAGCTGGAGGCTGTGCCTGCTGTGGATGCCTGCGATGTTGGCTTGGACCGCTCTCTGATTGGCGCTTATGGCCACGATGACCGCGTATGCGCTTATGCAGCGCTGAAGGCTCTGCTGGATTTGCAGAAGGCTCCGCAGAAGACTGCTGTTTGCGTCTTGGCAGATAAGGAAGAAATTGGCTCCAACGGGGTGACCGGTATGCAGTCCGCTGCATTCGACGGCTTCATGGAGGACCTGTGCGCCACCCAGGACGTACCGCTGCGGGCTTGTTTTGAAAATTCTTTCTGCCTGAGCGCGGATGTGACCGCTGCGTATGATCCCAACTTCCCCGATGTGTTTGAAAAGCGTAATGAGGCCTATATCAACTACGGAATCGGCCTGTGCAAGTACACCGGTGCGCGGGGCAAGTCCGGCGCGTCGGACGCAGATGCGGAGACCGTGGCCTACGTCCGGCAGCTGTTTGATGAAGCTGGGGTTATCTGGCAGATCGGCGAGCTGGGCAAGGTCGACGCAGGCGGCGGCGGAACCGTTGCCATGTATATGGCCAACCGCAACATCCGTACTTTGGATGCGGGCGTTCCAGTGCTGAGTATGCACGCGCCGTTTGAGACGGTTTCCAAGTTGGACTGCTACGAGACCTATAAAGGCATGAAAGCTGTATTCCACGCGGAAAAGTAAACAAAAAAAGCAGGCTGTATATCTGCACAGCCTGCTTTTTGTTTGCCGTATTGCCGTTATGCACTGGAGCTGACTTCACAGCTCAGCGTAAAGTTTTCCAGGTTGTTGAAGCGGAAACCACAGTCCGGAGGCAGAATAACCTGCCAGGAGACCATTCCACCCATACGATTGTCACTGGAGATTTCCACTTCCAGAGGGATGGTTTCGGTTGACTTGGCCGTGCTGGCATAGTCGATGGTCATGCGGTAGAGGTTGTGGTCCCCCGTCCAGGAAACCATATCTGCAAACGCCTCATCCCAACGGGAGTAGGTAAAGAGGTAAGAGACATCTTCCGAGGCGAAACGGACAGAATAGTCCCAAGCTTGGAAGAGGGGGAAGGGGACTTGGACGGTCAAGACTGCCTCAACGTCTGAGTAAATGTCTACTTGAACCGTCGATTCATAGGCGTTTTCGCTGGTGAACTCGCTGCCGTCCAAGCCAAGGGAATAGGCATATCCGTCGCCGGTAAGGGTCTGAAGGGGGCGCTGTTCCGGTTGCTGGGGCGCTGCGGGCGGCGTATGGGCGGGGACTTCCAGAAAATCTGTGTCGGCCCCGAGGGAACGGTAGAGGAAGGTTACGATCTGCCCGCGAGTGCAGGGGGCGTCCAGGGAAAAACTGGTTTCCGTTACGCCGCTGGTGATGCCATTTTCCACCGCCCAGCCCACAGCTTCCGCATAGTCCGTATTAGGGGGAACATCGTCAAACTCGGCAGGGAAATAGGGCTTGGGACTCCCAGCGTAGCGCCAGAGGAACCGTGTGGTATCACCACGACTGCATGGATTGTTGGGGAAAAAGCTTCCATCAGCCTGATCTGAGATGATACTCTGTTCGGCAGCCCAAAGGATCGCCTTGTAGAAATCCGGGTTCAAGTCCGGCGTAACATCATCGAAGGGACTCTCTGTGGATTCTGGTTCTGGGGACCCGGCGGCCCGCCACAGGAAGGTGAGAATTTGTCCCCGAGTGCAGATTCCGTTTGGAGAAAAGGTAGATTCTGTCGTACCGGTGGTAATCCCCTTTTCCACTGCCCAGGCAACGGCTTGGGCGTAATAATGGTCTTGGTCTACGTCAACAAACGCGGCGGCGGACACCGTACCCGCCAGCAGCGCCAGAGCGAACGCCAGGGAGACCAGTTTTTGTTTCATAGGGTTCCCTCGCTTTCCCGGTCCCTGCTGCAAGCCCTATTTTGTAAACTTCCATAGTTTTCCGAAATTTGTCAGCCAAAAGGAACGTCCGGCATTTTGCCGGAAGGCGAGATGGAATGTGCGGAAAGATTTCCTGATTCCGACAAAAGAAGTTTTGGATTTTTGGTTGCGGGCGGGCAAAAAATGTGGTAGTATCTATGAAAGACAAATGACCGCAAGAGGTGGACGGGATGGGGAAACCAATCAAATATTACATCGTGGCGGCGGATGCACTGCCGGAAATTTTCGTGAAAGTAGCAGAGGCTAAGCGCATGATGCAGACTGGCGAGGCAGAGACGGTCGGCGCGGCAACCCGCCTGGCTGGCATCAGCCGCAGCGCATTTTATAAGTATAAGGATTCTGTGCAGCCCTTTAACGACATGAAGGCGGAACATATTATCACCTTCTACGCGATGCTGAAGGATATGGCAGGAATCCTCTCAGGCGTGCTGACGGTCTTTGCGGCTTCGGGGGCCAACATCCTCACCATAAACCAGAGCATCCCCACCAACGGCTGTGCAGCGGTGACGATCTCCGCCGAGACCAGCCGGATGGAGGAGTCTCTGGAGCAGCTGATAAGCGATGTGGCAGCGTTGAACGGTGTTGTTAAATTTGAGATCCTAGCTGGGTGATAGAGAAAGGAAACAGAATGATTCAGATTGCAATTTTGGGTCTGGGCACGGTCGGTACCGGTGTAGCCAAGGTTGTGGCAGAAAACAAACGGCAGATTGAGCGGAAGCTTGGGGAGCCTTTGGAGGTCAAGACCGTCCTTGTCCGGCATTTTAAAGATGGACTGTACCGCCAATTGATGACCAATGATTTTCAGAAGATTGAAAACGACCCAGAGATCCGGGTCGTAGTGGAAACGATCGGCGGCGTGGAGGCGGCCTATGAGTATACCCGCCGGGCGCTGGAAGCTGGGAAACATGTTGTTACCGCCAACAAGCAGCTGGTAGCCGAGCATGGCTGTGAGCTGCTGGAATTGGCAAAGCGGAAAAATGTCAGTTATCTTTTTGAGGCCAGCGTTGGGGGCGGCATCCCGATTCTGCACCCGCTGACCCAGTGCATGGCCGCGAACCGTATTGATGAGATTTATGGAATTCTCAACGGGACGACAAACTATATCCTGACCCGGATGGTCCGGGCAGGCGCCACATTCCAGGACGCACTTCGGGAAGCCCAAGAGAAGGGTTACGCCGAGGCGGACCCCACTGCCGATGTGGAAGGCATCGACGCGGGCCGCAAGATCTGTATCTTGGGGGATTTGGCCTTCGGGCGGCAAATGGACCCGGAGGCGGTGCCAATGGAGGGGATCTGTAAGCTGTCCCTGCAAGATGTAAAAATTGCCCAGCGGGCAGGGTACCGGATCAAGCTCTTGGGCCGGGCGGTGCGCCTCCCCGGCAGCGGGCGGACAGCCTATGTAGCGCCCCACTTGATTCCAGAAGACAACCCCATTGCCAATGTGGAAGATGTGTTTAACGCCGTCATGGTGCGGGGCAATGCCACCGGTGATGTGATGTTCTACGGCAAGGGCGCGGGGGAACTGCCTACGGCTTCTGCCTGTGTTGCGGATGTGATGGAGTGCCTGCAAGCCAGCCCACGGCGGGACGAGATTGGCTGGGACGGCGGTACAGAAGGCTTTGCGGACCCCCTGTCACTGAAAAGCCGCCATTATTTCCGCATTGCAGGCAGCCTTGCAGATGCTGCCGCGGTCTTTGGCCAGGTAGAAGTTCTCAGCGAGAACGGTGAGACGGCTTTCCTTACGGAAGCGGTCAGCGGACAGGAAGCGGCGCAGCTATCCCAGTCTTTGAAGGTGTTGGCGTGTATGCGGGTGCTGGCTTGATTCCCTTTGGGCTGGCTGCTGCGTATAATAGGATAGCCGCAAAAGCGGCTAGGGCAAAGTTCTCGCATCCGCAAAAGCCGAAAAATCCAAGGGAATTTTTGGCTTTTGTCATGTATTTTTGATAAAGGAAGCATTACCATGAGTTTAATTGTACAGAAATTCGGCGGCAGCTCCGTGCGGGATGCCAAGCGGGTCCGAAATGTCGCCGGAATTATCGCGGAGACTTACCTGGAGGGCAACGATGTAATTGTCGTATTGTCCGCCCAGGGGGATACCACCGATGACCTGATTGCCAAAGCGGAGGAAATCAATCCTCATGCCTCTAAGCGGGAGATGGATATGCTGCTGTCCACAGGGGAGCAGATTTCGGTAGCGCTGTGTGCGATGGCGCTGGAAGCGATGGGGCTGCCCTGCGTGTCCCTGACGGGCTGGCAGGTGGGTATCCAGTCTACCGGCGTCCATTCGGATGCACGCATTAAAAAAATTGATTCCGAGCGCATCCGCTCCGAGCTGGACCAGCATCGGATTGTAATTGTGACAGGCTTTCAGGGTGTGGACCGCAATGGCGATGTGACGACCCTGGGCCGGGGCGGCTCCGATACCAGCGCGGTAGCCCTGGCAGCAGCGTTCCACGCGGACCTGTGCCAGATTTACACCGATGTGGACGGTGTGTACACAACGGACCCGCGGATTGTCCCCGAGGCCAAAAAGCTGGAAGAAATTGCTTATGACGAGATGCTGGAGCTGGCTTCTCAGGGGGCGCAGGTGCTGCACAACCGGAGTGTGGAACTGGCAAAAAAATTCCGTGTGAATTTGGAAGTGCTTTCGAGCCTGGAACGCAAGCCGGGCACGAAAGTAAAGGAGGTTACGAAAGTGGAAAAGACGAATATTGCTGGTGTTGCCAAGGATACAAGCATCGCTCGGGTGGCTCTGATCGGTTTGCAGCACAATCCCGGCGTAGCGTTCCAAGTGTTCGACCTGCTGGGCAAGCACAATATCAATGTGGATATCATTTTGCAGTCCATTGGCCGGGGCGATACGAAGGATATTTCTTTTACCATCCATAAAAAGGACCGTGAGGAGGCGGAAAGCATCCTGAACGATCATAAGGATTCCCTGCGGTTCGACCACATCGAGTCTGACGATCAGATTGGCAAGGTGTCCATTGTGGGCGTGGGCCTGATGAGCAACTGCGGTGTGGCGGCAAAGATGTTTGAGGCGCTGTATGAGGCGGGTATCAACATCCAGATGATCAATACCTCGGAGATCCGTGTTTCCGTCCTGCTGGACGAGGAGGACGTCAACCGGGCTGTAAAGGCCATCCACTCGAAATTCTTTGATGAATAAGGAGCATATGGCAGGAGGCCGCGCTTTTTATGTGCGGCCTCTGCGCCGCCTATGCGGAAGAACGGAAAAGGAGAAGGGTTATCTATGAATGCAATTGTGACCGTCCTGGGACAGGACAAAGTGGGGATCGCCGCGGCAGTATGCGCCCTGCTGGCGAAGAATAATGTGAACATCCTGGACATTTCGCAGACCATCCTGCAAGGCGCGTTTACCATGGTGATGGCGGTTGATGTGGAAAAAGCCAGCGTTTCTGTAGGGGAGCTGCGGGAGCAGCTGGAGGCATTGGGAAAAGAGATGGAAATTTCCATCCGCATCCAGCGGGAGGAAATTTTCGACGCTATGCACCGCATTTGAGGGGGGGCAGGATGATGCTCAACCAAAAAGATATTCTCTCAACGATTGAGATGATTGACCAGCAGCATTTGGACATTCGGACGATTACCATGGGGATTTCTCTGCTGGACTGCTGCGATGGATTCTGGCAGAAAGCCTGCATGAAAATCTACGAAAAAATTACCCGTTACGCAGAAAACCTGGTAAAAACCGGCGAGGATATCGAGCGGGAATTCGGAATTCCGATTGTAAACAAACGCATTTCTGTAACGCCAATGGCCTTGGTAGCCGGGGCCAGCCATACAGAGGACTATGTGCCGTTTGCGATGGCTATGGACCGGGCGGCCAAAACCTGCGGGGTGGATTTTATTGGCGGCTATTCCGCGTTGGTGCAGAAGGGATTTACAGAAGCTGATAAAAAGTTGATCCAGTCCATCCCGGAAGCCTTGGCGCGGACGGAGTTGGTTTGTTCGTCTGTCAATGTAGGCTCCACCCGGGCAGGCATCAACATGGACGCGGTTGCCATGCTGGGGCAGACGGTGAAAGACACCGCCGCCGCAACGGCGGACCGGGACGGCTTGGGCTGTGCGAAGCTGGTAATCTTTTGTAATGCTGTGGAGGACAACCCGTTTATGGCGGGGGCGTTCCACGGTCCTGGCGAGGCGGAGCGGGTGATTAACGTTGGCGTGTCTGGTCCTGGTGTGGTATACCATGCGCTGCAAGCTGTGAAGGGTCAGCCCCTGGACGTTGTGGCGGAAACTATCAAGAAGACGGCTTTCCGCGTGACGCGTATGGGCCAGCTGGTGGCCCAAGAGGCCAGCCGCCGCTTGGATACGCCCTTTGGCATCGTGGACCTGAGCCTTGCGCCCACACCTGCCGTAGGGGACAGCGTAGCGCGGATTCTGGAGGAGCTGGGCGTAGAGGTCTGCGGTACCCATGGTACGACAGCCGCTTTGGCCCTGCTGAATGACGCAGTGAAGAAGGGCGGCGTGATGGCGTCGTCCTCCGTAGGCGGGCTTTCAGGGGCGTTTATTCCCGTCAGTGAGGATGAGGGCATGATTGCTGCTGCCCGTGCAGGCGCCCTGTGTGTGGACAAGCTGGAAGCCATGACCTGTGTGTGTTCTGTGGGCTTGGATATGATTGCCGTTCCCGGCGACACTCCAGCGGAGACGATTGCGGCGATTATCGCTGATGAGGCTGCCATTGGTATGGTGAATAACAAGACCACCGCCGTCCGGCTCCTGCTCGCGCCAGGTAAAACGGTGGGGGACACCATCGAGCTGGGCGGCTTGCTGGGCAGCGCCCCAGTGATGCCGGTGCATCCGGAATCCTCTGCGGTGTTTATTACCCGAGGCGGACGAATTCCCGCGCCGCTCCACAGCCTGCGGAATTGAGCGCAAAAAACCAGGGGGTCTTTTTTAGACCTCCTGGTTTGTGTTTACCAGTCTTCGTCACCCCAGTCAACAGTGAAACGCACCTGTTTTTCCCACTCGTGAATCCAGTCCGGAGCGTCCGGCGGGTCGTCATCCAGGCTGGGTGCAGGTCCACCCCAGCCATCAAACCCTGCATGTTCCGAATCGTTATCCCCGCTGTAATTGTCCACTTCACCCTCCAGCCCTTCGTACAAAATCAGACCTTGATCGCCGTTCTCCAGGTTACGGATGGTAGCAGAGCCTGCCGGAGAGTAAAAAGCCGCGTATTCGTAGCAGTCGGTAACAGAGTTGGCAAATTTCACCATTGCCGCGATTTCAATCTCCGGTTTTGCCCGCGCCAGCTTGTCCAGGTCTTCCACAAAAACGTCAATGCTGTGATCAAAAAATTTTTCATGAAATACCGTGATTTCCGCAGCTGCCTCGCAGCCCTTCCAGCAGTTTGCCCAGCATTCGGCGAGGGAACGTTCTTCTACAAAATAGGACGCAAATTGTTTGTCTGCCTCTGCGGTAAGCTCTTTCAGGCAATCCACCCTGCCATGAAAGGCAAACGCGACGGTGCCATAATTTCTGGACATGTAAAGGCCTCCTTTTTCTATTTCCCAGTTTTGGGTAATTAGAATTATACTATACACATACAGATACTGTCGAGCTGTTTTTGGAAACTTTGTTCGGCTTTTCAAAGTCCTATTTTGGATGTTTTTCCCAGCTCTGGCAGGGCTGGTATTTTTTATGGACATTCTTCATAAACTGCCTAAAAGATGAAGCTAGGGAGGGAACGGATATGACCTCAAGGCAGGCAGGACGGCGGATGCAGAAATTTACGGCGCAGCGTCCCCGGAGCAGTTCACGGACCAGCGGCGCAAGCCGAGGCACAGCGCGTCCGCGGAGGATGGATGAACCGTTGCGGCCAAAGGAACTGCGGCGGTTGGCACAGCTAGTGGCGTGCGGGAGCATTTTTGTGCTTTTGGTGGCGGCAAAGCTGCTGCTTCCAGGGAAAATGGCAGAATTCAATGATAAACTGTCTGCAGCGCTGCAAAAAAACATGGATGTACAGGCAGTATTTTCGGCGGTGGGCCGGGCCTTTGACGGAGGGGTAAGCGGCACGATGGAAGATGTCTACCAGGCGGTGTTTCACCCAGATGAAGAAGACGGGAAAGCCGCCGTCGTTGAGACAGCGGAGCAGGTGAAAATCCAGGACAATCTGGCGATGGATATGCTGCGGAGCTACCGCAAAGCACCGGAGGACCCTCCTGCCTCAGAAGGGGAGCCATCCGAGACGGCGGAGGAAGACCCTAGCGAAGCTTCCGCAGATGCGTCCACGCTGGCGTATGTACAGTATTCAGAGGAGAACTTACCAGATACCGTCAGTATGGAGCAGGCGGTTTTAGGGTTTGAATATTATACGCCGGTGAGCGGTGTGTTAAGCTCCGCGTTTGGCTACCGGGAGCATCCTGTAGAGGGGGAGGAACGTTTCCACTACGGTGTAGACTTGGCGGCAGACGAGGGGATGGAAGTGAATTGCTTTGCTGACGGCACAGTAACAGCGGTAGGGGAGAGCAGCAGTTATGGGCGTTACTGCATTGTGGCCCATGAAGGCGGCTATTCCACGCTTTATGCCCATTGCAGCCGCGTGGTGGTCAGCTCCGGCGCGCAGGTCGCCCGCAGCCAGAAGATAGCAGAAGTGGGGTCTACCGGTATGGCGACTGGGCCGCACCTTCATTTTGAGCTGCAAAAGGATGGGATATATTTGAACCCGATTTACTATGTCTCAGCCGCATAGTCTCCAAATGACAGGAGGATTCGTCCTTCTGGCGGCATGGTTCGCCCTTGTTAACGGCTGGCAGCCGCTTGTTACTGTGCTGGGGGCTGCCGCCGTCCATGAGTTGGGGCATTATCTGGTGCTGTACACCTTTGGGGCGCGGGTTTCCGGATTACGGCTCAGCGCCTTAGGCGCAGTGCTGGAAACGGACGGTGTGCGGTTGTCTTATGGGCAGGAGCTGGCGGCAGTGCTGGCAGGACCGGGAGCGAACCTGCTGTGTGCGCTGGGCCTGACGGCTTTCGGCGGAGGCCGTTGGCCTGCCTTGACAGGCGCGCACCTTGTTCTATGCGTCTTTAATCTGCTGCCGGTTGTCCCTTTGGACGGCGGACGGGCGCTGTACTTAGCGGTATCCTGGCTGGCTGGGCCATCAGCGGGAGAAGCTGCCGCCCGTTGGACAGGTACGGTATTTGCACTGGGCCTGACGGCCTTGCTGGCCTATGTGATGCGGCGAAGCGGTGGGAGCCTATGGCTCCTTCCGGCCGCAGCGGCATCCGGCAGTGCGGCTTTACAGAACCTTATGGGACGGGCAGAATTTGGATAACCGCCGGCTCGGCGCATTGTACATCAACTGTCTAGCTTTACAACCACAGCGCCCTCTATTACCTGAATGCTGCCTGCGGCGGGATAGACCGGCATATTGGACACTTCTTCCGTTTTTTCAAGCGCCAGCGCCTCGTTGCTGTTCCCAACCTGCACAGGATTTGGGAAGCCCATATAATCGCGCAGGTATATGCCATAGCTGTAGCTGCGGCGAAGCTGGGGAAAATCGTAAATCCCATCCAGCACCACCTCGCCCAATTCCGGCGTGGGATTGACCAGATCCTGCCCTGTACTGCCGACAAGGATTACCGGCGCCTTGCTTGTATATCCCTCGCAGGCTTCGATCCGCTCTAAGAGCCGCGTGGAATAAGAGGCGCATTGCTGACGGCTCAGGTCGATCTTGAAATAGGCTTTATTACAATGGATAACATAAGAATACGCAGTAAGCGCCATTGTTAACAGAATTATCCAGCTGGCCGCGGTTTGGAGGGCAGATTTTTCAAATTCTGGTTTCCGCTCCTGTGCCGCAAAATCAACCAAGGCAAGAGGCGCAAGGAGAATATAGCAAAGCCCATAGATCATCCGCATATAAACTGGGCTGTGGGGCGCCATGACATAAATCAGGTCTCCCGCTAAGGGATAGAGGAGCACAAGGAGTATAATCAGGATGGTTTGAAGCGGCGCGAGCCGTTTTTTCCGAATGATCCAAACCAGCAGAGCAACTGAACAGAGTGCAGTCAAGGCAAATGCATACCGAAGGAAGGTAAAGTGAAAATGGGAATCGTTTTTCCAAAAGGTCATATAATACTTCCCGTAGCATAACAGCACACGTGCGGGAAGCTCTTGAATAGAAATGTGGCCCATTTCTGAGATTCCCATATAGGGCGTCAGATTCCCGGAGGGCAGGCTGACGCGCACCAGAAGAAGATACAACAGCAGTGATGTGAACAGTGTGCCTGCCAGCATGACGCTTCGAAAAAGAAGATTGGAAAGACTTCGTTTTCCTTCTAAGGTTTCAAAAATCAAAGCTCCTACCATCAGGGCGGCTGCTACCGAAAAATAACTTTGATAAATTCCCATCGACAGTGTGACAGCCAGACTACCCACTGCGAAGTTTATGCCTTTCGGGAATGATACCGCGGCGTATGCGCCAAACGCCGCCAACGCCAAAGACAAGAAATAGGAATCCGCGGAAAATGTATAGGAAAATGTCTCTGCGGTCGAAGGAAAGGCAACAAGGATACCAGCGGCGATGATGCATGCAAGAGGTCCGCGGATGCGGAGGAGCTGGACCGTCAAGCAGGCGGCAGCTGCAATGCAAAAGATAGAAAGTACGCCAATCAGCCATGGCATACTGTAGCTTCCATCCCAAAGCAGAACCGTGGGAAGGAGCCAGCGTCCAGAACCGCGCCCATAGGTGGTGCCGAACAGATAGAGCGTATCGTCCAGGTTGGGCAGTTTGTTTGTGAAGGCGTAAAGATGCGTGACAAGCCCCAGGACGACAGCAGCGGCAAAAGTCAGCCGGATATACGGCGGAATACATTTCCGCAAGCTGGAAAAACAAGTTTCGGGCGTTTTGAATGTTGTGTGTAATTCCCTCATGTCCGGCTGCCCCTTTCCTGTCCGCAGGCCCTGGCCACCAGATAGCGGGGCCGGGCTTTTACCTCTATGAAAATCTGTGCAATATAATACCCAATAATTCCCAGACTTATCATGAGGATACTGCCGATCAGAAGCATCAATATGATAACCGTTGTGAAGCCGTCCGCTGCTCTGCCCCGGACCCAATTGATCAACGTCTGCACGCCAAGAGCCAGGGACAACAACAGTGTTAGCGCCCCTAAAACTGTGACGATCTGCATGGGCGCAGATGAATAGGAGGCGATGTTGGAAACAGCATAGCGGAACAGGGACCTTGCAGACCAGTGTGTATCGCCCACCGTCCGTTCCTCCACATGGAACGCTACCTCTGTAGCATGGAACCCCACCCAAGCCGCTAAGGCACGGAAAAAGGTCTTATGCTCAGACAGTGCCAGTAACGTTTTAACAACCCGCCGATCCATCAATTTGAAGTCAGAGGCCTGGGACATATCGATCCCCACGGCCTTGCTCATCATTTTATAAAAACTTTTGGCAGCAAAGCGATGAAAGCCACTTTCCTGGCCGCGGTCTGCCTTCACGCCGTTGACAACTTCCCAGCCTTGCTGCCAGAGAGCATACATCTCCGGCAGTTTTTCCGGTGGATGCTGCAAATCACAGTCCATCACCGCACAGCAATCCCCCGCAGCGGCTTCCATGCCAGCGAAGATGGCTGCTTCCTTTCCAAAGTTCCGGGAAAAACTGACGCCGCGAACAGCGGAGTCCTGTTCTGCGGCTAATGTGATTTCCTTCCAGGTATCATCGACAGACCCATCGTCTACAAAGATAAGTTCATACAAAATGCCTGCATCATGAAGAACCCTGCCGACACCCCGGACAGCCTGTAAAATCGCTCCCGCCTCATTATAGGCGGGGATTACAACAGAAAGCATATCTGTTTAAGCCCCCTTCCTGGATTTAAATACCAAAAGGCCAGTCAAGTAATTGACAACAACGACCAATGCCGCTAACAGGAGTTTAGCTGCCATCTCACCAATCCCAAGCAGGCTGACCAGCAGGAACAGCAAAAGCGTTTCCAGTCCTAGGGAGAACAGGCGGGAGAGCACGAATGAGACCGCTTCCTGCAGGCTTCGGCGGGAGGCGGAGCGATAAACCCATTGGCCATTGGCAAAGTAGGAGAAAATCACAGCGGCAGTCCAAGCGGCAATATTGCTGAGAAGATAGTAAAATCCGGCGATATGCGTTAACAGTGCAAAGGCGATGTAATTTACAAGGGTGGTTATACAGCCTACGATTAAGTAGGATATCTGCTCCCGATATCGGGTTATAAGGACAATTATTTTTGATGTCATGGCTCCCTCCAATACCAGAAAACCTAGAATGCTGGAATAATAACGGATGTTGTCTGTTTTGTAATATAGTGTACAATTTTGCAGGCTTTTTTGTAACCCGAAAAATTTCAACAAAGGTATTGAAATCCCTGGCTTTCTCTGTTAAACTAAAATTGTTCTCAATAGAAACGTTGTTTACAGAAACGTACACATTCCTGTAAATTTGCCCCTCTTATAAAACTTGGCTTTTTTGCAAATCTCCGCCCGGCAATGAAAGATAGACAGCGGCATCCCGCACTCCTGTGCCGCCGCAATGCCCTCCGATTGCCTCTGGCGATGCGGATCACGGAGCGAATTTGAAAGAAATATAAAGATGAACGTACTAAGATTGCAGAAAGAAGGCTGTTCTGTCTACACAGAACAGCCTTCTTTTTCAAAACATGATGATTTTTGCTGAAAAGATCCTTAGATGCTTACACGAACATTGGGATGAAATAAAGTCCTCCACAGACGATGATGGCCCAGAACACACAGATAAAGGCCATAAAGCCCCATACATCTTTCAGTTTCATTCCCACTACCGACAGAGCAGGGATGACGTACAGAGGCTGGAGAAGGTTGGTGCATTCGTCTCCATAAACAAAGGCATTCAGGCAGTTGACCAGATTTGCACCAGGGATGGCCTTTGCTGCTTCGACGATCAGCGGACCCTGAACGGTGAACTGTCCGCCTTGGGAAGGAATGAACAGATTCGTAACACAGGCGGAGAGGAAGGAGAAAATCGGCAGAGTTTGGGCGTTGGACACGGAGACGATTGCGCCAATCAGCACAGAACCGAGACCGCCTTCCAGGTACATCATGCCCATGATAGCCCCATAGAAGGGGAACTGGAGCATAACGTCCGTTGCCAAATGCATACTATTTTTATGCGCTTCAATCCATTGGTGCGGCTCGGGGAACAGGAAGCAGTTGATGCCAACGAACATGAAGATCACCAGGTTCATGTTCAGCGCGCCCAGCAGGCCCTTTTGCACAACAGAGGTGATAATGTAGATAAAGATGAACGCGCCGGTAATCCACATGAACGGCTTGAAGGTGTTCATCTTTTCCGCGGCCGTGACAGCGGGGTCTGTGTTTTTGTAGGAGGCGGGGACTACATCCGCCTCAGTGGCGATATCGCCCAGTTCCACCAGTTCATTCTGGCCAGGCTGGGTAAAGAGGACCAGGAGGACAAACACAATTGCCAGGATGGTGAAAAGGATGATATTCATAGGGTTATAGCAGGTATCTGCCACGCTCATGCTCTGACCAACGATTTCGGCATAAGAACTGCCCTCCGTAGCCAGGTTGGAGTACAGCGTTGCAGAGGGCCCGAGACATTGGCCCAAAATCATGCAGGAGTATCCGCCAGCCACCATCATGGGGAAGTGGAGTCCCTTGATGCGTTTTGCCATGTGCATGGCAAGGATAGGGGTAACAATGGTGCAGAATGCCCAGTTCAGCATGGAAGTCACATAGCCGAAGAGCATCAAAACAATCAGCGCGGCAGTGCGGGTATGCACCAGGCTTGCCAGTTTATTCAGCAGCTTGGCGACCTGCGGACTGCGGGCGCAGGTCGCGCACACGATGACCATCAGGCCCATCTGGAAAGCCAGAGTGAATTGGCTGCTCAGGCCATCCCACCAAGCATTCAGCAGCTCCAGGGGGCCTTTGCCGCACAACAGAGAGCATACAAACACGACCAGCATCAAAATGACGCAGAATACGAAGGAATCCGGAATGATTTTCTCGGCTGCAAAGCTGAATTTCTTGCTGATGCGCCAAAGAAACGTGCCATTACTCTTTTCCGTATGTTCAGACATCAATCATTTTCCTTTCTTTCTCATACTGAAACGCGCCGCAGGCGGCGGTTCCCATTATTTTCCGTAAAGCATCCGAACCAAGTATTCGTTCAGATCGTCTGCCGACTTTTTTGCAGCCTCCGGCTTCCAGGCCTGGAAGCCTTCGCCGGTCTTGAAGCCAATTTTCCCCTCATCCCGAAGCTGCTTCAGCAGCGGGGAGGGCGTGTGGGAATCCTCCAAGTCCTTGAGGATGTAATCATGGATGTTGTACGTCAGATCGGTTCCTACCATATCGGCATTTTCCAGGGGGCCAAGCTGCGGCAGGCGCAGGCCGAAGGAGAAACGCACCGCCTTGTCCACCGTAGCGGCATCTGCGATACCCCGTTCCACGATGGAGATGGCTTCGCGCCAAAGAGCGTGCTGCATCCGGTTGGCAATGAATCCGGGAACGTCTTTCCGGCACAGTACCGGTTCTTTCCCGGCAGAGGCCAGCACCTCCATAACGGTCTGGGCGGTCTCATCGCTGGAAGCGTCCGACTTGACCACTTCCACCAGAGGGATTAGATGGCCGGGATTCCAGAAGTGGGTGCCCACAAAGCGCTCCCGGTGGGTGAGTTCAGCGGAGATTTCGCTGGGACTCATGACGGAGGAATTGGTGCAGAAGATGGTATCAGGCCGGCAGCACGCCTCCAGCTTGGCGAAGGTCTCCCGCTTGATCTTCATATCCTCAAACACAGCCTCGATCACCAGGTCGGCGCGGCTGACCAGTTCGCTGTCCATATCGGTGGTAAAAGAGATGCGGGAGAGACGGCCCTCCAGCTCTTCGGTTGAAAGCACGCCCTTTTCCACCAGCGGTTTCGTATTGTTCCGGATGCCGCCGTGTACGTCCGTTTCGTACAGATCGTAAACGCCAACCTCATACGCAGGATTGGATGCCATGACAAAGGCGATATTCTTCCCCATCATGCCAGCGCCGCAGATCAGGATATACTTGATGTTTTTCATGATGTTTCACTCCTTTTTCAGTAATCCGCCGTATCCTCATAGGCGTTTGGGTCTTCTGGGGGATTTTTCCCGCTCTCGCCAATCAGCTGCCCTTCGGCATGGCAGCGAGGGCAGCGGCCAAAGGATGGCTCGATAATGGTATCGGCTCCGGATTTGAATTTTTTCTGACAAACCGGACAGCGGTAAAACATCCAGTAAACGCCCCAGCTCATTTTTTCAGGCCCAGAATTTCACGCGCCTCGTCAGGGGTAGCGGGCTCCCGGCCAAACTCACGGATCACCCGCACGGCCCGCTCAACAAACTGCACATTGCTTTCCGCCAGCTGATCTTTGGCATACATCACGTTGTCCTCCATGCCCACGCGCACATGGCCGCCCATGGCGACGGCACCGTAGAGCATTTCCATGGCGGAGTGCCCCACGCCGAAGCAGCTCCAGGTAGAACCCGGGCAAAGCTGATCCATCGTCTCCTTCATGAACACCAGGTTCTTCATGCTGCCGGGGATGCCGTTTGCACAGCCCATACAGAGTTGGAAGTGGAGGGGGGCCTTGAGAACGCCTTTTTTGAGATAGTAAGCGGCGTTGGCGATCATGCCGGGGTCAAACGCTTCGATCTCGGGCTTGACGCCCCATGCCTGCATATTCGCGCCCAACTGCTCCAGGAACTTGGGGGGATTCAGGAACAGGCCGGAGTGCAGCCAATTCATAGAACCGCAGTCAAAGGAACCCATTTCCGGACGCAGTTCTTTTAAATGTGCCTGACGGGTTTCCTCTGTGGCGTTCAGGTCGCCGGAAGTGGTCAGGTTCAGCACGATATCGCAGTCCGGATAGCGCTTCCGTATGAGGGAGACGGTTTCGCGGAATTTTTCCGTACTCATAGTGCCGTTGCCTGCATCGTCGCGCATATGCAGATGGGCCACCGCCGCGCCCACTTTCCAGCAGGCATATACGTCGTCGGCAATCTCGGAAGGGGTCATAGGAACATTGGGGTTGTTCTCCTTTTTAGGCCAAGCGCCGGTCGTTGCCACAGTGATGATTGTCTTTTTCATGGAAACACACCTCTCTAAAAAAATTGAAGACCGTGATCATTGCGCCATATATGTAAATTGGAAGCAAAAACTGTGCCAATTGTGAGCGGAAGAACGGGAAACCGTTGTGGCAGTACAGAAAATTCCGCTGAGCATACTCCTGAAATCCAAGAAAAAAGGCGCGAGCGGTGAAATAATTCACCGCTCGCAAACGGAAGCTGCTATGTCTTTTTGACGAAAATGTTGAAAACATTGCAAAAAACGGAGGAAAATAGAAATAAATTCTAAAACCTCAAGCTTGCAAATTGAACGGTGATTTTATTCACCGTATTGGTGATAAAATTCACCATTCTTGCTGTCCGGTAGCATTTCATATTGCTTGCACTTCTTGACAAGCGTCGAATGGTCCACGCCCAAAGCCTTTGCAGCCCGGCGGATGGAACCAGCCTTCTCAATGGAGCGGAGGATGATCTCCCGTTCATAGACCGCAACCTGTTCCTTGAGTGTGTGCGTCTCCGTCCCATGCGGCTGTAAAGGTACCTTGCCAAGGTTCAGCGCCGTGAAAATATGGCTGTGGCTGACGGTGGTTTCACCAGTATTGGTGACGACAATGCGTTCCACCAGATTCTCTAGTTCCCGGATATTCCCCGGCCAGGGATATTCCAGAAGCAATTCCATGCCGCCAGGGCTCAGGCGCATGGTTTTCCCATATTTCTTGCAGAATTTGGAGAAAAATTCGGTTGCCAAAAAGGAGATATCCGCCTTGCGTTCCCGCAGAGGCTTCAGTTCAATGGGGATTACGTTCAGCCGGTAGTACAGGTCTTCCCGGAAGCGGCCCTGGCGGACCTCCTCCCGCAGGTCTTTGTTAGTGGAGGCAATGAGCCGAACATCCAGCTTGACGGCGCGTGTGCCGCCGATGCGCATAAGTTCCCGCTGCTGAAGTACACGCAGCAGTTTGGTTTGAAGGGCCAGCGGCATATCGCCGATTTCATCCAGGAGGAGCATTCCGGTATTGGCCAGTTCAAACATGCCGGTCCGTCCTTCCCGGCGCGCCCTGGTGAATGCGCCTTCCTCATAGCCAAACAGTTCCGATTCCAGCAAATCGGATGGGATCGCCGCACAATTCACCTTGATGAACGGCTTGTCCCGGCGGCTGCTGTTTTGATAGAGCTCATTTGCAACAAGTTCCTTTCCTGTTCCGGATTCTCCGGTAATGAGGACCGTAACATCTGTTTTGGCAACGGTTTGGATGAGTTCCATAACCGACTGCATGGCGGCGCTGCGATAGATCAGCGGCTGTCCTCCTGCCTGCTGGCGGCGAAGAAAAACCAGTTCTTCTTTTGTTTTCCGCTGTTCTTCCGTCAATGCAAGCAGCTCCTGTTCCAGATGCTTGAGTTCTGGAAAATCCCGTGTGTTGGTAACGACCATTTTGACGTTTCCAGCGGCATCGAAAACCGGGATTCCAGTAACAAGAACGTCTTTTTTCATTTTATGGATAGTAGCTACAGAGTCCGCCCGCGCCTTGGTTGCGATTACCCGAGACGTGACAGAGCCTTTGTAGAGTTTTCCTTCCGCTTCAATTTCCGCTACCTTCCGGCCCAAGATCTCCTCCGGCGTGATGCCGGTGGTTCGGGTGTATGCCGCATTGATAAAAAGGACGCGGCCTTCTCCGTCTGCGATATGGATACCGTCGTAAAGGTTTTGGCAGACTTCCCGAAAATCCACTTGGGCAAACAATTCCTCTAAAGTTTGATTAATCCCTTTGTGCATACTGCCGCTCCTTTTCTCTATGGCTCTTGGCGTTTGCTGTGTGCTGTGAATAGTATACCACATGCTGTCCTTTCAGGCGAGAGCTTTTGTTTTATATGTGGGTTCCGGAAGGTTGGTATGTACCTTTCTGTTGATCAGTGGAATATAGAAATGTAAGTGCCAAATATATGGGGCTGTCACCGGAAAAATAAAAAAGAGCACGCCGCGCAGAGTAAACAGACTCTGTGCGGCGTGTTTTGAGTGATCCCTGTTAAGAGATTGCATAAATGCCGGCAAAAATTTTGGAAGATATAAGAAACTGGCAGAGCTTTTGGAGATCCAGGAGAAAACATGGTTCCTGCGAGCGGACAAGGCTTTCATAATTGATACTGCCGCCGAAGGGTCATTAGCCGTTTGCGCAAAGGGAGAAAGAGCGCGAAGGTGATTACGAAATTGCCTGCGCCGTGCATCAAATCCATTGGGATGCCGGAAATCCACCACGCGACTGCCGCGGCCCATCCGCCGCTGACCCAGTATACGAGAGCACACAATGCGCCAAACAGCAATCCGAAGCCGCCTGCAAGGACAGCCCAGCCAAGACGGGATTCCATATTCCGCAGCAGCCTCGCGGCACAGAAGAGGATAAGCCAGACATACAAGTAACACACCGACCACAGGCCAAAGCCCCAGACGGCATATTCCAAAAAGACATAGGTATAAACTGCGTATAGACCCTTCCAGCTGAAACAGGCCGCAATGAGTATGACAAACAGGGAAACCGGTTCAATGTTCGGCAGGTGAGCCACGACGATTTTTGCCGCGAACATCAGCCCGCCCAGCAAGCCAAACAGAACCATTTCACGCACGGACAGTTTCATTGTGTCAACCGGGCGTATAGGTCCAACTATACGTGCTCCCATCTTCGATGGCTACGCTGTCCACGCCAGTTTGGGCGGCCTCGCCGTTGCAGGCCAGGCTCCACCAGTCGCTGCCGGAAACAGTCTCGCCATCCACAGTGTCTACAAACAAACCATAGGGACCTTCCTCACCGGAGATCAGCCCTTCGCTTTGCAGCAGCTCGCCAAGGTAGGTGAGATCCGTCTGGTAAGAAAATTCCGCCTCATCCCCGCCACTGTGGATAACGGTAACTGTGATGGCTTTTCCGCCTTCAGACGGCGCGGCTTGGGAGGACTTCCAGAGGAAGAACATGCCCGCTGCCAGTAGAATGAGCACGATGATGCCAATAAGGATTTTTTTAGAGCTGGCGGCTTTGGGGGATGGATTTGTCATAAAAACACTCCTTTTGTATACAAACTGCAATAATAAAACGGGCCATTACAATTTGTAATGGCCCGTTTCTGCCAAAAATCGACGACTGCGCTTTCAAATCGCACGTGAAAATGCAGCAAACAATGTCAGGCAAGTCTTCTGACTCATGGGTCAACGCACTTACAGCCTTCCCAGCGAATGCCAGTGGCGTATCTGCAAGCGCTCGCCATATACAGCGGCGGCTCCGTGCGGGATTTGCACCCGCTTCCTTTTTCAGCATCCTGCGGCGGGGATGCACCTGCATATAAAATTCAGTTGTCCAGAGGTCCGAAACCCATTATAACAGGTTTCCGGGATTTTGCAAGAGTTTTCCTCCTGCGCAGCAGGAGCGTTCAGGTATAGGAACGTTCAACGTTGACGACAGCACGGAAGTTGTCATCTAAGGTGCGGACAGCAGTTTTGATTTTTTCTTCCACTTCACCGTCGTTGAGACGGAAGTGGAAGGGAACAACCGCGTCGAAGATCACATTAGACAGCTGCCCGCAAGGGACAATACGGAAGTCATGGATCGCAATGCCGTCGTCGATACAGCGCACCAAGTCCTCCACCCGGCGGCGGGTTTCGGCTGTCGCGCAGTCGTCCGTAATCACGGGGTCCATGTGGATGACCGCCTCACAGCCAAGATGTTCCCGCAATTCCCGCTCCAACTGGTCAATTTCCTCATGAAGCGCCAGCAGGCTGCCGCCGGCAGGTACTTCGGCATGGAGGGAGATCATCGTGCGGCCGGGGCCGTAGTCATGGACGATCAAATCATGAAAATCGAAGACGGAAGGGCAGGCCAACACCAGCGAACGGATTTGTTCTACGAATTCTGGAGGCGGCGGGGTACCCAGGAGGGGGTCCAAGGTGGATTTCGCAGCCTGGAAGCCGGACCAGAGGATAAATGCTGCGACCAGCAAGCCACACCAGCCGTCTAAAGGGAGCGCAGTAAAGCGCCCCGCCAGAATTGGAACCAGCGCGGCAGTTGTCGCGGCACAATCGCTGAGGGAATCCACGGCGGAAGCTTCCATAGCAGCAGAGTGGAATCGTTTGCCGAAATGCCGGTTATAACAAGCCATATAAAATTTTACGCCGATAGCGGCGCATAAGAGAGGGGCGGTCCAGCTGACGCCCGCCGCCGGAGGCGGAGGGGACAGAATTCGTCCCAGAGAGGATTTGGCGAGTTCAAAGCCCATCAGGAGGATCAGGACAGAGACGGCCAGCCCTGACAGGTATTCCAGCCTACCATGGCCAAAAGGATGGTGCCCATCGGGCTTTTGGCCGCCCAGCAGGAATCCGGCCAGGGTAACGAATGAGGAAGCGGCGTCTGAGAGATTGTTCACAGCGTCGGCTACTACGGCGATAGAGCCGGAGGCCAAGCCTGCCAGCAGTTTGGCAAGGAACAGAAGAAGGTTCAGCGCAATGCCTACCCCTCCGCAGAGGACGCCATAGCCCCTCCGCAGAGCAGTTTCAGACCGTCCCTCAGGTTTGAGGAACAGCTGTGCGAGCAGTGTGATCATGGAATCAGCTCCAAAAGGAAAAACTTAAAAAGAGGATACATTCAGTATATGCCGGGAATGGCGCGGTATGCCAGCCGGTTATTTACGGCCAGGCAGGACCAGCTTCATTCGACAGCAGAGGTTGTCCAAATCCTGGTCGGTAGCGGCAGGGATACGGAGTTTTGCGCCGCAGTCGCTGCAAATCAAATCCACAGCAGAACGGCGGATTTCCATACGAATCCCCCGGCTTCCGCAGCCGCACGTGAGGCCATCGGAGCGGGAGGCAATGTCCTTCAGTTCCGACAGGACTTCGTACATGATCACACTGTCCAGAAAGGCCTCAGAGCCGTCGCCGCGCTGCTCTTTTTCCGCCAGGATGGACAGTTCCTGCAACTGTTTTTCCACGGCCCCCTCCGGGCCGATGAAGCAGCAGAATTGTTTGGTCTTGGTGCAAGCCAAAGCGGAAGCGCCGTCCAGGACCTGGGATGGGGTGCAGGTGGCCCCATGGGTTTCCCCACAAAGTCCGCAGGGGACTTGGATGCGGTATTTTTCCCCGTCGGAAACAGCCCGAAGGGCGGAGCTGCCGCAGCTGCATTCCACTTCGGCCCCGGCGGCTTCCAGGGCGAAAACAGACCGCGCCGCCATAACGGTTTTTTTGCATTTGGGGCAGAGATAGCCGAATGTCCGCATTTCCTCGCGCATAAAAACACCTCGTAAACAAGCGGGGAAATGCCCCGCGGGAATCCTAACAGGTTGTAAACTTCCGCCGGATTTCCGAACAGGCAGGCGGATTATCCCGATTATAGCACGGGAAGGGAGGTCCGTCCAGCGTTTTTTGCCGGTTGGAAAACGTGGGCGGCCTTCTAAAATCCCCCCTTGTCAAAAGTAGGAAAACATGATAGAATTACTGTGCTACCGACATTGAACTTGCGCCGGGAAAACCGACGCTTTTTTGCGGAAGAACTGGGCGCTCTTTGCCGTATTTTTGCATGCGCCCCAATAGTATAAAGGAGATCGATCCATATGGCAGACTATACGCGCAGACTTCCGGTCTATTTGCTGCTGGATTGTTCCGGCTCTATGATGGGAGAACCAATTGAAGCGGTACGCCAAGGCGTGAAAGCGCTGCTTTCCGAGCTCAAGGGAGATCCCCAAGCATTGGAGACGGCGTATCTTTCTGTGATTACTTTTGACAGCGCCGCACGGCAGGTGGCGCCGTTGACCGAGCTGATGCAGTTCCAAGAACCGCAGATCAAGGCCAGCGGCGCAACGGCCCTGGGAGGGGCGCTGAATGTGCTGATCGACTGTGTGAATACGGAAGTCCGCAAGGCTTCGCCCACCCAGAAGGGCGATTGGCGGCCTCTGGTGTTTATCCTGACAGATGGTTCCCCCACGGATGTGGAAACGTTTGGGCAGGCAGTCCAGGCGGTGAAGGATTTGAAGGTTGCCAGCATTGTCGCATGTGCGGCAGGTGCAAAGGCGGATACGGCCTGCTTAAAGAGGATCACAGATAATGTGTTGATGATGAATACTCTTTCCGCGGGTGATTTGGCGCGGTTCTTTGCTTGGGTTTCCGGTTCGATCAAGATGTCCTCCAAGGGCATGGACGCTAAGCCTGGCGCACCAAACCAGCTGCCTCCGCCGCCGGATGGTTTCGTTGTGGTGCCCTGACAGGCGGCCGTGGAGGATAAAAGATGGAGAAGCGAACGGGACAGGATGTCCCGCTGGAAACGCAGCCCCAGCCTGCGCCGCTGAGCAACGAGGCCGTCACGGGCTATACAGCGGCACTTTGGAAATACCATCCTGTTCCGACGGAGGAATTGGAACCGTTTCCGGAATGCCGGGTTTCCTGCCGGACTCATCCCGGCGGGACGGTGATTGCCGCCAACGTTCGGGGAAAGAAGCATAAGCATGAGGGAAACAACTGTGACGACTGGTTTGAAGAATCGTCTGTAGGCGAGCTGGTGTTCGCTGCCGTCTCGGACGGCGCAGGCTCCCGTAAGTTCTCCCGCATCGGCGCAAGAGAGTCCTGCCGCGCTGCGGTAGGGTATCTGGTAAGCACGTTTGAAACGCTCTGGGTTCAACAGCCGGAGCTTTCTGAACACATCGCTTTGGAATTCGGCGATGAGCGATGCATGGATGCCTGCCGGGTTTTGGCGGGCGTGGTACGGCAAGCGGTTCTGAAGGCGCGGGAAGCGGTAGAGACTGCGTTCCTCACGCGCTCTGCGGACCCAGCTTACACAGCGGCGTTGGGCCGTCCATTGGAATGGAAGGACTTTGCGGGGACGCTGCTTGTAGCGGCAGTTTTCCCTGCCGGGGCGGCGGGGAAGCTGACGATTACCTGCCAGATTGGCGACGGCATAATTGCCCTGATAGATTCCAAGGCTCCTTTTGCCGCGTCAGTAAAGCTGATGGGTGCGCCGGACAGCGGAGTGTTTTCTGGTGAAACAGAGTTCCTGATTTCTGCCCGTATGGGAACACAGGAGGCTCTGCAAAGCCGGACAAAGCTTTCCAGGAGCCATTCAGACATTCTTTTGATGATGACCGACGGTGTTGCCGACGATTATTTTCCCCACGAAACGGAAATACGCCGTTTATATTGCGATTTGGCGGTTAACGGAATTTTGGAACGGGATACGCCGGAGGATGAAGCCTTGACGGGCAGCCAAAAACTGCCGGAGCCGCTCGGTTATCCCTGGGTGAATGATCAGAGCGTCCAGATTCCGCTGCATTACACCCGGCGGATTATGGAAAGTACAGGCCTGCGGTTGGAAAATCTCTGGGGTAACCGGGGAATTATGGCGCTGGCTCGCCGGGATTTGGCGGGGCAGTTGGCATTGGAACAGCCGGAGGCGCGTTTGCAGCGCTGGCTGGATAACTATGTGGAGCGCGGTTCGTTCGATGACCGTACCTTAGTTATCGTGGAAATGAAGGAGGCATGAGCAATGCCGGGCATTGCGGAAGCCGTACTGGCGGATGGGCGAAGGCTGCCCTATGTCATCCGGGACGATCCCCCCAGAGGCGGCATGAAATATACCTATTTTGCACCGGATAAATCCTATGTAGTGCAGTTTTTCAACAATCCCATGATCGCCGCAGACCCAAACACCCACAGGCGTTTGGAGGCGATTATCGGAAAATACAATCCTACCCGTCCGGAGGCCGACGGCGGCGCGCCCGGCAACAGTCCGTCGATGGCGGCGTATTTTGCGGACCTATTCTGCTGGCCAACGGCAACCGTCTGTTCACCGGAGTTTGGAATCGTCTGCCCAGCATACCCGGAGAACTTTTTCTTTACAGAAGAAGCTTCCCTAGCGCTGCCCTTGAAGGGCCGGGACAAGCGGAGTAAGTGGTTTACTTCCTCCCGGAACCGGCAATATCTGGAACCGGAAGAAGTGGGCGATTTTCGGGCGATGCTGCAATTGTCGACCTCCCTGGCGCGGTCAATCCGGCGGATGCACCAGGCAGGGCTTGCCCACTCGGATCTTAGCTGCAATAATGTGCTGATTGATCCAAAATCTGGGAGCTGTGTCGTGATTGACATCGATTCTCTGGTGGTGCCGGGACTGTTTCCGCCAGAGGTTGTGGGGACGCATGGATATATCGCTCCTGAGGTTTTGGAGACGCTCGACCTGCCCTCGGACAGTCCTGGCCGTAAATCGCCCAGCGCCTATACCGACCTCCATGCCCTGGCGGTGCTGCTGTACGAATACCTCTTGATGCGTCATCCCTTGGAAGGACCGAAAATCTATTCCCCCAACTCGCCGGACGAAGATGACTACCTTGCTTTCGGCCCAAAGGCCACATTCATCGAAGATCCCCATGATACCAGCAACCGTCCTCCGGATTTGGAGCTTACCGTCCATGATATGGGGCCATACCTGGAAGAGTTGTTTCTCCGGGCCTTTGTGGACGGCTTACATTGCCCTGACAGCCGCCCGACAGCAATGGAATGGGAAAAAGGCCTTGTAAAAACCTGGGACTTGCTGCATCCGTGTGAGAATCCGGATTGTGCGGCCAAATGGTTTGTTCTTTATGATGTGCAGCGGCCGGTGTGCCCGTTCTGCGGGACGCGGGTGAAGCGTGAGAATATTGTGCGGCTGCATCTGAAAAGTCCGCTCCGGGGCCGGTATGGCCAGTGGATGCACGCAGGAGAGGTGGATGTGTATGACCATATGCCGCTTTTTAAGTGGCATATTCTGGCCAATACATTCCCCGACGAAAAAACCAGCCGGGAGATGCAGGCCTATGTTTGCAGGCACCAAGGGCAGTGGCTGCTGGTAAACCATAAGGTGCGGGGGATGACCTCGCCTCATGGCGGCCTTGTGCCAGTTGGGCAGGCGGTAGTGCTGCGGGATGGAGCGGTATTCCGGGCCTCTGGTGAGGACCGTGGTTTTCTGATTGAGGTTCGTTGTGGCCGGTAGAGGGCAATTTTGGAAGAATTTAATCGTTCTGAAACAGAAGGTTCATAATTTATTCATATTTATTTTATCCCTACGGGGTAATATGAATTAATATCCATTTGCAAAGGAAAAAGGAAAGGAAGATTTGCAGAATGTATACACGTGGTCTGACGGACGAGCAAGTCCGTGCGTCAAGGGAACAGCATGGCGACAACCACTTGACAGAGCAGGCGTCGGAGAGTTTTTGGGAGAAACTGCGGGGAAACTTTGGTGACCCAATGATTAAAATTCTCTGTGTTGCCCTGATTATCAACGTGATTTTCGCCTTCTTGGGACAAGCGGAATGGTATGAATCGGTCGGTATTGCCCTGGCGGTATTGCTGGCGACGTTTGTTTCCACACTCTCTGAATATAAAAACGAGAGCGCGTTTCAAAAGCTTCAAGAGGAAGCTTCCCAGATCAAATGCAAAGTTTATCGGAATAATGAGCTGGTGGAAATTGCCATCCAAGACATTGTGGTTGGCGATTGGGTTTTGCTCCAGTCCGGCGACAAGGTTCCTGCTGATGGTATTCTGGCAGAGGGAACCATTCAGGTTGACCAGTCTGTGCTGAATGGTGAGGCGAAGGAAGCCACCAAGAACGTCATGCCTGCGGATTATCAGGAGACGGAGGCGGCAATGGATTTCCTGAACCCATATAAGGTGTTCCGCGGTTCCGTGGTGTGCTCCGGCAATGCTGTGATGGAAGTGTCCACCGTTGGCGACAAGTCGGTCTATGGGCAGATCGCCAGCGAGCTGCAGGCGGATGACGACCGTGACACCCCCCTCAAGCTCAAGCTGGGCCATCTGGCGGGGCAGATCAGCAAGTTCGGGTATATCGGCGGTATCGCCATTGCGGTTGCGTTCATGTTCCAGCGCATTGTCACCATCTCGTTCCTTCCTGTCTTCAGCATTTCCGTAGAGCTTCACAGTTGGATGCAGATGCTCAACAACCTTGTGGAAGCCGTGATGCTGGCGGTGATCATCATTGTTATGGCGGTACCCGAGGGCCTGCCGCTGATGATCGCCATCGTCTCCGCCCAGAACATGGGCAAGATGCTCAAGGATAACGTGCTGGTGCGCAAGGTCTCCGGCATTGAAACTGCCGGCAGCCTGAACATCCTGTTCAGCGACAAGACCGGCACCATCACAAAAGGACAGCTGGAGGCTGTCGCGTTTGTGGATGGGGAAGGCCGGGCCTATAAGACCCGCGCCGAGATTCCCGGCGAGCTGGGACGATTGGTGTCCCTGGGTGTGCGCTATAACACCAGCGCTGTGATTACAGGCGAAGGCGCATCTGCCCGCGCCGTGGGCGGCAACGCAACCGAGCGGGCGATTCTGAGCTTTGCCGCAGCGGATGCTGCCGCAAAAGTAGAAGTGACGGGCAGTATTCCCTTCAACAGCCAGAACAAGTACTCCGTCGCCCGGGTGGAGGGCGATTACAGCCTCTCACTGATCAAGGGCGCGCCAGAGAAAATCTTGAGCAAGTGCAGCTTTTACTATGACATTGACGGCACTCGCAAGCCGTTTAAGAGCGGCGGTTCGAATGTCGAGGCGAAGATTGATGAGCTGGCAGGCCGTGCCATCCGTGTGCTGGCTCTGGCAGTCAGCGACCGGAACTTTGAGGACAATGCGCTCCCCGAGGGTGAGTGGACCCTTGTGGGCGTTGTGGGCATCCGGGACGAGGTGCGTCCAGAGTCTGTGGAAGCCATTGCCCAGGTGCAGCGTGCGGGCGTGCAGGTGGTTATGATCACTGGCGACCGGAAGGATACGGCTATGGCCATCGCCAAAGAAGCGGGGCTTTTGAAGAATGAGACAGATCTTGTAATGACTTCGGACGAGCTGGCGCAGTTGAGTGATGAAGAACTGAAACAGAAGCTGGCGTCGATTCGTGTTGTGGCTCGGGCGCTGCCCAGCGATAAGAGCCGTTTTGTGCGGGTTGCCCAGGAGCTGAACCTAGTGGTCGGCATGACTGGCGACGGTGTGAACGATTCTCCCGCTTTGAAGCGGGCAGATGTAGGCTTTGCCATGGGCGGCGGTACGGAAGTTGCCAAGGAGGCCAGCGAAATCGTCATCCTTGACGACAATTTTAATTCGATCGAGAGGGCCATCCTTTACGGACGCACAATTTTCAACAGTATCCGCAAGTTCATCATCTTCCAGCTGACCATCAATGTCGCAGCCGTGCTGGTGTCCTTCGTTTCCCCCCTGCTGGGCATCGAAAATCCCCTCTCTATTACGCAGATTTTGTGGGTTAACTTGGTTATGGATACCTTGGCGGCCTTAGCTTTCGGCGGTGAGCCGGCCCTCCAGCGTTATATGGAGGAGAAGCCCAAGCGCCGGGATGAGCACATTGTCAGCCGTTATATGTGGAGCTCGATCCTGATCGGCGCAGGCTGGACGTTCGCATTGAGTTTGGTGTTTATCCTTACGCCTTTCGCCCGCTCCTTCTTCCGCACCAGCCCAGTGGATCCGGAGGCATACCTCCTCACTGGCTACTTTGCTTTCTTTATTTTTACTTCGGTTTTCAATGCGTTTAACGCTCGTACGGAGCAACTGAACCTGTTTGATAACCTCGGCGGTAACCGCGGCTTTCTGCGGGTTATGGGCGCGATTGTGGTTGTACAGGTAATTATGACGTACTGCGGCGGCGTGATCCTTCGCTGCTACGGCTTGAACGCCAGCGAGTGGATTTTCGTGCTGGTGATGGCGTTCACCATCATTCCGGTAGACCTTGTGCGCAAGCTGGTGATGAAGAACAACGGATAATCACCCGGCTTGGAATAAAATCAAATTCAGGAGGAAATTTCAAATGGCTGTTAGTTTGACCAAAGGTCAGAAAGTAGACCTGACAAAGGGTAATCCTGGTCTGAGCAAGCTGCTGATCGGCTTGGGCTGGGATGTGAACAAGTACGATGGAGGCTCTGACTTCGACTTGGACGCGGCTGCCTTTTTGCTGAGCGGCGCGGGCAAAGTTGCAAGCGATGCGGATTTCGTCTTTTACGGCAACCTTAAGCACGCCTCTGGCAGCGTAGAGCACCTGGGGGACAACCTCACCGGCGCGGGCGAAGGCGACGATGAGCAGATTAAGGTAGACCTGTCTGCCGTGCCTGCCAGTGTGGAGAAGATTGATTTCACGGTTACGATTTACGAGGCGGAAGAGCGTCACCAGAATTTCGGGCAGGTCAGCAATGCATTCATCCGCGTGGTGGACGAGGCGACTGGCACTGAGCTGATCCGTTATGACCTGGGCGAGGATTTTTCGATTGAGACGGCAGTGGTTGTTGGTGAGATTTACCGCAACAACGGCGAGTGGAAGTTCAACGCGATCGGCAGCGGGTTCCAGGGCGGACTCCATGCGCTTTGCCAGAATTACGGCGTAAACGTATAAAAGCGGTTCGCTTTCTGGGAAAAAGAGATATAGAGGATTCACAAGGCAAAGCCTTGCTTTGCCAGAAGAAAAAGACATATATTAGGAGGAACGAGAGATTATGGCTGTCGAACTGAAAAAAGGGCAAAAAGTTAACCTGAAAAAAGGCGGAGCGGAGCTGGGCGAGATTTTGATCAATCTAAATTGGAGCCAGCCCAAGAAGCGGGGCTTGTTTTCCCCGAAGCCTAAGAGCATTGACCTGGACCTGGGTTGCCTCTTTGAGCTTTCCAATGGTGCGAAGGGCTGTGTTCAGGCGCTGGGCAACGCCTTTGGCAGCCTCTATCAGCCCCCCTTCATCGCCCTGGACGGCGATGACCGCACCGGCGAAGCCATTGGCGGCGAGAACCTGCGTGTAAACGGCGGGCAGATTGCGTATATCCGGCGGATTCTGGTGTATACCTTCATTTATGAGGGCGTCGCCAACTGGCAGCAGGCAGATGGCATAGTCACAGTGAAGTGTCCCGGCAGTGAGGACATTGTGGTCCGTATGGACGAGTATGGTTCCAAGCTGGGCATGTGCGCCATCGCGCTGCTGGAGAACCAGAACAATGAGACCTTCAGCGTGGAGAAGGTTGTGCGTTTCTTCAAGAGCCATCCCGACATGGATGCGGCTTTCGGCTGGGGCTTGAAGTGGGTAGCCGGGTCGAAGTAAGTGGATTATAAAATTTTATATCAGGACGCGTTCCCTGTGGTTCAGGTCAACCTGAATCGCGGGGAAGCCGTAAAGGCGGAATCAGACGCGATGGTTGCCATGTCCGCGACGCTGGATGTGGAAGGCAGTATGGAACGCGGCCTGCTGGGCGGCCTTGCCCGCCGTATGTTTACAGGCGAGAGCTTTTTCTTCCAGCGCTTGATTGCCTCCCGCGGCCCAGGCTACGCGCTGCTGGGGCACCCGGTCCCCGGCGGGATTATTGATGTGAACCTGGACGGTTCTTATGGCATGAGGGTTCAGAAGGGCGGGTTCCTGGCAGCGGAGGAGAGTGTGGAGATCGATACCGCTGTACAGAACCTGGCCCAAGGCTTCTTGTCGAAAGAAGGTTTTTTCGTCCTGAACGTCCATGGGAAGGGCACAGTCTTCCTCAGCAGTTATGGCGCCATCCACGCAATTAACTTGGAGCCGAACGAGGAAGTCGTGGTTGACAATGGCCATCTGGTTGCCTGGCCAGATTATATGAATTATAAGATCGAAAAGGCTTCCAGTGGATGGTTTTCCAGCATCGCATCCGGTGAATGCCTGGTTTGCCGCTTCCGGGGACCGGGCGTGGTGCTCATCCAAACGCGGAACCCGGGCAGCTTTGCCAACTGGATACGGGGGATGATCCCCAGCAGCTAAGAGGGTTGATTTTACGAAGGGAGACTTAATCAATGTCTGTCAATCTCCAAAAAGGCCAGAAGGTCGACCTGCGCAAGAGCGACGGCGGAACGCTCCGCCAAGTGATGGTGGGCCTTGGATGGGATGAGGCGAAGCAAAAAGGCGGTTTTTTTGCCCCCAAGCCCCATGCTATCGACTGTGACGCATCTGCGTTTGTGTGCGCAAATGGTAAGCTGGCCGATAACGACGATGTGGTGTATTTCGGCAGGCTCAAGCATAAAAGCGGCGCGGTGGTCCACCTGGGGGATAACCTCACCGGCGCGGGCGAGGGCGACGACGAGCAGATTCTGGTGGATTTGACGTCCTTGCCTGGGCAGTATGATAAGATCATTTTTGTGGTCAACATCTACCGGGCCTCTGAACGGAAACAGCACTTCGGCATGATCGAAAACGCCTTCATCCGCATCTGTGACGGGGAGACAAACCAGGAACTTTGTAAGTACAACCTGTCGGAGAACTACGACGGCATGACGGCTATGGTGTTTGGTGAACTGTACCTTTACAAGGGGCAGTGGAAGTTCAACGCGATCGGCCAGGCGACCCGTGATGACAATGTGAGCGAGCTTGCGGCGCGATTCCGCTGAGCAGCGGTCGTATCTGTGAAAATTGAAACAGGGAGGAAAATATTATGGCAGTGAATTTGGCGAAAGGCCAGCGCGTCAGCCTGGATAAGACCATGACGATGGCCTTGGTGGGCCTGGGCTGGGATGTGAACCAGTACGACGGCGGCGCGGATTTTGACTTGGATGCCAGCGCCTTTGTCCTGGGGGCAAACGGCAAGGTTCGCACCGAGAAGGATTTCATTTTCTATGGAAATCTGAAAAGCGTGGACGGTTCTATCACCCATACCGGTGATAACCGCACCGGTGCAGGCGACGGTGACGACGAGGTCCTGATTATTGATTTCACCAAAATCCCCCCCGATGTCCAGAAGATTGCCATTACGGTGACGATTTATGAGGCGCAAGAGCGCCGCCAGAATTTCGGCCAGGTTTCGAATGCCTACGTCCGTGTGGCGCGGATGTCGAACCCCGAGGATATGGTGGGCAGCGAGGTTCTGCGGTTCGATCTGGTGGAGGAATTTTCCATCGAAACGGCGTTGGTAGTTTGTGAGATTTACCGCAATGGCGCGGATTGGAAGTTCAATGCTGTCGGCGCGGGCTACCAGGGCGGTTTGGCGGCTCTGTGCCAGAGTTACGGCGTAGACGTGGAATAAAAACGGCGGGCAGGGCGCGGGGAAAGCAGTCCCCGCGCCCGCTCCTGCGAATGGAACGGGGCGTGTAAAGGATGAACGAGCTGCAAAAACAGCTGGAACAATGCGGAAACAGCCTGGTTTTGGCGCCCGGAGAGTACGAAGGGCCAATCCGGGTGGTCCGGCCGTGTGTGATTGACGGCGGCGGGGCAACGGTGTGGGCGGCTTGCGGGCCGGTTTTGACGGTGGCTTCCCGCGGGGTAATCTTGAAGAACCTGCGGGTGGAAGTCACAGAGACAGGGGCAGCGAATCGGACGGCTGTCCGGACGGAGGCCGCCGACACGGTTTTTGATCAGGTGGAGGTTGGCGGGGATGTGGAAGGCGTTCCTGGCGAACCGCCGCATTGGGATTTGCCGTCCCTGGTTTCGCTGGGAGAATTTGCCGCTGGGGCAGAGAATGTGTTTTCCATCCCGGTTCAGTTGGCAGGCCCTGCGGAATTGGCGTGTACTATCGGTGGAGTAACGGTCAGCCCAGTGAACGTCCCAGGGGGACGGCAGCGGATTTCCCTCAAGACCGATGAACTGCGGGACAACACGGTATTGTATGGTGAAATTCTGGTGAGAAGCCGGGTGATCCGGCATATCTGCGTAACCGGCAGGGCTAAGAAGGGTGTGCCCATCCAGAAGAATGTTCCGGCAACGATTCCTGCCAATCGGGAACCTGTGCAGGTGTCTGCGCCAGTGGATTTGCTGGCGCCGTCGGCTTTGGATGAGAGTGTTCCCTATATGGCCCGGGGCCAGCGGGTCGGTGCCCCAGAGTTGGGCAAGGGCGTGGTAAAGGTTGCACTGGAGTACCAAGGGACCCGCGTGCCGATGGAGCTGGACAGCTACATATTCCTCTTGCAAAAAAATGGGAAAGTGCGGGGAGATTCCGATTTTGTGTTCTTTGGCAACCCGGAATCTCCTGACCATGCCGTGCGTTTTGGAAGCAGCGGGATGTGCCCTCTGGCATTGGCATCCCTGGAGCAGTTGGATGCATCGGTGGAGCGGTTAGCAGTCTGTTATTCCATCTATGGCGAGGAACCTGGGAAAAACTTTTCCCAGGTGCAGGAACCATTGCTTCGGATTTTTGCAGGAGAACGGGAGCTTTACCGTCTGAAGCTGGATCGTTTGACAATCGAAAAAACATTGGTTGCTGTGGAAATCTACCGCCATAAGGGCCAATGGAAGGTGAACTTTGTGGCCTCTGGCTACCGGGACGGCCTGCGGCGGCTGTGCGAGAGCTACGGAGTGGAAGTGGAATAAAGGAGTGAGGCCGATGTGGAAGGCAGATGAGCTGCTGCCGTACCGCCTGGGCGGGCTGCTGTATACGCCCGCGCTGAACGCCGGAATGGCGCAGAAAATCAAAGAACAGATCTATCCGAGGCTGACCTCTGTGGCGTTTTGTTTGGAGGATTCCATCCAGGACACGGCGCTGCCGTTGGCAGAAAAAAATTTGCTGCGGACGCTGGACGCGCTGACGGATGCACCAGAGCGGCCCTTACTGTTTGTACGGGTGCGAAACCCAAGGCATTTAGAGCGTGTCCACAGGCAATTGGGGACGCTGGAAAGTCTCTTGACAGGGTACATCCTGCCGAAATTCGACTTGGCAAACTGCAATGAATATGCGGGGCTGATTGAAACATACAACGCTGGAAGGCTCGCGCCGCTGTATATCATGCCTACGCTGGAAAGCCGTATGATCGCGCTCCCAGAGAGCCGGGACAGCGTACTCCTGCGTATTAAAGAAGTGCTGAACTGTGTAAAAAAGTGGGTGCTGAACATCCGCGTTGGAGGAAACGACTTCTGCAACGTCTATGGCCTTCGGCGGTCCGTGCGGCAGAATATTTACGAGATCAGCGTAGTCCGGGACATTCTTGCGGACATTCTGCGGGTGTTTTCGACGGATTATGTGGTATCTGGGCCAGTGTGGGAATATTTTGGAGAAGACTCCTCTGGGCTTTGGGCCGCAGGGCTCCGGGCGGAACTGGAGTTGGACCGGCTCAATGGCTTTATTGGCAAAACCGCTGTGCATCCTATCCAGCTTCCGGTAATTTATGAGGGCTTGCAAATCAGCCGGGAGGACTACGAGGATGCCCGACAGATTCTTGGCTGGAACGCTGAGGGGTACGGCGTCGCTAAGAGCGCCGGAGGCGGACGGATGAACGAGGTCAAGTGCCATACCCAGTGGGCAATGCGCGTGAGTAAGCTGGCGGAAATTTACGGCATACGGTCGGAATGAGAGGAGGAACCAGTTTGATGGCGGAATATACGGCGGCAGATACCCTGCGTATCGCCCGGCGCGTCAACAATTCAAAACGGGCCTATTTGCTGGTGAATCCCTTGCAGGGCAAGCATTTGCCGGTCAGTCCCCAGGCGGCTTTGAAGATGATGCAGACGCTGGGGGAGCGGTTGGCGGAGGAGTTTCCGGAACCCACCTTGTTGATCGGCTTCGCCGAGACGGCGACGGCTGTGGGCGCAATGGCGGCGTCCTGTTTTGAATCGGACAGCATCTATATCCACACTACCCGGGAGCCGCTTCCGGAAGGCAGCGCGATTTTGTTCCAGGAGGAACACAGCCACGCTGTAGAACAGGCCCTGTACTGCCGGGAAATGGAATCCTGGCTGGATGAGGTGGGAAGGGTGATTTTCATCGACGATGAGCTTTCTACCGGAAAGACGCTCCTCAACATGGTGGAACAGTTGGCAGGCTGTTTTCCTGCGCTGCGGAAGAAGAAATTGGTTGCTGCTTCCATCCTGAACCGCCTGACGCCGGAGAACGAGGCCCGTTTGGAGGCTGCCGGCATTGTCAGCCGGTACTTGGTGAAACTGCCAGACGAGGATTATACCGCAGCGGCAGTCCGTTTTTCGGTCACGGAGGCGGCAGAGCCAGAGAGCCCGCCGCTGGAATGGGAACATATTCCGGCTAGTTTTTGTAAGCCCCGTATGGGTGTTTTGCCATTTGACTACCTGGATGTTTGCTGCCGCAAAGCCAAAAACCTGCTTCCCCATTTCCAGAAAGCATTGGAGCCCACCGGAAAAATCCTGGTGTTGGGTACGGAGGAATGTATGTTCCCAGCACTGGTTTTAGGCGCAGTGCTGGAAGCCCAGGGGCTGTCCGTCCGCTGCCACGCGACGACGCGAAGTCCCATCGGCGTCAGCCGGGAGGAAGGGTATCCCATCCGTGAGGGCTGGCGGCTGAAGAGTTTTTACGATGCGAACCGGGAGACTTTCCTCTACAACCTGGACGCTTATGACGCAGGGATTGTTGTCTCGGACGGGACCTGCGCGGCGGGGCTGCGTTCCCTGTCAGCGGCGCTGAATATCCACGGCTGTGGAAAACTCTTTTTTGTAGGAGGAGAGCTGTGATGTTTGGCACATACCGGACAGAAGATGTAACCATCCTTCTAAAGGATATTACTGGCTTGGTAAAACCCCTTGACACAAAGGAGCGGGAATCCCGTATCCAACAGGGTACCCATTATTCAGAAATGCTGCCTCTGGAATATGAGCCATCTCCAGCCTACCTGCGGGCGTATCAGGACGCCTTGGAACGTTACGCAGAAACGACGGCTCTGGCGGCGGCGTCTGTTGCAGGACAGCTGTTGGAACGCAAAGGGGATGTCGTCCTAGTGTCTCTGGCGCGGGCAGGTACGTCCATTGGTGTGTTGATCAAGCACTACTTGAGGCGTCTTGGCGTCGATGCGCCCCACTACTCAATTTCGATCATCCGCGGAAGAGGGATCGATCGGGCTGCGATGGATTGGATTTTGGAACGTCATCCGGCATCCTCCATCCAGTTTGTTGACGGCTGGACAGGCAAAGGGGCGATCCAGAGAGAACTGCACCAGGCTATGGAGGATTATCCCAGTGTCGACCCAGGGCTTGCAGTGCTGTCAGACCCTGCCAGAGTGGCGGCGGTCAGCGGTACACAGGAAGATTTCCTGATTGCCAGTTCTTGCCTGAATTCTACGGTTTCTGGCCTCTTGAGCCGCACGTTTTACCGCAGCGATATGATCCGTCCCAGCGAATTCCATGGCGCGGCCTTTTATCGGGAATTACTGGGCCAGGATTTGACCTATACCTTCATTAACGCAGTCGAGGCACATTTTCCAGATGCACCGCCCGCTCCGATACGGATTTTCGACAGGAACCGGACAGGATTGGAGGAAGTGCAGGAAATCTGCCAGGAGTTCGGGATGGAAGATATCAATTTGGTAAAACCCGGAATTGGAGAGGCGACGCGTGTGCTGCTGCGGAGGGTACCGTGGAAGGTGCTGGTACGATCTTTGGACGACGAGGCGCATCTGGGGCATCTGTACCAATTGGCACGGGAGAAGCGAGTAGAGGTTGTTGAGTATCCGCTTCAAAACTACCGGGCCTGTGGATTGATCCGTAAACTAGCGGATAATTGAGGCGCGGAATGAAGCGGATTTTATTTGCGAGTGACTTGGACAATACGTTGATTTTCTCCTATAAGCATTGCCATCCAGGGGATGTGTGTGTGGAATGGCTTGACGGCCGGGAACAGAGCTTTATGACGCAGCGTGCATATGCGCTGCTGAAAGATGCAGCTTCTGCTATGGATTTCCTGCCGGTAACGACACGTTCTGTTGAGCAATACCGGCGAATTCAGCTGCCGGCAGAGCCAAAATGGACGGTCACAACAAATGGCGGAATCCTCTTGCGGGACGATGTGCCAGATGCGGCTTGGCTGGCATGGTCACAAAAATTGGCAGAACCATATCAGGCGGAGCTTGGACGCCTTTACCAGGAGCTTACAAAACGGTCTTGGTGCTTGCGCCGGAAAATGGTGGATGGCTTATATTTGTTTGCCGTCTGCGAAGGAAATCTTGCAGACTATGCAAAGGAATATCATGGATGCACGCCTTTGACGGTAGAACCGTCAGGACGGAAGCTGTACTTTTTCCCGCCCGGACTGGATAAAGGCGCGGCGCTGAACCGTCTTTCACCGCCGGAAATCTGCGCCGGAGACAGCGCCTTGGATGTCCCAATGCTGCGCTTGGCCAAAACGGCATTAGTCCCCAATCTGGAACTGGCCCGCCTTGTGGGAGGCGAAAATGTACGGATTTGCCCAGAAAATATGCATTTTTCGGAGTTTGTGTTGGAATTTGCCACAGCCTTTTCCGCAGGCCAGCGAACATAATTTGACACGGTTCGGGAAACCTGTGGGGTGAAAAAGACGATTTTCGAGGGAAGATTTCGGAAATTCTCTTGACAAGAACGGACGGAATCTGTATAATAATTTTGATAAAGCCATGATGTATGGCCCTTAAAGCATCCTGGATGAAGCCGGATGTTTCGGAGGGAGGGAAATATAGATGTCTGAGATCCATGTGAAAGAAAACGAATCCATTGACAGTGCATTGAAGCGTTTTAAGCGCAGCTGTGCCAAGTCCGGCGTTTTGGCCGAGGTTCGCAAAAGAGAGCATTATGAGAGTCCCAGCGTCAAGCGCCGTAAAAAATCGGAGGCTGCGCGCAAGAACAAGAAGCGTTATTATTGATCTTGAAAACGCTGTGTCAGTCCTGGCACAGCGTTTTTCTGCTTTCATGTGAACGGGCAAACAGGAGACCGGGTTTCCGGTCTCCTGTTCTGCTTTCAAGAAGCCTCCGGTTCTCGGAGGTGAACAATACAGTCTGTAAGGTTATAAAAAGGTTCTGCCGCAGTAGGAGAGAGATTTTCCAGCACATCTGCCTGGGAGAGGACAGATGTAGATTTGAAGCAAACTGGTATGATTGGTACTTGACTTTGCAGGTGGGCACAAAGGGTATTCATTGCCGCGGCACGGTCTTCTGCGGCGGCAAAGTCTGCCAGCAGAGCGTCGGTCTGGGGATTGTTCCAATTGCCATAATTCAAAGCGCTGCCAGCCGTTAAGAGACTGGAAAGGTTCCAGTCTGCGGTAAGGCGTACTTCACCATAATAGAGGTCAAAATTTCCGGCAGCAAGAGCGGCGCTATATGCATCCCAAGGAAGAATCTGTACCTCGACCGGAAGACCAGCCTTGGTGAAGGATTCTGCGAGATGTCCAGCGATGGCTTGCTTGAAGCTGTTCTCTTCATTGACCAATAGCGTCAAAGGGCGTTCCGAAACATAGCCGCTCTGAGCGAGGGCAGTCGAGAATGCTTCGATCGAATAGGCTTCTTCTAATGCGGTAGGATACAGCGGCGAGACCGGCGAGACGGGATATTGTGCTGCATTTCCGTGGCCGGAGAGAAAGGCGCTGACGATATAAGCACGGTTGACCCCGCTCCAAAGGGCACGGCGGAGGGCCAAGTTGTCCAGCGGAGCACGGGCGGTATTGCAGCCGATGTATTGCAGGACGGTCGTTTCCGCGTCTAAACAGTCAACCTTTCCGGTGGTTGCGGCAGATTCTGCGCTGGTAAGGTCGGCGGTGATAAGTTGTACATCATGGGAAGAAAAGCGGTAGAGAAGGGTATCATAATCAGCGGCTTCTACCAGGGGAATCCGTTCCAGTGGCTGGCCTCCGCCGCGCCACCAGGAGGGGGAGGCTGTCAGATAGGCGTTGCCCTCCTCTACCGTATAGCAATAGGGGCCGGTTCCAATGGGGACGGTGTTTTTCTGTGTGCCGGATTTGACGATGGGAATGTTCAGCAGCGCGGGAAAACCGGTGTTAGGGCTGGTGAGGGTGATCGTAACATTGGCCCCACGGCTTGAGATGGAAGCAACGCCAGAAAGGCGGCTGCGGTAACGGTCTGACTGCCGTGCTCGCTCCAGTGTAGCCCGGACGTCGGCGGCTGTGAGCGCGGAGCCATCCGAAAAGAGGACGCCCTCTCGGATGGTAAAAACATAACGGTGGGTAGTTGGGTCGTAAGTGTAAGAGGAGCACAGCGATAGCTGCGGCTCCAGAGCATGATCAAGGCGAAACAGGCCTTCGTACAAAAGAGAGGCAACAACCTGCTGCATCCCATCAGTACAGTCGATGGGGTCTAGGGTTTGACCAGGAGTATAAGGAAGGGAGAAATTTTCTGGCAGGATAATGCGAGGGGATTCTAGCGTTTCTTCCATCTCTAGGATAGGGGGCAGGCTTGCCAAATCTTCCTCTTCCAATGTTTCCGCCTGCCAGCAGCCGGTGAGCAGTATTAGTGACAAGACTAGATAAAGCAATATAAATAGGTGTTTTTTCATGGAAGCACCTCGATGAAAAGGCGGGATCAGGAGGGGCAAACGATGGCGGCACACTGTAGGCCGCGGGTCTCGCCCATTTTCCGATGAGACCAGAACCAATCTGGCCGGCAAGCTGTGCAAAGCCCAGCGGTATCGATATGCTTCGCCAGGACTCCGGCGCGAAGCAGCCATTGGCGGTTCAAACCCTCCAAGTCTACATGCCACTTGGGGCCGTGCTGTGCCAAGTACGGCGCCGCCGTTTCGCCCAAGGCGGCGCGCATGGCGTCTGGGACGTCGGAGTTGGTTTCAAAGCAGCACTGACCAATACACGGACCAAGGGCAGCGCGGAGATTTGCTGCTTTGGCGCCGTATAGCCGTTCCAGCTCCTGAACCGTTTTTTCAACGATACCTCTGGCACAACCCCGCCAGCCGGCATGTATGGCCCCAACGGCGTTGGTATCTGGATCATGGAGCAAAATGGTGCCGCAGTCAGCGGAGAAGACGAACAGGGTAAGGCCAGGGGTGTTAGTAATCAAAGCGTCGGCGGAATAATCACGGTCACGGAACAACCCCTTACCAGCGTCATCGGCCGTACAGGCGCGAACGGTGGTTTCGTGGACTTGCCTGGATAAAACGGTGTGTTCCGGTTCCGCACCCAGGCAGGCGCAGAAACGGCGGTAGTTTTCCAGCATGGCCTCCCGTCCGTCCCCCATGCCGGGGCGGAGGTTCAGACTGTCCCAGGGGGCGGGAGAGACGCCGCCGAGACGGGTGGAAAAGCCGTGCCGCACGCCGGATAAAACCGAGGCGGACAGCCAGATTAAGCCGTTTTGTTCGTGGGTTTCAAAGGGCATGGAAACCTCCTTTATGGGTTTGGGCCTTGGCTTTTGGGGCCGCTGACAATTTCGTGAGCGTTCCAGCCGGTCCAGATATAGAGGCAGCCGGAGACCATGACGGGAATGGAGACAATCCACAGGAAAATACGCTCAAACAGCAGGAAGATCACCGTCAGAATGCCGCCCAGCAGCAGGAGGCCGCAGCCGAAAATCATCTGTTTGATGTCTTGCAGCAGGGCCAGGAGGCCGTCATTCACTTGCTCCATTCCATTCCCAGATAATCCAATATATAATCTATATCCACATCACCTTCCACAAACATTCCCCCGCATTCGTCGTGCTCAAATCTGGCGAAATCACTGATAACCGGGGGAATCCGGTCCGGATCCCGCTCAAGGACGACACTGTAATCATCGTTAATCCAGAAGCCCGGTCTTTTGTAATCGGAAAAACGATAACAAAGATATCCGTTCAGCTTAGAATCCAAAGGCCAAATACAGTAAACCTCCTCGATCTGCGATGAAGCGTCCGTATCGTCCACAAGATCGAAGAAAAGGGTGTGATCTTCCAGCCTTTCAATATCACAGGGGTTAAGGCTGTTTGCGCGCAGAAGCACCCGGTCGGTGTCCTTGCAGTCCTCCCATTTACAGGGCGTCCACTTGTCTTCCTTTTTTACAAAGAACTGCTTGGTTTCCTCGAAATCATGCACGAAATCGGGATAATCTTCTCCATAAAAATCCTCTTTCGCGGTAAGAACGTAGTCATAAACTTCCTCAATTTCAGCCTTTGTGCCTTTAAAAGCCAGAATCCAATGCCCCTCAGTTTGAGTTCCCTTGTCCGGAAAACAGGATAGAACTTTTCGTCAAAAAAAACGCATGGGTATAGCATCTCCTTTACAATTTGTACCCACATTATAACACCCGGTTAATCCGATTGCAAGATAGGACTGATACAAAAATATGATTTATAGAAAATCTGTTTTGGTTAACCCTTGTGGTATTCCGGGCAAGTACACTTTTTCCATTTCAGGCCGCTGCCGCAGGGGCAGGGATCGTTTTTGCCGATTTTAATGACCTTAATGGGCTGTTTCTTCGGGGCGGTTCCGTCGCCGCCCACGTTCTCAACCATACCCTTAGCCACCCGTTCCCGCTTGACTTCCTCGTCCTTCCGGAGCCGCACGGAGTACATGCGGCGGACGGTTTCATCCTGGATGGCCGCAACCATTTCCTCGAACATCGCCAGGGATTCCCGCTTGTAAACGTCAACCGGATTGTTGTTGCCATACGCTTGAAGGCGGATGCCCTGTTTCAGATCATCCATCGCGTCGATGTGGTCCATCCAGTATTCGTCCACCACCCGCAGCATAATGACCCGCTCCAGCTCCCGCATAATGGTGGGGGTAATTTCCTGCTCTTTGGCCTCGTAGGTCTTTTCGGCCGCGGCGGTGAATTGGTTGGTGAACTGTTCCTGGCTGTTGCCCTCACATCCGGCGACGGATACTGTGCCTTTGGCAAAATAGGTGCCTTCCAGGCCACGCAGCATTTCCTGGCACGCTGCCGCATCCAAGGACGTTTTTTCAGAAAAGGCCATTGCGACATGGTTTGCAATGGAGGTGTGCATCATATTCAGCACGGTTTCCTTGATGTCCATGCCGTCCAGCACCTGCCGCCGCTGGCTATAGATCAGCTCCCGCTGCTTGTTCATCACGTCGTCGTATTCCAGAACGGATTTACGAGATTGGAAGTTCCGGGATTCCACAGTGGTTTGGGCATTTTCGATTGCTTTCGTCAGCATTTTGTTTTCGATGGGGGTATCCTCGTCCAGATCAAAGCGCTCCATCATGTTAGTGATCCGGTCTCCACCAAAGAGGCGCATGAGGTCGTCTTCCAAGGAGATATAGAACCGGGTCTCGCCGGGGTCGCCCTGACGGCCGGCACGGCCACGGAGCTGGTTATCGATCCGGCGGGATTCGTGGCGCTCGGTACCGATGATGAACAGGCCGCCGACTTCCCGCACCTGATCGGCTTCGTCGGCGATTTCCGCCTTGTGTTGAGCCATTTTTTCTGCAAAGAGCTTTCTCGCGTCAAGGATTTCCTGGTTGTCAGTGTCGGCGTAGCCGGTGGCGTCCGTGATAACCTCGTCAGAGTAACCCGCCTTCGACAGGTCTGCCCGTGCGAGATACTCGGCGTTGCCGCCCAGCATAATGTCGGTGCCGCGGCCCGCCATGTTCGTTGCGACTGTGACAGCCCCCAGCTTGCCGGCCTGGGCGACAATCTCGGCTTCTTTTTCATGGTTCTTGGCGTTGAGGAGGTTGTGCTTGATGCCCTCCCGGGACAGGAGCGAGCTGAGAAGTTCGTTTTTCTCAATGGAGACGGTGCCCACCAGCACCGGTTGGCCCTTTTCGTGGCATTCTTTGATTTGCGCGATAACGGCGCGGAACTTTCCCGCTTCTGTTTTATAAACCACGTCATGATGGTCGTTGCGCTGGTTGGGACGGTTGGTGGGGATTTCGATGATGTCCAAATTATAAATCGTGCCGAATTCTTCCTGTTCGGTCATAGCGGTACCGGTCATGCCGGAGAGCTTGTTGTAGAGCCGAAAATAGTTCTGGAAGGTGATGGTCGCAAGGGTTTTGTTCTCGCTGTTGACATCAACGTGTTCCTTAGCTTCGATGGCCTGATGGAGGCCGTTAGAGTAACGCCGACCAAACATCAGGCGGCCGGTGAACTCGTCGACGATGATGACTTCGCCGTCCTTGACCACGTAGTCAATGTCTCGCTTCATCGTACCATGGGCTTTCAGGGCTTGGTTGATGTGGTGGCTGAGGGTAGCGTTAGAAGGGTCGGAGAGATTTTCCACATGAAAGTATGCTTCCGCCTTGGCGATGCCAGGAGCGGTGAGGGTAGCGGTTTTGGCCTTTTCGTCGACGATATAGTCGGCGTCGATTTCCGTATCTTCTTCTTCTTTGTTGTCCACTTGAACAACGACCTGTTTTTTCAGCCGGGAAACAAACATTTCTGCCATATCATAGAGCTGGGTAGATTTTTCCCCCTGGCCGGAAATGATCAAAGGTGTCCGGGCCTCGTCGATGAGGATGGAGTCCACCTCGTCGACGATGGCGAAGGCATGACCCCGCTGGACGAGTTCCGTAGAATAGATGCACATATTGTCCCGAAGATAGTCGAATCCCATCTCGTTGTTGGTGCCGTAAGTGATATCAGCGGCGTAAGCAGCCTGCCGCTGCTGGGAGGTCAGACCGTGAACGATCAAGCCCACTTTCAGGCCCAGGAAACGGTGGACTTTGCCCATCCACTCACTGTCGCGCTTGGCAAGGTAGTCGTTGACGGTGACAATGTGGACGCCGTTGCCCTCCAGAGCGTTGAGGTAAGCGGGGAGAGTAGCCACAAGGGTTTTGCCTTCACCGGTTTTCATCTCCGCGATGCGGCCTTGGTGGAGGACGATGCCGCCCACCAGCTGCACACGGTAGGGCCGCAGGCCCAGCACACGGTCGGAGGCTTCCCGCACGGCTGCAAAGGCTTCCGGCAGGATATCGTCCAGGGTTTCGCCGTTAGCCAAGCGGTTTTTAAATTCCGGTGTTTTGGCTTGCAGTTCCGCATCGCTCATGGCTTTGTACTCATCGGCCATCGCCTCGATTTTGTCTACAATTGGATAGATCGATTTCAGCTCTCGCGAGCTGTAATCGCCAAATAGCTTTTTCATCAGACCCATGATTGTTTCAACATCCTTTCAAATTCCGCCGCTTTCCTATTTGGAAAGCAGGAATGCACATAAAAAAGCAAGTGTAGCATACCACAACCGCCCAGGAATTGCAAAGGAAAAAGGCCGCTTTTCCAAAAAATTCACAAAAAGCTCTTTTTTCGTTTGTGAAAAGAAGGAAGGCTGTGGAGACGCATTCCGAAAGGAAATGGTTCCCCTAGCTGTCAACCAACATTCGGATACGGTTTTGTACCGTTCCCTCTCTTGTGGATGCATCATAATCGACCCCTACGATTAGCCCATCTGGCAGTTCCCTCTGCAATTGCGCATAAATCCCTCTGGCATAAACATGCCCCGGCAAACAGCCAAACGGCATGGCGCTGAGTACTTTCCGATACCCCGCCTGCACCCAGGCAGCAGCCTCTGCGGATAACAGCCATCCGCACCCCAATGCACACCCTGACGGCCGTGCCATCGCTTTCAGCTTCGGATAGAGCGGCAAAACGGTAAATCCTGCTCCCTGCAAAGCTTCCACAAACTTCCGCTGAAACCGCAAAGCCCAAGCTATCAATGCCTTTCCGCCCAGCCGGACCGGAAGCGGACTTTCCTTCAGATGGGTATCCATATAGTAAAGAGCGTACCAGGTCAAACCGTTTACCCCAACTTCACAGCTAAGTCCTTCTAAATAAGCTTCCAAATCCCAATTGCCTAAATGGCAGTATTTGGTATATAATTCCCCGACAACGGCAACTTTCTGCACAGGACGCTGCATGATCGGAACCGCTTGGAAATCCGCTGCAATCTCCCGGCATCGTTGAAGAATCCCCTTCGGAAGCAAATTCCGCCCTGCCTGTAAATCGTCGGAAAGTGTCTGCGTCCAGCGTTGAACCAGCCGGTTTACATCACCCGCCTGAGCCTCATAGGGCCGTACCTGATGGCTCAAGAGCATCAGCGCATCGCCCCAAAAGACCGCCGCTAAGGCGCGGCGGGCCATTGTAAGGCTTACCGGCAAAGCGCAGTTATGCTCCAGCCCCCTGGTGTTTAAGGACAACAGCTGCACTTGCGCAAATCCTTCCCGGTTCAGCACGGGCCGCAGAAGGCGGATCAAACAGGACCCCCGGCAGGCGTCGGCAGCCTGGGAGATCAAAATGGAAGTGTGGGCCAGGTCGTACTTCCCTGACCGCAGGGCGGCAAGCACCTGACCGGCAATCAAAACAAAGGGGTAGCATAAATCGTTGTGCAGATGCCGTAAGCCCAATTCTTCTATCCCATTTCCCTCCTCCAAAATTACGGCGCGCCGCTTCGGCGTTTCAAACGCCCAGCGCAGGAGGGGCCAATGATGGTCAAACAGGGCGGGAATCAGCAATGTTTCAAGGGACATGGCAGTTCCTTCCAAACAGCAAAATGTTTTGTTTATAGAACATAATAAAGGATATATACATTATACAATATCTGTTCATACCTGTCCAGGTTTTGCTGGGAAGGAAAACGAAAATCTCCCGTTGTAAATCTTGTCAAATTGTGCTATACTGAAGCCAGCAGCATTTTGGAGTTTTTGGCACCCTTTACAAAAATAACGATCGGGAGGGCATATAGAATGAAGCTTAGTTTTTACGGCGCAGATCAATGTGTAACTGGCAGCTGCCATTGCCTGGAAATTAACGGGAAGCGCATCCTGATTGACTGCGGCTTGCAGCAGGGACGGGATGAAGTTTCCAACGGCGAATTTCCCTTTGCCCCAAATACCATCGATTTTGTCCTCGTGACCCATGCCCATATTGACCACTCGGGGCGAATCCCCATGCTGGTCAAGCAAGGCTTCCAAGGCCGGATCCTCACCACGCGCCTTACGGCGGAATTACTGGAGATCATGCTCCTGGACTCTGCCCACATCCAAGAGCAGGACGCTGAGTGGCGGAACCGCAAGGGTGAGCGTTCCGGCGCGCCCCGGACAGAACCGCTCTACACGGTGGAAGACGCAGAGAAAGTCATGCAGTATATGACCACTTGCGAATATGGCCAGTTCGTCAGCCTCTGCGAGGGGGTAGAGGTGGAGTTTGTAGACGCCGGACATCTGCTGGGCTCGGCGTTCATCGCCATGGATTTGACGGAGAATGGCGTGAAAAAGAGCATCGTCTTTTCCGGCGACATCGGCAACATTAACCAACCTATCATTCGGGACCCTGTGCAGCTCTGCGGCGCGGATTACGTCGTGATGGAATCTACTTACGGCGACCGCAACCATCCCGAAAACTGGGGCTATACGGAGAATCTGGCTCGGATCATTGACGAAACCATGGCCAGAGGCGGCAATGTGATCATCCCGTCCTTCGCCGTAGGCCGTACACAGGAGCTACTGTATTTTATCCGGGAAATAAAAGAAAAACATATGGTACATTCTCGCCCGGATTTCCCTGTTTACATCGACTCTCCCCTGGCGAAAAAAGCAACCTCAATTTTCGACAGCGACCTTCGGGGCTACATGGATCATGATGCCGTGTGGCTTGTCCGAAAGGGAACCAATATGTTCCGCTTCCCTAACCTGTGCCTGACGGAGAGCAGCGAGGAGTCCAAGGCCCTGAACGAAGACCCTACGCCGAAGGTGATCATCTCCGCCTCCGGCATGTGCGACGCGGGCCGTATACGCCACCACTTGAAGCATAATCTCTGGCGGCCGGAATGTACGGTTTTGTTTGTAGGCTATCAGGGTGAGGGAACCTTGGGCCGCCAGCTTTTGGAAGGTGCAACAAGCGTAAAACTGTTTGGCGAGGAAATTTCGGTCCAAGCGCATTTGGAGAATTTTACCGGCCTGAGTTCCCATGCGGACCGGGACCATCTGCTGCACTGGATCTCGAATTTCAAGGACCCAAAACCGCAGCAGGTATTCGTGGTGCACGGCGACCGGGAGGTTGCGCCATTCTTCGCCCAAACGTTGGTGGGGATGGGCATTCCGGCCCATGCGCCGCAGTATACGGAAGTGTATGACTTGGAAACCAATGCGATTTTGGAGCGTGGTTATCTGCCGGAACGGAAAGCCAAGGTTGCAGGCAGTTCCAAGAATGCTCCGGCTTACGACCGGCTGGTGTCCATCGGCGGCATGCTTACAGAGTTCATCAAGCGCAGCAAGGGACGGGACAACAAGTCCCTCGCCAAATACGCCGATCAGCTGCGGCAGTTGTTGGAGAAGTGGGAGGCGTAAGCCTAAAAGGTCAGTTTCAATTAAAGGATTTTGTGTTGGATGGAGAATTTGGAGAAAAATGCAGTATACTCTGGTTTGGTAGAGGGGTATTCCAGCGAAGGGTTGGGAATTGTCCGCGTAAATGGCGTGGTGGTTTTTGTGCCGGGAGTTATCCGGGGAGAGGCCATCGAGCTTCGGATTAGTAAAATAATGAAGTCAAGCGCTGCCGGAGAGCTGGTGAGGGTTCTTGAGCCTTCACCAGCCCGGGTAGAGCCGGATTGTCCATACTTTGGGAAATGCGGGGGCTGTGATTTCCGGCATTTGGATTATACAGAAGAATTGCTGGCAAAACGGCAGCGTGTTCAGGATGCGTTGTTTCGGCTTGGCGGTTCCTCTGTGCAGGTGGAGGAAATTCTAGGGGCGAAAAATCCATTCTGTTACCGCAATAAGAGTCAATACCCGGTTGGATGTGGTGGTGAGATTGGTTTTTACCAAGCGCGGAGCCATCAGATAGTGCCAGTAGATCGCTGTTTGCTCCAACCAGAAGCCTGTGACCAGACCGCAAAGGCAGTAGGGAACTGGATGCGGCGGTATGCAGTTTCCGCCTATGATGAGAAGACAGGCCGGGGCTTAATCCGGCACATTTATGTGCGGGTTAACCGGCAGGGCGAAAGTCTTTGCTGTGTTGTGGCAAATGGTAAGAAACTACCGAAAGAAGCGGAACTGACGGCGATGGTTCTAGCCGTTGTGCCGAAAACCGTGGGTGTTGTGCTGAACGTGAATACAAAGAAAAGCAATGTGATTTTAGGTGAGCATTTCCGAACGGTTTGGGGGCGCAGTTTCTTGCTGGATACTCTCTGCGGCTTGACATTCAAGCTGTCTGTGCCATCGTTTTACCAAGTGAATCCAGCCCAGGCGGAGGTGCTTTATGGCAAGGCGCTGGAGTTTTCTGCGCTGACAGGCGAAGAAACGGCGCTGGATTTGTACTGTGGAGCGGGGACGATTACACTGTGTATGGCGCGCCAGGCAAAGCGTGTAATTGGTGCGGAAATTGTGCCGGCGGCCATCCGGGATGCGGAAGAGAACGCTGTACGGAATGGGATACAAAACGCAGAGTTTTTTAATGGCGATGCATCAAGTATTGCGGCTAGACTGGCCATGGAGGGACTGCGGCCAGACGTTATTACGGTAGACCCGCCGCGCAAGGGACTGGCGCCAGAGGTAATTGCAGCGATTGTAGGCATGAAGCCAAAGCGAGTCGTGTATGTGTCCTGCGACCCCGCTACACTCGGCAGGGATGTGAGGCTTTTTGCGGAAAGCGGATACACGGCAGCCCGCGCTGTTGCAGTTGATATGTTCCCTAAAACTGCACATGTGGAGACGATTGTGGTGCTACAAAGAGGAAACTCGTAGAAATCCTGCGTTTTCAGCACTTTGCCCGTCATGTGGTGTTTGACGCCGAGGGCGATAAACTCCGCAATGAGCGCGTTGAGGACTACATCACCGTTTCGGTCGTTATTGATATGGAGTGTGGGAACACAAAAACCGAATAGAACAAGGACAGGCTAACGCCGCAGATAATGAAAAGTCTGCGGCGTTTTTTCATGTCCAGACACCGAAAGGAGCGGAGAACCATGTCAGTATTCCGCGTGGAGAGGAACAAGGGGTACACGGTGATGTCCAACTACCACCTGCGGGACAAATCCCTGTGGCAGATTACGGAAAATGTGCATGAGCCGGTTGTTGACCGCGCCGACTTTGAAAACGTACAGCGGATTTTGGAAAATGCCCTCGTCAAGCGACCAAACGGGGACGGGGAAATTCACCCTTTGAGCCGTGGCAAAGACCAAAACCGAAAAAATCATGAGCATTGAAGAAGAAATCCGACAGCTTGAAAACAGGCGCAGACAGCTCGTGCAGGAGCAAAAGGCACAGGAGCGCAAGGACAGGACAAAACGCCTATGCCGCCGCATAGGGCTTTTTGAAAGCCTTGTCCCCGACACAATACCGCTGACACTGTTTTATGAACATCGGCCTATACCGGCGCATTGCTTACCGCTACTATACTTCATTGCAATAATGCTTTGAATCTCATTTCGCCCTTGTTTTTGGTAACAAAACGTTACAGATCGTCCAAGGTAAACTCCGCCATGGGGTCGAAGCCGGGGAAGTGCTCATTTTTATAGTTGAGCAGCTCGGCGGTGATGTTGGTCTTGCCGTTGTCGATGGCCAGGTTCAGGTACTGCATCACCTAGGCTAGGGTGGTCCCCTTCATCTGGGCCATGATGGTAACGTCGTCCCTCATGATCCGCCCGATAATGGTCCACTGGTCCAGCCGGGCCACGATGTGGTTGGTCAGCCGGGTGTAGGTCTTGGAGGTGAATTTCCCAAGAGTCAGGGGCTTGTCCAGGTAGATCTCATACCGTCCCAATACCGCACCCGCATTAAACTCCAATGCATGATCGGAGAAATAGATGCTCAGGTCCTGGTCCGAGCTCCATTGGTCATACTCGAAGTCGATACCATGCTTCTCCTGGCCCTTGAAGCGGTACACCGGGACTTCACAGCCCTGATAACGGTCCACACGGACGGTCTCCGGGCGCATGAACGGCTCCCAGACCTGGGCGAAGGGCTGCTTAATGGCGTGGCCGTTGAAATATCTCTGCCACGCGGACACATCCCCCGGCTTCATCTCCATGGGGTGAGCGAGCCGGATGGGCTTGCTGCCAAAGGTATAGGGCTGTTCGCCGCTGTCGATGAGCGCTCCTTCCCGGAGGGTAAAGGTCCTGCCGTCCTGGCTCCAGACCAGCAGGCTGGCCACCTGGCGCAGGACGGGATTTTCTCCGGCATAGGCCGTTATCCACCCATCGGCTTTTCAGGTCTTGCTGTCCAGAAAGCGCTCAAAAAGCTGGGCGTACCGGGCCTTGACCACTTTTTTGATGTTCTTCTTCAGCTCGGCCACGTCCGCCTTGGCGGCGGTGCACTTCGCCTCATCCGCTCCCTTCTTGGGAACGGATTTTACTGCCTTTTGGACGTTTTCGTCATAAATGCCCAAAGTCAGGTCCTGAGCCAGGGGGACGGTCACGGTGTTCCCGCCCAGGTCGTAGACCTTCTTGCCGTTCTCGTCCAGGCCGAAGTCCGCCAGCACCGTATCCCGCAGGGGATCGGCATTGGTGCCCTGGAGCTTGGCATACTCTTCCAAAAAGCTGCGCTTTCCTTGGCCCAGGTACAGCATAGCCTCCCGGGTGTCGCTGAGCATCAGGGCGTCTCGGACCGTCATGATATTGCTCCGGTCTGTGGCGCCGTATATATACCAACTGGCCCAGGCGCGCATCTGGCTGACCAGGGAGGCAATCCGCTTGCCGTCGGCGCAGCGGCAGTAGGGGATATACCAGGAGGCGTGATTTTGGGCCAGGGCCTCCAGCAGGGCCAGCAGGGACTCCTGGTCCAGCAGCGCCGCGGTTTCGTCCGCGGCCTTCACATTTTTCACCTGGATATAGTGGAATTCATACCACCCGATGCCGGCGGGGCGTTCATATTGACTGGCATAGGGCACGATAGCGCACAGGACCACAAAGGCCGGGGCCTTTGTGGCCTCCGCCGCGTCATAGAGCTTCTGGATTACCGCCGGGTCCAGCGCGTCCGCATGGTCCAGCACGAAATTTGTCCCGCGCTTGAAGTGGGCGGCCTTGCCGCACTCCAGCAGCAGCTCCGCCATGGCCTCCACATTGGGCTCCAGCGGCGCTTTTATGTACTTCTTGCAAAGGTTCTCGAATGCCTTTGCGTTCTGGAACAGCCAGACCCCGCCAAGTCCTTTGCTGTCATCCGTTCACGCGTGCTCTCTTCCTCCAGCTGTTGGGCGAAGCAGGGCTTTCTCTTGACTGCCTTCTGGAAAATGCCCCCCAAAATCCTCGATGCTCATGGGCAGCGCCATAGTTTTCAGGTTTATGCAGCTGGAGAAGGCATCATCACCGATTTCCGTGACACCCTCTGGGATGGTGACATCCCCGCCGGGACCTTTGTACTTTTTCAAAACGCCGTTCTCAATGACAAAATCCGATTTTCCGCTCATATCGTGTTCCTCCGCTTTTTATGTTTGGCCGGGGCGCAGTTCGCAAAAAATTTTTACTATTTTATCATATCCGGGGCGCAAAAACAATATGCAGACAGCATAGTTGAACAACAGGAGGGACCCGCCATGACACAAGCGGAATCGCTGGCCCGTGAGGTGCTTTTGCTCTCCTGGAACACTCTTTTGGTCAATCTGCGCTTTCTGGACGCCGCCCTGAGCCAATTCGTCCTCACCCCCGCGCCGCTGTCCTTTGCCACCGACGGACATCGGCTGTACTACGACCCCCGCCACGTCCTTCTGCGCTACAAGGAGGAGAAGGAGCAGGCTGTTCGGGACTACCTCCATCTGGTGATGCACTGTGTCTTCCGGCATATGTACATACACACTCTGGTGAACAAGCCGCTGTGGAACCTGGCCTGTGACATTGCGGTGGAGGAGGTCATCAACGGCCTGCTGCTCCCCAGTACCGCCGCCAGGCGCCAGGAGCGGCAGGCCGCCGAGTTGGGGCGGCTCCGGGGCGAGGTCAAGCAGCTCACTGCCGAAAAGCTCTATCGCTATTTTCTCGACCACCCGCCCAAAAAACCGGAGGCCCTGCGGGAGCTGTTTCAGGGGGACGACCACGCCCCCTGGTATCTCCCGCCCAAGGACCAGGCGGCAGCAGACGGAAACAGCGGTCAGCGCGGCGGTGAAAACGGAGACGGGAGAGGCGGTGAAAACAGCTCCGGCAGCGCTTCCGCGTCCATGGAGCAGACCTGGAAGGATATTTCCCAGCGGATGCAGATGGAGCTGGAAACCTTCTCCAAGCTCCAGGGGGACCGGGCCGGGTCGCTGACCCAGAACCTACAGGCCGTCAACCGGGAGCAGTACGACTACACCGCCTTTTTGAAAAAGTTCGCCGTCCGTGGGGAGGTCATGCGGCTGGACCCGGACGAGTTCGACTACGTCTACTACACCTACGGGCTGAAGCTCTATCAAAATATGCCCCTCATCGAACCGCTGGAATACCGGGAGGTCAAGCGCATCCGGGAATTTGTGATTGCCATTGACACCTCCGGGTCCACCTCTGGGGAGCTGGTGCAGAAATTTGTCCAGAAGACCTATAATGTGCTGAAATCCACCGAGAGCTTTTTCTCAAAAATCAATCTCCACATCCTCCAGTGCGACGCGGACATTCAGGAGGATGTGAAGATCACCAGCCAGGAGGAATTTGACGCATACCTAAAAACCATGACCATCAAGGGCCTGGGGGGCACCGACTTCCGGCCCGTGTTCGCCCGTGTGGACGAGCTGCGGCGGAAAAAAGAGTTTCAGAACCTCAGAGGCCTCATCTACTTCACCGACGGGTACGGCAGCTTCCCGGAGAAAAAACCGGACTACGCCGCCGCCTTCGTCTTTGTGGAGGACGAGTATAATAACCCCGACGTGCCCCTCCTGGGCCATCAAGCTGATTTTGCAGAAGGACGAAATTTAATTTTGTCAAATTCAAATATTTTTCAGGAGGTATTTTACCATGGAAAACAAGCAGGATTTTGTCATTAAGAACGGCGTTTTGACCAAGTACACCGGTCCCGGCGGCGATGTCGCCATCCCGGCGGGCGTCACGAAAATCGGCGATTATGCCTTTGAGGACTGCACGGGCCTGACCAGCGTGACCATCCCGGAGGGCGTCACGGCAATTTGGGACAATACCTTCTATTACTGCACGGGCCTGACTAGCGTGACCATTCCGGCGGGCGTCACGGCAATCGAGGAGGCTGCACGGGCCTGACCAGCGTGACCATCCCAGAGAGCGTCACGACGATCGACAAGTCCGTATTTAAGAACAGTCGCCCGGCAATCATCGCGCCCCATATCCCCGTTGGCGGTTTTGACGCGGCGGGCAAGCCCGGCGCGTGCCGCGGCTTTGCCAAGCTGTACCTGGACGGCGCAGCGCTGGACGAGGAAATCAAAGCGGGGTATCTCAAGTACATCAAGGGACAGAAAAAGCGGCTGTATCCTAAAGCCATCCAACACGAGGCGCTTTTGCGGCTCATGTTTGCCGAGAAGATGATTGTCCGCAAGGACATCGACCCCCTGCTGGAGGAGTGCGACAGGCAGAACAACATTGCCGCCAAAGCGGCGGTGCTGGAGTATGCAGGGAAAAGCCTCAAGCCTGCGGATCCGATGAACGAATTCAAACTGAAAAATCTGTAAAACAAACATCCGCCCGCCGGGCAGCTCCGGCGGGCGGGGATCATTCAAATTTACTTCAAAGCAGTGCGCGGTAATCTCTGCGGCCGTATAGGATGCGCCGTATCTGCACCGTGCCTCCGGACACGACATAAAAAATCAGATAGTTTTCCACAATCAGATACCGGTAGCCTTTTGCCGCCAACGCCAGGTTCTGTGGCTTGGGGCACCGCTCCGGCATGGTTGACAGGCCGGCGATCTCCTCGGTCAGCTTGTCGTAATACCGCAGGGCGGCACTGGGCGAGAGGGTATTGAGATAGTCCGCGATCTCCCGCAGGTCCTGCTGGGCGGTGGGATAGATTTTGACCTTATACCGCTCCATGCACAGACTCCCTCAACCGGCGGGCGAAGGTCAGAAAGTCTTCCCCCTCCGCGCCGGAGGCGATCTCCTGTTCCGCCACGGCCAGCTTTCCGTACAGGTCGATTAGGGCCTGCTGGCGTTCGTAAGCCTCCATGCTGACCACCACCATGTCCCCCGTCCCGTTGCGGGTGATATAGACCGGCTCCCCGGTCTGACGGCAGAAATCGGAAATTTCATTGGCGCTGCTCCGTAAATCGGAGATCGGGCGAATGTTTGGCATAATACCACCTCCTTACAAGCAGTATATCATAATTTCATACAAAATACAATCAGAATTTTGAAAAGAAGGGTTTTTACATGAATATCAAACAAGCCAAAACGCAGATTCAAAACGCCATGACGGCGTATTTCACCAAGGACCAGTTCGGCAATTATGTCATCCCCATCGAACAGCAGCGGCCCGTGTTTCTGATGGGCCCTCCGGGCATCGGCAAGACGGCCATCATGGAGCAGATCGCATCGGAGCTGGGGGTGGGCCTGGTGAGCTACTCTATGACCCACCACACCCGCCAGAGCGCACTGGGCCTGCCCTTCATCGTCCGCAAAACTTACGGCGGCAAGGAGTACGACGTGTCCGAGTACACCATGAGCGAGATCATCGCCTCTGTTTACGACCTGATGGAGGACGCCGGAGTGAAGGAGGGCATTCTCTTTCTGGACGAGATCAACTGCGTGTCCGAGACCCTGGCCCCCTCCATGCTCCAGTTTTTGCAGTATAAGATTTTTGGGCGGCACCGGGTCCCTGAGGGCTGGATCGTGGTGACGGCAGGCAACCCGCCGGAGTATAACAGCTCCGTCCGGGAGTTCGACATCGTCACCTGGGACCGGCTCAAGCGGGTGGACGTGGAGCCGGATTTCGACGCCTGGAAGGAGTACGCCTACCAGCGGGGGACCCACCCGGCGGTGATGACCTATCTGGAGATCAAAAAGTCGGATTTTTACCAGGTGGAGACCACGGTGGACGGCAAGCGGTTCGTCACCGCCCGGGGCTGGTCGGACCTGTCGGACATGATGCGGCTGTATGAGCAGCACGGCCTGACCATCGATGAGAACCTGGCGGGCCAGTACCTCCAGAACCGGAAAATTGCCAAGGATTTTTCCGTGTACTACGACCTGTTCAAGAAGTACCGCTCCGACTATCAGGTAGACAAGATCCTCTCCGGCAAGGCGGACCAGGCCATCCACGACCGGGCCCGGGAGGCGCAGTTTGACGAGCGGCTGTCCCTGCTGGGGCTGCTGCTGGACGGGGTGACAGAGTATCTGCGGGCCGTGTGCGCCGCCGAGACGGTCCAGACCCTTCTTCTGGCGGGACTGAAGACGGTGCGGACGGAGCTGGCCAAGCCGGGAGCGGAGGCGTCCAAGCTGCTGGTGGGACAGCTCAAGAGCCAGCGGGAGGCCCTGGCCGCCGGGCGGCGGGCGTCCTCCATGAGCCGGGAGGACCAGGCGGCGCGGGAGAACCTCTGCGCCAT